>NZ_CP017946.1:5635935-5999581 GCF_003952665.1 Bosea sp. Tri-49
TGCCCGGCGTCTCCTGCATCGTGCCCAAGGGGGCCTTCTACGCCTTCCCGAACGTGTCGCAGACCGGCTGGAAGGCGAAGAAGCTGGCCTCGGCCCTGCTCGAGGATGCCGGCGTCGCCACGATCGGCGGGCCGGATTTCGGCGTCCACGGTGAAGGCTATATCCGGCTCTCCTACGCAAACTCGCTGGAGAATATCGAGCGGGCGCTCGGGCGGATGGGCGAGTTCCTCAAGAATGCGAAAGCGGCCTGACGATGACGATAACCTGCCATCTTCGCTACGTCGTCGACCCCTACCAACTCCCGGCCTTCGAGGCCTATGGCAAAGCCTGGATCCGCTTGGTCGAGCGGTTCGGCGGCAAGCATCACGGCTATTTCATGCCGTCGGAGGGGATGTCGAACGTGGCGCTGGCGATGTTCAGCTTCCCGTCCTTCGCCGCATACGAGGCCTATCGCGAGGCCTCGTTCAAGGACGCGGAGTGCCTCTCCGTGGTCGCAGAGAACGACAAGCACCGCTTCATTATCAGCTATGAGCGCAGCTTCTTCCGGCCGGTGTTCGAGGACGATCAGGGCGTCAAGCGCGCGCCCTGATCCCCGGTCCCTGGCTGGTCAGGCGGCTGGCCTGACACGTCCCGGCACCAGCCGCACCTTTCGTGGCGCGGCCAGCCAGATCGCCGCGGCCGAGACGAGGCAGCAGGCGACCGCCAGCAGGAAGGCCGGGCGATAGCTGCCGGTTGCGTCGTGGATCGCGCCGGCCAGCCAGGGCCCGGCCGCGCCGCCAGCAAGTACCGCCACCGTGATCGTCCCGAAGATCGCCCCGAACTGCGGCCCTTCGAAAATCTCGACAACGATCGCGCCCAATACCGAAGTCAGCGCATAACCCAGAAAACCCTGGGCGATCACCATCACATAGAGCAGGACAGGGGACGGCGTGTGCTCCAGCGCGATCAGCGCGGCATAGGAGATGGCGAAGCCCAGGCAACCCACCGTCCAGACCCATTCCCGGCCGATACGGTCCGACAGGGCTCCTAATCCGATCTGGCCGGGTATGGCGACGGCACTGACGAGGCCCAGCGCCCAGGCCGCGGTCAGCGGGGAAAAACCAACCTCGATCAGGTACTTGGTTTGATGGACCTGCGCCGCATACCAGGCGACCATCGCACAAAAATAGCCGAGCACGATCCACCAGAAGGGGGCAGTGCGCAGTGCGCGGGCCAGCGTCCATTCGACTGCGACCCAAGCCTGGTCGACCACTGCCGCCTTGCGATGTGCCGCGCCGGTGCTGGCCGGGCCGGTTTCGCCGTCTGGCTGCAAGCCGAGATCCTGCGGCTTGCGGCGGACCAGCAGATTGAGTGGCCCGAGCAGGAAGAGCACGAGCAGGCCCATGATCCAGCAGGCGGCGCGCCAGCCATCCCGGCTGATGATCGATTGCAGCCACGGCAGGAGCAGCAGCGCGCCGACGCCGACACCGGAAAAGGCGATGCTGATTGCAAAGGCCCGGCGGCGCACGAACCAGTTTGGCAGGAACAGCGACTGAGCCGAGAAGCTCATTAGATTGGCGCCGCAGCCGACCAGGACGCCGAGCGTCAGATAAAGGTGCCAGGCCGCGCTGATCGCCGGCGCGATCAGCATGCCCGCCGCCAGCATCGCCACGCCGGTCTCGATCACGACGCGCGGGCCGTGCTTGTCCATGACGCGGCCGACAAATGTACTGGTCACGGCCGAGAGCAGGAAACCGAAGGAGAAAGCGCCCGAGGCGAGCCCGCGATCCCAGCCGAACTCGTCGATCAGCGGCGGCAGCAGCAGCGAGAAGGCCGTGCGGGCGCTGACTGCCACCGCCATGGTGACGAAGGCGGCGCCGATGATGAGCCAGCCATAGTAGAACGGCAGGCGCGCCGACCAATGCGGGGAGGGTGATTGCATACCGCATTGGTCGGTCGGGTACGTCAGGCGTCAATCCGCACCCGACGCACCCCAGATCTGCGTCAGAGGTCAGACCTTCGCAGCACTCGCCGCCGCGTCGATGTTCGCGACCAGCTCGGCATCGAGGCCGAGCGAGCCGGCGAGACCGGCGAGGAAGTCCTTCTCGGCCGGGGTGTCCGGATTGATGGCGACACGCGCCGCCGTATAGATCTGCGCGGCGAGCTCAGGCGTCTCGGCGCCCTCGACCAGCGCATCGACGCTCGCCGGGTTGGCCAGCTCGTTGGTGAGCCATTCATTGGCTTCCGCGTCGAGGCCGGCCTCGCGCAGGCCGCCGAGGATGGCATTGCGCTCGGTCTGGTCGATATGGCCGTCGGAGGCCGAGGCGGCGATCATGGCGCGGATGAAGATCAGCGCGCTGGCGTTGCTCGCCGCTTCCGGCTCGAAGCCGGAGCCGGACGGAGGTGGCAGCACGGCTTGCTGGTCGGCGCCGAGCAGCGGTTTGCCGGCCTGGTAGTTCTGGAAGGCCTTGTAGGCGAGGCCGCCGATCAGCGCGAGGCCGCCGACCTTGGCGGCCGAGCCGGCGAGTGAGCGGCCGGCCGAGGTCCCGAAGATCAGCGCGCCGAGCCCGCCAAGCACGGCGCCGGCGGCGAGCTGGTTGCCGCCAAGCATGCCCTTGGCCTGCTCGATCAATTGCTCGGGCGTCTTGCCGCCGGAGAACTGGCCAACGATGTCGGTCGCGCCCTGCTGTAGCCCGGTGTTGCGGGCGGCGTCCTGCACACCCTGCGTCGCTTGGCCGAAGATCTGGCCGGCCATGCCGGCGAGCCCGCCGGGCTGCTGGACCTGCTGGGCGAGATTGCCGAGCACGCCGCCAAGGCCGCCGGCCTGGCCGCCCTGGGCGCCAGCCTGGCTGCCAGCATTGACAAGGGCGTCGAGGAGGGACTTGGCGTTGAACATCGAGAAAACTCCCTGGTAGGTCTGCCGCGGGGTGCAATCTAGGTATGTGCTGACCGCACTGCTAGGGCGGCCATGCGATTGCGACGGGAGCATGACGGGCTGTGCAAGGCGGCGGAAATATACGCTGGGGCCTTGCCAATCGTCGCAAAATCCTTATACAGCCGCCATCGCATCAGGCGCGCATGTCGTTTGTTCGATGAGGACCGGTTCGGTTCGCGTCGCGCCTTTCGTTTTTGACCGGTCTGGCCGAAAGGCTGATCGACGGGAGTCCGGACCATGAAGATCCGCAATTCGCTGAAGTCGCTGCGTGCGCGCCATCGCGATAACCAGCTCGTGCGCCGCAAGGGCCGCGTCTACATCATCAACAAGGTCCAGAAGCGCTTCAAGGCGCGCCAGGGCTGAGGCGTCGCGCGGCTCCAGGGCCGCGCCATCAGCGTCCTTGTCGAGATTGAGAGAGCGGGCTGCACATTGTGTGGCCCGCTTTTTTGGCTTGTGCGCGACTCTTGTTCTCCAGCGATCTCTCTGGGCCGTGAATTGACGCGAGGCCCTATCGCGCCCACCTTGGGGGCATGAGGTTGTCTCGTCTTGCCCGCCTTGTGCTGATTCCGGGGCTGCTCTTAGCGGCTGCGCCAAGCGCGATTGCGCAGCAGGCGCCGCTGCGCGACGGCGCGGTGCCGAATGCCGATCGCGACGACAAGCCGAATCTGCCGGAAGCGCCACCGCCGCGCAGCCCGGCCGCCACGCTGGATCGGTTGTTCGAGCGGCTCGCTGCGGCGAAGACTGCAGAAGAGGCCAAGGGCATCGCCAATCTGATCCAGCGGCGCTGGGCCCGTTCGGGATCGGATACCGCGGACTTGCTGATGACCCGTGCGCAGGATGCGCTGAAGGCGCGTGAATTGCCGCTGGCGATCGAATTGCTTGACCGTGTCGTCACGCTCGAACCGGACTGGGCCGAGGGCTGGAATCAGCGGGCCAATGCGCTCTTCCTGCAAGGCGATCCGATTCGCTCGATGCTCGACATCGCCGAGACGCTGAAGCGCGAGCCGCGCCATTACGGCGCGATGATGGGGCTCGGCACGATCCTGCGCCAGCAGGGCGACGACAAGCGGGCCATGGTCGCCTATCGGCGCGCGCTTGCGGTCTACCCGCAGCTCGACGCGGTGAAGGACGCCGTCGAGGCGCTCAAGCTCGAGGTCGACGGCCGCGACGCGTGATAACCAGCGTCATGCTCGGGCTTGACCCGAGCATCTCCGGCCGGATGAGGCTTCCTATCTTCTTGTCATTAGATTCTCGGGTCTACGCTTCGCTGCGCCCGAGAATGACGTTTATCCCCACCCTTGCCATTTGGCAGTATTTTACTTATTTTATGCCAAATGGAGATTGTCCGATGAGCCCGCTCTCGCCGGTTCCGACTGTGCCGGATGCCTTCTCGCCTGCGGCGATCACCCAAGCCGAAGCGGCGGCGATGTTCCGCGCTACCGTGAATCTGTTTCGCCTCTGGGGGCTGACCGATGAGGAGGCGGCCGTGCTGCTCGACCAGCCGGTGCGCAGTTATCGGCGCTGGAAGGCTGGCGAGATCGGTCGCATTGATCGCGATGCGAGAGCCCGGCTCTCCAATCTGATGGGCATCCACAAGGCGCTGCGGCTGATCTTTCGCGAGTCGCAGCGCGGCTATGCCTGGATCAAGGCGGGTAACGACGCTTTTGCCGGCAAGTCGGCACTCGCCGTGATGCTGGGCGGCGAACTCACCGACCTTATGCGGGTGCGCCGCTATCTCGATGCGGAGCGCGGCCTCTGGTGAGCGTCGCCGACTACCCGGTCGCGCGGGTCGAATGGCCGGCGGCGGTCCGCATCATCCGCAGCGCCTTTCCGCCGATCGACCTGTTCGAGGACATCGCCGACCCGGCCGACTGGCCGCTGCTGATCCAGGCGGAGATGAAGACCAATCCGCGATTGATGGAGACGATCGGCAATCTCGACCTGGTGCCGCCGGCCCGCCGTGTCTCGGGGCAGGGTGCAAGCTGGCTGATGGCGCCCTTCACCCATGTCAGCCGCGACCGGCCGAGCCGGTTCAGCGACGGGAGCTATGGTGTGCTTTATGTCGCCGAGAGCTTCGAGACGGCGCTGTTCGAGACCATCCATCACCACGGGCGCTTCATGGCGCGAACCAAGGAGCCGCCGGGCTGGACCTCGCAGTTCCGCGAGCTCGTGCTGTCGGTCGACGCCGGCCTGCACGATCTGCGCAGCGAGCGGGCAGGGGAGAGTGTGCTGCTGCGACCTGACAACTATGCGGCAAGCCAGGCTCTGGGGGCGAAGCTGCGTGCGGCCCAGTCGGAGGGCGTCGTCTATCCGAGCGTGCGCTGGTCGGGCGGGGAATGTGCTGGGTTGTTCTGGCCGAATCTCGCGGGCAATCCCGTCCAGGGCCGGCACCTCGATTATCACTGGAGCGGCGAGCGGGTCGACCTCTACCGCGAGGCGGGCACCGGGAAGGTCTTCCGCATCGGCGAGGCTGTGTCCTCCTAGACGGCGCGATGGGTCAAAGGCCGGCTTTTGCGTTCACAGATCGGGAAGCAAGGTTTCCATCGACGACTGCGGAGCGTCGAATGAAGCGCGGATAGCCGGTCGACTACGGCATATGCCGTATTGCCCGTGCAGATTCGGAACGACAGGCTGCGGCCAGCGAGGTCTTGGAAAGAATTCGCATATTCTGTTCCCGGGGGCTGCGTGAATTTCCTGTCCATGCCTACCGTCACGGCCTTGCTGCTGTCGACGGCGCTCGTCGATCCGGCTGCTGCCCAGGTGCCCGGCCTGCTCACCGATCCCAATAGCTGGCGGACGCCGGAATACAGGGCGCAATGGGGGCTCGAGACGATCCGCGCAGCGAATGCCTATGCGCGTGGCGTCGACGGCACCGGCATCGTCGTCGGGGTTATCGACTCCGGCATCTTCGCCGCACATCCCGAATTCGTCGGCCGCTATGGCGGCGGCTATGACTACCCGACGGAGACAGCGCAGGCGATTGACCACCACGGTCACGGTACTGGGGTCGCCTCAGTGATCGTTGCCAACAGGGACGGCATTGGCATGCACGGCGTGGCCCCGGGCGCGACCGTCGTTGTTGTAGGCACCGACGACGATAAGGGAGGGACGGACCCGAACCTTACAACGAGGGCTTACAATGATCTGATCGCGCGCGGGGTGCGCATCATCAACAACAGCTGGGGTAGCACCGATCCGATTTCTGCAGCGAGCCGACAGGAGATTCTCGACAACTCCGCGCCAGAGTTGGCGGCATATCGCAGGGCCGTCGCGGCTGGGGCATTGAACATCTGGATCACGCATAATCAGGGTCGAGATCAACCGGGCATCCATGCCGGCCTGCCTCACCTCTTCCCTGAACTGGAGCGCGGCTGGCTTGCGGTTACGGCTGTCGGGCCGGGCTACGAGCCCTTGTACACCAACCGTTGCGGCGTCGCGAAGAACTGGTGCCTGGCGGCGCCCGGCGGCGGCGACTTGTGGCTCCCCAATCCCTATCCAGACGATCCCATCGTCGTGGCCGACAAGAGCGGCGGCTACACCAAGACGTTTGGCACCTCCTTCGCTGCTCCCCATGTCTCCGGCGCGGCAGCGCTGGTCTGGCAGATGTTTCCGTTCTTCACGGCTGCCCAGGTGCGCCAGACCCTGCTCGGCACGGCCTGGGACATCGGCGCACCCGGCGTCGATGAGATCTACGGCTACGGCCTGCTCGATGTAGGCAAGGCGGTGCTCGGCCCGGGCCGTTTCGACTGGGGCGATTTCATCGTCGAGCAACCGGGCGGGGTCGCCTTCTTCGAGAACGACATTGTCGGCGCCGGCGGACTGGTGAAGCGCGGCGCCGGCGAGCTCGTGCTGACCGGCCACAGCTCCTATGCGGGCGAGACGCGCGTCGAGGGCGGCTTCCTCTCGGTGATGGGCAGCATCGTCTCACCGACCAGCATTGCCGCCGCGGGCACGCTGGCCGGCACCGGCCTGATCACCGGTACGGTCATCAATGGCGGCACGATCTGGGCCGGCGACTATCACGGCGTTGGGACGCTGACGGTCAATGGCAATTATGTACAGGAGGCCGGTGGCCTGCTTGTCCAGCAGTTCAGCCCGGCTGGAGGGTTGAACCATCTCGCCGTCACCGGCACGGCGAGCCTCGCCGGCTGGGTTGCCCTGGCCGGAGGGCAGCAGCTCCTGCCGCGCAGCCTCTCTATGGCGGTACTCACCGCCGGTCAGGGCATCACCGGCCGCTTCGAGGGCATCGAGGGGCCGTTTGGCGACGGCACTGCGCCCTTCATCCAGGCGAGCCTGCGCTATCAGCCGAACACGGCCTATCTCGATATCCGGACGCTGCCCTTCGATACGCCTGATGTCTGCGCCTCAGCCAATCAATGCGCCGTGGGCGGGGCGCTCGAGCGCAGCCTGGTGGGCGCGGATCAGGATCTGCGCGACGTCGCCACCCTGCTGCAGGCTGCCGGCACGCGAGATGGCGCCCGGGGCGCGCTCGCCAGCCTCTCCGGCGAGGTGCATGCGGGCCTCTCTACCCTGGCTCTGGGCGGGGCTTCCCAGTTCGGCGGCATGATCTCGCAGCGCCTCGGTGCCTTGCGCTCCGGGCAGGCGGAACCCGGCCTCGTCGACGCACCACTCGCCTATACGTCGAGCATGGCGGCCAACCCTGCCGCGGCGATGCTGATGCGGCTGCCTGCGCAGGCGCCCGCCTCGAACAATACCTGGGCGCGCGGCTATGGCTTCGGCGGAAGGCTCGGGGGCGATGCCAATGCCGGTGGCGCCACCTATCGCGGGGGCGGCGTGGTCGGTGGCTTCGACCGGCAGATCACAACGTCCTTTTTGGCCGGATTCGGTCTCGGCTACTCCAGCATCGACGCCGATTTCCGCCGGTTCTCCGGGAAGGGCAGCATCGACGCCTATGAGGGGGCGTTCTACGGCAGCTATACCAGCGGGAAGCTGCGCCTCGACGGTCTCCTCGGCCATAGCCGGCTCAATCTCGAATCCGAGCGTAGCATCGCGTTCGGCGGTCTCTCGCGGCAGGCAAAGGCGAAGTATGATGGCCACCGCTTCACCGGCGCGCTGGAGGCCGGCTATGCCTTCGATCTCGGCTGGTCGACGGTCGAGCCGCTGTTGGCGTTGCGCTACACCTTTTTGCGCCAGGGTGGCTTCAGCGAAACTGATGCGGACAGCATCGGCCTGACGGCGGCCGGCCAGTCCGCTTCAAGCCTGCTCGGCAGCGTCGGCTTGCGTCTGGCGCGGGAGTTCGAGCTCGGCGAAGGCCGCTTCGCGATCGAGGCGAGAGGCCGCTGGCAACATGAGTTCCTCGATGATGCCGTGGCAGTCGATGCGGCCTTCATCGGGGCGCCGGCCGCGACCTTCTCCATCGAGGCCGCGAAAACAGCCCGCGACAGCGCAACCCTCGGCGTCGGCCTGTCGGCGCGCGCCGGCCGCAACGTCACGCTGTTCGCGGATTACGACGTTCGCCTCAACAGCGACGCCATCACCCACGCCGTCACAGCCGGGTTGCGCGCCAGCTGGTAGCGTTTGGCACGGGAGAGCCGAGCGCTGCGAGCATGCCAGGCCGCTGGTTGATCAATCTCGACCTGCCGAGGGGACAAAGCCTATAGGGATGCCCCGCATCCGCTGAGGTATCGCATGCGCATCATGTGCCTGAACGGCTGGGGTGGGACGCTTCATCAGGAGGCGCAGGCCTATCTCGCGCGCGAAGCGCCTGACGTCCTCTGCCTTCAGGAGGTCGTGCATACGCCTGATACGTCAAAGGACTGGCTGGAATACCGCGACGGCGAACATGTGCTGCCGCAGCGCGCCAATTTCTTCTGCGATGTGTCCAAGGTTTTGCCGGAGCATGTGGCGATATTCTGCCCCGCGGCGCAGGGAGTCCTGTGGGATGGCGACGAGGCCATTCGATCCCAATGGGGACTCGCGACCTTCGTACATCGCAGGTTTCCCATCATCGCTCAGGCGCAGGGCTTCGTGCACAAGGGGTTTTCGCCGGACGGCTATGGCGAGCATCCCCGCTCGCGCAGTGCCCATGTCGTCCGGCTTCATGACTTCGACCGTGGCTGGCCGATCACGATCGCTCATATGCACGGGCTGAGAGACCTCCAAGGCAAGATCGATACGCGTGAGCGCCTCGATCAGGTGCAGCGCCTCGGCGCCTTGATCGAGGCGGTGGCGCAGCAGGGGGACCGGCTCGTCGTCTGCGGCGACTTCAATGTCGAGCCCGGCAGCCAGACCTTCGAGGTTCTGGCCGGGCTGGGGCTGAAGGACCTCGTCGTCGGCAGCGGCTATTCCGACACGCGGACGTCCCATTACAAGAAGCCGGGCCGCTATGCCGACTACATGCTGGTGAACGAAGCGGTCGACGTCCTCGCTTTCACGGTCGTCGAACACCCCGAGGTTTCGGACCACAGGCCGCTGCTGCTGGAGGTCTAGAGTGGTCGAGCAGCGCCGACCCGCCTACACCCTCACCGCCTTCGCCTTGCGATCCGCCCCGCCGAACACCCGCAGATACCTGGCGATCTCGGCCGGGTCGCCGGTCGCCTTGTTGGGGTTGTCGGAGAGCTTGACCGCCGGGCGGCCATTGGCGCTGACGACCTTGCAGACCAGCGAGATCGGGTCGAGATCGGGCGTGCCGACCGGCGAGCAGCCGACGAAGTCGTTGGTCAGGTTGGTGCCCCAGCCGAAGCCGGTGCGGACCCGGCCATGGAAATGCCGGTAGGCCTCCTCGATCGAGTCGATGTCCATGCCGTCGGAGAAGATCAGGAGCTTGCTCTTCGGGTCTCGCCCCTGCGATTGCCACCAGGCGATGATCTGCTCGCCGGCTTCGATCGGCGGGGCGCTGTCGGGGCGAAAGCCCGTCCAGTCGGCGAGCCAGGCGGGCGCGTCGCGCAGGAAGGCGGTGGTGCCGAAAGCGTCCGGCAGCACGATCAGCAGGTTGCCGCCATAGACCTGGCGCCATTCATCGAGCACGCGATAGGGCGCGCGCTTCAACTCCTCGTCGCTGTCGGCCAGCGCCGCCAGCACCATCGGCAGTTCATGGGCGTTGGTGCCGATCGCCTCGAGGTCGTTCTCCATAGCCAGGAGGACGTTAGAGGTCCCGGTGAAGGTCGGCCCCAGGCCCTCCTTCAGCGCCTCGACGCACCAGCGCTGCCAGAGATGGCCATGGCGGCGGCGCGTGCCGAAATCGGAGATGCGCAAATCCGGCAGCTTCTTTAGCCGTTCAACCTTGTCCCAAAGCTTCGACTTGGCGCGGGCATAGAGCACGTCGAGCGCGAAGCGATCCCAGCCTTTCAGCGCCTGGCGCGAGCGCAATTCGTTGACGATGGCGAGCGCCGGGATCTCCCACATCATCGAGTGGGTCCAGGGGCCGGCGAAAGTCAGCTCGTACTGGCCGTCGACCTTGCGCAGCTCGTAGTCGGGCAGGCGGAATTCGGAGAGCCAGGCGATGAAGTCCGGCGTGAACATCTGGGTCTTGCCGTAGAAGCTGTTGCCGGCGAGCCAGATCAGTTCCTTCTTGGTGAAGCGCAGCTCGCGGGCATGGTCGAGCTGGGCGCGCAGTTCTGATTCCTCGATGACATCGGCGAGGCGAATCTGCTTCGAGCGATTGATCAGGCCGAAGGTGACCTGCACCTCCGGATGGAAGCTCCTGATCATCTGCAGCATCAGCAGCTTGTAGAAATCGGTGTCGAGCAGGCTGCGGATGATCGGGTCGAGCCGCCAGCTGTGATTGTAGGTCCTTGTGGCGATATCGGTCAGGGCCATGGGCGTCGCGGGCTCGCAGAAGCTGATGGCTCAAGCAGTAGAGCAGGCATGGCCGCAGGGGAATGCGGCCATGCCCATATGCGACGGGTTTGGGCACTCACGCCTGCTCGACATGCTCCTTCGTGACGAAGGCGATGCGCACCATGTTGGTCGCGCCCGGCGTGCCGAAGGGAACGCCGGCGACGACGATGAGCCGGTCGCCCTCCGCGGCGAAGCCCTCGCGCACCGAAAACTTGCAGGCGCGGGAGGCCATGTCGTCGATGTCGCTGGCGTCCTTGGTGACGACGGCGTGAACACCCCAGACCAGAGTGAGGCGACGCGCCGTGGCGGCATTCGGTGTCAGCGCGATTACGGTCGAGTTCGGCCGTTCGCGGGCGATGCGGAAGGCGGTCGAGCCCGAGGAGGTCCAGGCGGCGATCGCCTTGAGATGGAGCGCATCGGCGATTTCGTGCGCGGCCTTGGCGATGGCGTCGGCGCCGGTCGCTTCCGGCTCGGCCTTCTGCGATTCCAGGATCGAGCGATAGATGGATTCGCTCTCCACCTCCTCGGCGATGCGGTTCATCATTGTCACCGCCTCGATCGGGTACTGGCCGGCGGCGCTCTCGGCCGAGAGCATCACGGCGTCGGCGCCCTCGAAGACGGCGGTGGCGACGTCGGAGACCTCGGCGCGGGTCGGGACCGGCGCGGTGATCATGCTCTCCAGCATCTGTGTCGCGACGACGACGGGCTTGCCCATCTTCCGCGCCATGCGGGTGATGCGCTTTTGCGTGCCTGGCACTTTCTCGATCGGCATCTCGACGCCGAGATCGCCGCGCGCCACCATGATCGCGTCGGAGGCCTCGATGATTTCCTCCAGCCGGGCCACCGCCTGCGGCTTCTCGATTTTGGCGAGCGCCAGGGCCCGGCCTCGCACGATCTTCCGGAGGTCCGCCATATCCTCCGGCCGCTGCACGAAGGAGGCTGCGATCCAGTCGACCCCGGCCTCGGCTGCGGCTTCCGCGTCGGAACTGTCCTTCTCGGTCATGGCCGAGACAGGGATCGTGGTGTCGGGCAGGCTGACGCCCTTGCGCGAGGAGAGCCGGCCGCCGACGACGACCTTGGTCACCGCCTGCTTTGGCGAGGCCTTCTCGACGACGAGCCGGATCTTGCCATCGTCGAGGATGAGATGATGGCCGGGCTCCAGCGCCGAGAGGATCTCGGGATGCGGCAGGTGGACGCGCTTGGCCGTGCCAGGCGTGGCATCGGAATCAAGGGTGAAGCGGGCGTCCTTCTCCAGCATCACGCCGCCATCGCCGCCGAACTGGCCGACACGCAGCTTCGGCCCCTGCAAATCGGCGAGGATGCCGACCGGCCGGCGGAACTGCTTCTCCAGCCCACGCAGCATGGCGATCCGGGCCGGCAGGTCCTCGCGTTGGGTGTGGCTCATATTGATGCGGAAGACGTCCACGCCGGCCTTGAACAAGGCGGCGCACATCTCCGGGGTGGACGAGGCCGGCCCCAGCGTCGCGATGATCTTGATCCGCCGTTCCCGCTTCATCGCGCTATTTCCCTTGTAAGATCATCTCGTGCCTGCCCAACGCAGGCCTCGCCGATTCAAACGATTAGAGCAAGCTGGTTCCGCACTGCCGTCATGGACGCGGCGCGGCCCCGGCCGTGTCGGTGAGCTGGATCGTCCAGCCCTTCTGCTCGCCGGTGTCGACCTCGAAGAAGCCGGAACGCTCATAGCCGCGCGCCAGGCAGTCTTCGATGCCGCGGATGGTGAATTCCTTGTTGCGCGTGCACATGACGGATTTTCCGGTCCACTCGCCGCCTTTGTCATAGTCGATGGCGTGAACGTAGTAGAAGCGCGCCGCGAGCGTGCCGCGCAGCAGGGTCTCGCAGGCGCGTGGGGCCAGATTCCACCAACCTTCGGTGACCCAGCCCTGCGCATCGCGATAGCCGAGCGCGACGCCGATGCGGCTGCCGGTGGTGTTGCACATGCGCAAGTCAGCCAGCGCAGGACTGGCGCCGGCTATGAGTAGCCCCGCTGCAAGCAGGATCAGACGGAGGCGTCCACTTCGGCTCATGGATCGATCAGAATCACGCGGCAATCGTTGACATTGGTCAGGGTCGGGCCGGTCTGCAACAGATCGCCGATAGCTAAGAAGAAACCGGTCGAGTCGTTCTGGGCCAGTGATTGGGCAGGATCGAGGCCGAGGCTGCGGGCACGCGCCAGCGTGGTCTGGTCGATTATCGCGCCGGCCGGGTCGGTTGCCTCGCCACCGCCGCCATCGGTGCCGTCGGTGTCGCCGGAGAGCGCGACGATGCCGGGCTCGCCGGCGAGCGCCATGGCCAAGGCCAGTGCGAATTCCTGGTTGGGTCCGCCGCGGCCATTGCCGGCTATGGTGACGGTGAGCTCGCCGCCGGAGATCAGCGCGGCGCGGCGGCCGGCGGCCTTGAGAGCGAGCGCCTGCTTCGCCTGGGCGGCCGCGACCTCGCGCGCCTCGCCTTCGAGATCGGGGCCGAGATCGATCGGTTCGTAGCCGGCCTCGGCGGCTGCCTTCACCGCGGCGGCGATGGCGTCGGCCGGGCGGGCGACGATGCGATACTCGCTGTTGGCAAAAGCGGGATTGCCCGGCTTCGGTGTCTCGCTGGCATCGTCAGCGAGTAGGGTCTGCGCGGCCAGTGGCAACGCCAGTCCATAACGGGCAACGATGGCGCGGGCATCGGCCATAGTGCTCGGATCGGGCACGGTGGGCCCCGAGGCGATCGCTGCGGGATCGTCATGCGGCACGTCGGAGACGGCAAGCGTGAGCAGCCGCGCCGGCGCGGCGGCGAGCGCTAGCCGCCCGCCCTTGATGCGCGAGAGCCGCTTGCGGACAATGTTCATCTCGCCGATCGGCGCGCCGGAACGCAGCAGGGCCTTGTTGATCGCCTGCTTCTCGGCGAGCGCGAGCGAGCCGGCCGGCGCTACCCAATTGGCCGAGCCGCCGCCGGAGAGCAGTACGAGCGCGAGATCGTCGGCGGTGGCGGAGGCGGCGAGTTCGAGCGCTCGCGTCGCGCTAGCGATGCTGCCTTCGTCGGGCACCGGATGGCCGGCGGCGAGCATCGGGATATGGCGGGTTTGTGCCTCATAGCCATGGCGGGCGACAGCGTGACCGATGAAGCGCTCGGGCGGCAGCTTCAGCGTGTCGAGATAGTGGGCTTCCGCCAGCAGTGTCATGCTGCCGGCAGCCTTGCCGGCAGCGAGCAGGATCAGGCGGCCATTCTGCGGAGGAAGGGGCAGGTGCGCGGCGAGCCAGCTCTGCGGATGGGCACGAGCCACGGCAGCATCGAATATCCGGCGTGCCGTCTCGCGTCGCTGCGCGATTGCGTCGTCCTGCTGCTCCAAGCCGCTTCCTCGTGCGAATCTGCTGTTGGCAATCGACTTTCGTCTCATCCCCTTCTATGTCGCGCGAACGTGGGCGTCACCCGCGATTTGATGATGTAGTTCGAGGTCATGATGCGTGCGGACGAGAGCTTGCAGAGCAGTGCTCCGGTTCGACAACCCGGTGATGTCGAAATCATCTCCGGCGATCCCGCGAGCGGCGTGCTGCTGCTTTGTGACCATGCGACGAACGCGATCCCGGCCGAGCTGAACCTGCTCGGCCTGCCGCCGCAGCAGCTCGAGCGCCATATCGCCTATGATATCGGCGCTGCCGAGATGACACGCGCCATGGCGCAGGCGCTCGGCGCGCCGGCTGTGCTCAGCAATTTCTCGCGCCTGCTGATCGATCCTAATCGCGGCCGCGACGACCCGACCCTAGTGATGCGGATCTCGGATGGCGCGATCGTGCCGGGCAATGCCCGCATCGACGAGGCCGGCATTGCGGAACGGATCGCACGCTACTACGCGCCTTATGACGCGGCGATCGATGCTGCGATTGAAACTGCGATCGCGGCCGGGCATCCGCCGGCGATCGTCTCGCTGCATTCCTTCACGCCGTTCTGGAAGGGCGTGCCGCGGCCCTGGCATGCCGGCGTGCTCTGGGATCGCGAGGGCCGTCTGGCCAAGGCCCTGATCGCTGCGCTGCAAGTGGAGGGTGATCTGATCGTCGGCGACAACGAACCCTATAATGGCGGCCTGCCCGGCGACACGATCGACCGCCATGCGACGCGCCGCGGCCTGCTCGACGCGCTGATCGAGATCCGCCAGGACCTGATCGGCGAGCCGCACGCGGCGCGCGCCTGGGGCCTCAGGCTGGCGCGGCTGCTGCCGGGCGCACTCGCTGCGGCACGAGAGATGTGAACTCAGGGTCGTTCTTGCTTGACCTCGCCGCTCATCCTTGCGAACCCCTGCGGCCGAATTCCGAAGAAGGGTTTTGAGAATGGACGATCCGGTTGCAGGCGACCAGCTCAAGAGCATCGTGCAGCGCATCGAGCGGCTTGAGGAAGAGAAGAAGACGATCTCCGACGACATCAAGGAGGTCTATTCCGAGGCCAAGGCCAATGGCTACGACGTCAAGGTGCTGCGCAAGGTAGTCGCGCTGCGCAAGCGCGACCTCGACGAGCGCAAGGAAGAGGAGGCGATCCTCGACCTCTATCTCCAGGCGGTCGGAGAGAGCGCCTGAGCTTCAGCCATCGAACGCCAAAACGCCGCTCGGAACATTCCGGGCGGCGTTTTGCTTTTTATGGATGTTGCTCAGGCGACGAGCTTGAGCTTGGTCTGGGCGGCGCTGCCTGATCCCGAGCCTTGGTCAACGATGAGTGCGGAACCGCAGCTCATCATCGATGAAGGTCTTCTCCTGGAATGCCGCCTCATTGGAGCCGAAAGGCATCTGCGCAGTGAGCTTCCAGGACGCAGGAATGTTCCAGGTCTTGGCGACGTCCGCGTCGACGAGCGGATGGTAGTGCTGAAGGCTCGCGCCGATGCCGACGTCAGCAAGCGTGGTCCACACCGCCAGCTGCGCCATGCCGGTCGAGTGTTCGGACCAGATCGGGAAGTTGTGCGCGTAGAGCGGGAAGTTGGCCTGGAGAGCCTTGACCGGCTCCTGGTCTTCGAAGAACAGTACGGTTCCGGCGCCGCTTGCGAAGCCGTCGATCTTCTTGGCTGTCCCTTCGAAGTCGGCAGCCGGCACGATCGCGCGAAGCGCTTCCCTGGCGATGCTCCAGAACTTGTCGCTCTCCTTGCCGAAGAGAATGACGGCGCGCGAGCTTTGCGAGTTGAAGCTGGAGGGCGCCAAGCGGATCGCCTCGCGGATCAGGCCATCCACCTGCGTTTCGGAGATCGGCAGATTCTTGCCGAGGGCATACTGCGTACGGCGTCTTTTAAGCTTGTCGAGCATAGCTTCCTCATCTGTGAACGCGTGTCACGCCGGCAGGCCGATGAAACGGGTGGTTTTCTCGGAGCGCCTCGTAAGGCGCCATCCCTGCGGAACCGGGATTTGATGAGGGAGAGGTAGCGGTTCACTTGCCGCACCGGAATGCCCATATTGGGCACCAGTCTGTTGCTCATCCAGGAACGCTTCATGTCCGAGATCGACGATATCAGAAGCTTCATCGCCGTCGCCGACGCCGGTGGATTCGGCCGGGCCGCGCATAGCCTCGGCCTGGCGAAATCGATCGTCAGCCGTCGCATCGCTCGGTTGGAGGCCGATCTCGGCACAAGGTTGCTCAGTCGCACGACGCGCGGCGTTGCCGCCACCGAAGCGGGTCTGGAATTCAAGGCGCGCGGCGAACGCATCCTCTCGGAGCTCGCCGAGGCGCGCGAGGCGATGGCGCAGCAATCTGAAGGCGTTGCGGGGCGGCTGCGCCTGTCGATGCCGCTCTCCTTCGGCTACCGCCATCTCGCGCCGGTGCTGGCGGAACTCGCACAGCGGCACCCGCGGCTGGAGCTCGACGTTGAGGCCAGCGACCGCCAGGTTGACCTGATCGGCGAGCGGTTTGACGCCGCGATCCGGATCGGCTCGCTCAAGGATTCCAGCCTGGTCGCCCGCCGCATCGCTCCGGTGAAGGGGGCAGTACTGGGCAGTCCGGATTATTTCGCTCGGCATGGCCGGCCGGAGACGCCGCTCGACCTCGCCCGCCATGAATGCCTGGTCTATTCGGGCAACAGCGTCGTCGACTGGGGGTTTCGGGTGAACCGGCGCTGGGTCTCCGTGCGCCCGTCCAGCCGCTTGCGCTCTGACAATGGCGACACGCTGCTCAGTTGGGCCGAGGCCGGGCTGGGCATCACGGTCCTGCCGACCTTCATCGCCAGCGATGCGATCCGTGCTGGGACAGTCGAGCACATCCTCTGGCGCTATCCGATGCGCGAGAGCGCCCTGCATGTTGTGCGCCCGCCGGGACCCTACGTGCCTGGCAAGGTGCGCGTTTTGATCGATTTGATGCTCGAGCGCTTCGGTGACACACCCTCGTGGGATCCTTGTCAGGCAGCTGTTCAGGCGAAGATCGCAGCTGGAGAGCTGGCGCCCGAGGACTATCCTGCCGACGAGCATCAAATGGCGTGAAGTCGTTCTTCACGCGAATTCGCGTGGCAATGGCGTCGCCAGCAGCCAGTGTTCCGCCCACAACAATGGGAGATCGCGATGCTGCTGGTTGGAATGCTCGACAGCCCCTATGTGCGGCGCGCCGCCATCACCGGGACTTTGCTCGGCCTTGAATTTGAGCACCGTTCCATCTCGGTGTTCCGGCACATGCCGGAATTCCGCAAGATCAATCCGCTGATCAAGGCGCCGACGCTGGTCGTCGACGACGGCACGGCGATCACCGACTCGCTGCTGATCATCCAGCATTTCGAGGATGTCGCTGGCCGTTCGCTGCGGCCGCTCGAGCCGACAGCGCGGGTCAGGGACCTCAGCCTGACCGGCATCGGCATCGTCGCCGCCGACAAGGCAGTCTCGGTCGAGTACGAGCGCAAGCGGCCGGAAGAGAAGCGCTACGAGAACTGGCAGGAGCGCATCCTGGCGCAGCTCCACACCGCCCTCGACCTGCTGGACCAGGCCGCCCAGCGTGGCGAGATCGGCGCCGGGCCGGAGCTTGAGCCCAGCGACATCGCCGCGGCGATCGCCTGGGGCTTCTGCCGCTTCGTCATCCCGGATTTCGTCGAGGAAGGGCGCTGGCCGGCGCTGGCGCGTCAGGCGGCAGCTTGCGAGGCGCTTGACGTGTTCAAAGCCTGGCCGATCGACAAAGAGTAGACCGAGGCCGGCTCAGTTCTGGACGAAGGTCGTCGGCAGGGCTTTGATGGCAGGCCCCGTGAAGCCGCTCGTGCCGACATCGCTCGGCTCGGCGGCAGAGAAGCCAAGAGAAGCGGCCGGGCTGGCGCCGACGACCCAGCCCTTCGCCTGAGCCTCCGCACCGGCCTTCGCCCTGGCGGTCGCGACGGTTGCCCGACGCGCGGTCGGCGCTTCCGGCGCCGCAACGGCAGCGAAGAGCGTGTCGAGGCCGGCGCGGTCGGCATTGTATTCGGCGGCGATCGGGGTGGCACGCGGCTGTGCGGCGATCTGGGTTATGCCGGGCTGCTCAGGCGCAGCGCCCGGCGGGCGTGGCCGGATCGGCGGCAGCGGATGGCGGACCGCGACCAGCTTTGCCCCGGTGGGAACGGTGTCCTCAGCCTCGTCGGTTAGCCGTAGGCCTTCGGTCGAGAGGCTTGCCAGTGCGACCGGGCGGGACGGTGGCAGGGGCGCCGAGACGGAGCGGCCGGTGACGATGGTTTCGAGCGAGGGACCGGGCAGGTTGTCTGGTCGGCGCGGCGGCAGCGAAGCCAGAATGAGCTTTTGCTCGGCTGCCGGTAGCGGCAATGCCGAGGCCTCGGCCGCCAGTGCAGCGAGCTGCGGCGAACCGGCCGGCGGATTCGATATCGGCGGCGTCAGGCCGCTCGGGCGCGCGACGGGGAGCGCGGTTGCGATTGGGCTCGGCTTCGGTGGCTCGGGCGGGGCTGCCTCGGCGGGAGCGAGAGCTGCGACCTGGGTTTCCGCCGGCGGTTGGGCCGTGGTCGTCGTCGCGCGATTCGAGCGCTCGCGAAGAACGGCCCGGCCGGCGGGCTCGGACTGAGCCGGTTGCCCACCGAAGACGGAGAAGCGGCCGCCATCGCCGCTATTGCTGTCGCCGGCATAGGCCATGACGGTCGGCTGCGGTGTCGGCGCGCGGCGGGCCGCAGCACGACCGCGGGCCGGGCGAGCGTCAGCCTCCTCGTCGTCGCCGCCGAACAAGGCAGCCCAGAAGCTTTTGCCGCCGCCGCTGGAGGCCATGATCGCGCCTTCGTCGTAGTCTCCGGCGCCATAGCCCATCACCGAGCCGCCGCCGGAGAGGATCTCGGCCTTGGCGGTTTCGTAGCCGCTGAGCGGCTTGCCGTCGGCCGGCAGATGCACGGTCCTCTCATCGGGGAAGAGGCGCACGAGCTGGTCGCGTGTCATGCGCGGCCAGGAGCGGACGGAGCCGGCGTCGAGATGGACGAAAGGTGTGTGGGCACCGGGATAGAAGCCGACGCCGCCACGCTGCATGCGCATCGCTGTCTCGCGCATGCGGGCGGTTGGGGTATCGGGCAGGTAGAAGTCCATCGCCTTGCCGAGCATGTGCTGGCTATGCTTGGCGACGCCGCGCGAGCGCCGGCGCAGCATCGAGTTGGTGCCGGGTGAGCGATAGGCGGAGACGACGTGGAAGGGCTGGTCGGAGCCGACCTTGCGATGGACCTCCCAGGCGATGTCGAACAGGCGCGGATCCATCCGGATCGGCTCGTCGGTGCGCCAGTCGCGCAGCGCCCAGTTAAGCTTCTCCAGCCCCGAGGAATCGTAGCGGCCATCACGTTTGAAGGTGACGGTCGTCTCCTCCTTGGTGTGCATATGCTTGATGGTGATGGTGCGGGTGTCGCCATTGGCGACCGCGTTCTGCGTGCTGCTGGCCCCAAGGACGAGGAGGCTCGTGCTGGCGATCAGGAGCAAGCCGACGCGTGTGCCGTGCCGCAAAGAATGCGGGAGCCGTGCTGCGATCTCGGCTTTCGACCTGCTCACTCTGTCAGACTCGTCTCGAAGCGCCGGAGAAAGCCGGAGCGATAAACGTGAAGGAACAGTTGCCGAGAAGGCTTAACGGGAGGTTACCGGCGAGGCAACTCCCCGCCGGAATCCCGGCAAGCAAGATTGCTCGCTACCGGCAGATCGTGGCGAAACCGTGCCGAATGGGACTTTTCGAAGCCGGGTTGGTCAGGAACGTTGCTCGAGCGCGTTCCGCACCAGCCTGTGGAAACCGTAGATATCGTCGAAGGTGGAGATCGCGCCGGCCTCGTTGACGACGAACGTTTCGTAGACGAGGTGGATCGCCAAAGGCTGCGGTAGCTTGATGGTGCGCTCACCAGAGCCGATCAGCCGCTTCAGCCGCTCGGCGGTCCATTCCGGCCCGAGCACCTGGTCGGCGAGGGCGAAGGGATTCTCGACGCGTACGCAGCCATGGCTGAAGGCACGCTTGCCGGCGCTGAACAGGCTGCGATTGGGCGTATCGTGCAGATAGACGGCATGGTCGTTCGGGAACATGAACTTGATCCAGCCGAGCGCATTGCGCTCGCCCGGCGGCTGGCGCACCGAGATGTTGCCGTTCTTGCCCCGCGTCACGACGTAGCCGCGCTTGGCGCCATAGTTCGGATCGTTGGCGAGCCCGGGCAGGAATTCCTTCTTCAGGATCGAGGGCGGCACGAACCAGGACGGATTGACGACGACGTGATCCATCCTGTGCGAGAAGACCGGCGTCGCCGATTCCGGCTTGCCGACGATCACGCGTGCCTCATGCACCAGCTTCTCGCCGTGCATGACGCGCATCCTGTACTCGGGGATGTTCACGACGATGCGGTTCTCGCCGAGATCGCTTGGCAGCCAACGCCAACGCTCCATCTGGGCGACGATGTCGCTCTCCAGGCGCGTCGAGGGTGGCATGGCGAGCGCGGCGACGGTCTGGTCGCTGAGCACGCCGTCGGCGCGCAAGCCGGCCTGCTTCTGGAAATCAGCCAGCGCCAGTGCGATCGAGCGGTCGTAGACCGGCTCTTCGCTGCTGCCCAGGCCAAGCCGGGCGCGGACGAGCGGTACGCGGGCGTCGCGCATGCCGACCTTGAGGGCGGGGCCGGCCGGGATGCGGGCGACGGGCGTCTCGGGCTTGTCGGCACGCAGCTCGGCGAGCTTGGCCTTCAGGCGCTGATAGCCGGAGTGCTGGGGATTGTAGGCGGCAAGCACCGCGCCGGCATCGGCAGCGCCGGTGAGCTCGGATAGCACCTCCGTCGCCGAGGGCAGCTCGAGCTTCGGTGTGATCAGCTTCGAAAGACGGCGCGGATCAATGCGTCCGCCGCGAGCGTCGCGGGCATAGAGCACGGCGAGCGCAGAGAGCCGGATATCGGCCGCGGCGAGGCTGTCCTTGTCGCTCGCCTCGAAAACCGGCAGCAGGTAATCGCCGGTGCGCAAGCCATCCTCGCCAGCATGACCCAATCGGGTGGCGATCTGCTTGCCGGCGGCACCCAAATCCTTGCCGTCGATCCAGAACGGTCGGTTCTCGTTGGCAGCGTAGGCGGCGACGATATCGGCGCGCTCGCGCGCGGACAGGCGCGGCAGCGCGGCTGCGATCTCGGCCTGGGCGGCGATCCGGCCGGAGAGGTCGAGCCCGGCCGGCAATGTGACCGCGACCTCGGGTAGAGGCGGCAGGTCGATCTGCGGCGCGGCCGGCTTGGCCAGCTGCGGTTGCACTGGCTCGGTCGGCTTGGTCAGCGCCGGGTCGACCGGCGGCATCTCCGGTTCGGGCAAATCGAGCTCAGGCTCGGACAGGCTACGGTTCGGCTGCGTTGAGAGCGCGCCGGTGACCATGTCCTTGGTCTCGACAGCCTCAGCCGATTGCAGCTCTGTGGACGGGCGCAGATCGAGCGTGACCTCAGCCGGTGCGGGAATATCGAGCGTCTGCGGCTCGGCATCGCGCTTCACGATGACCAGAGCCGGCTGTTCGGGCAGCGGAATACCGAGCTCGCCGGCTGCATCCTGGGCAGTCGCCGGAGCGAGCAGGAGCGCGAGGCCAAGAGTGGCGGTTGAGACGGTTTCCGCCAGGCGGCGAAGGCGCATCGATGAACTTCCCCGGTCCTAAGCCGACCCACGCCGATAACTGCGTGACTCGGCCCGCTTCGACAAGATGCCGCCCTGCAACAGCGGCCCATATTCGCCGTCTGCAACCCGTCCCCTGTGAGTCGCAGAACGCGTTTCGATTTTGACGGGCTTAAGCCGCGTCGGCTCCGTCGGAGACGTCCTCGCCTTCGATCAGCCCGTAATCCTTGAGCTTGCGGTAGAGCGTCGAGCGGCCGATGCCGAGCTTGCGCGAGATCTCGGACATGTGGCCGCGATAATGGGCGAGGGCGAACCGGATGATCTCGCGCTCCAGCTCGTCGAGCGTGCGCATGTCGGAGCCGGCGACGAGGTCGAGCGCGTTCGGATCGCGGACCGGCACCTGGATGACGCGTGGCGGTGCCTCGCCGCGCGGCTCGCTGGCGATCGAGGCCGGTGCCGGCGGGATGCGGACGTCGAAGCCGTCCATCTGCGCAGCGATCTGCGGGAATTCGGTGACCGTCAGTTCGTCGCCATCGGAGAGGACGACGGCGCGGAACATCGCGTTCTCGAGCTGGCGGACATTGCCCGGCCAGTCATAGTCGGCGAGCAGGCCGAGCGCCTCAGCGCTGATGCCCCGCAGCTTGCGGCCTTCTTCCGCGGCGAAGCGGGCGAGGAAGCCGCGGGCGAGGTCGGCGACGTCCTCGCGGCGACGGCGCAAGGGCGGCAGGGTGATCGGGAAGACGTTGAGCCGGTAGTAAAGGTCCTCGCGGAACTCGCCGCGCTTGACCTGCTCAAGCAGGCTCTTGTTGGTCGCCGAGATGATGCGGATGTCGACGCGGACGGACTTCTTGCCGCCGACGGGATCGACCTCGCTCTCCTGAATGGCGCGCAGCAGTTTGACCTGCGCATCGAGCGGCAATTCGCCGACTTCGTCGAGGAAGAGCGTGCCGCCATTGGCCTCGACGAACTTGCCGATATGGCGCTCGGTTGCGCCGGTGAACGAGCCCTTCTCGTGGCCGAACAGGATCGATTCGACGAGATTATGCGGGATCGCGCCGCAATTGACCGTGACGAAAGGCCTGCCCTTGCGGTCGCTGGTGCCCTGGATGGCACGGGCCAGCACCTCCTTACCGACGCCGGATTCGCCTTCGATCAGGATCGGGATGTTGGAGCGGGCGGCACGTTCGGCCAGCTGGATGACGCGGCCCATGTCCTGGCTCTTGCTGGCGAGATCGCGAAAGCCGAGCTGGCCGGAGGCGCGCCGCTTCATGTAGCGGATCTCGTGCTCGAGGGCCCCGAGCTTGAGCGCGTTCTTGAGCGAGATCTGCAGGCGCTCGGCGCCGGCTGGCTTGACCACGAAATCGACGGCGCCGGCGCGCATCGCAGTTACCACGGTCTCGATCGAGCCGTTCGCGGTCTGCACGATCACAGGTACCTCGCTGCCGCGCTCGCGCAGCGCCGCAAGCACGCCCATGCCGTCGAGGCCGGGCATGACGAGGTCGAGGATCAGGCAGTCGATGCGACGTGATTCGTCGACGAGGACCGCCAGGGCTTGCTCGCCGCCTTCCGCGAGTGCGACCTCGTAACCAAAGCGCTTCAGCATCGCGTCGAGCAGCCGGCGCTGCACGGGATCGTCGTCGACGACGAGGATGGTGGCGGACATGAACCCTCGGTAGGCCAGCAGTCAGCCGAAAGCGGCTGTTCCGTTTCGGGTCACTGTCGGGGAGAAGGGTTAAGCGCCGCTTAAGCCGGCGAGGTCCGCCGGAAATCGGGCGCCTGTGACAGCGTTGCCGTTGATCGCGGACGGTAGCCCGCGCATATGAGGGGGCCACAATCCTTCCCGACAGGCCGAGGCTGACGACGACATGACCCGCCCCTTCGACCGTCCTGTATCTGCTCGCGCCGCCCATGTCGGAGGCGCGGCCGAGGCGCTCGGCGTCCTGCCGGAATGGGATCTGACGCATCTTTATCCGGCGATGGATTCGCCTGCCTTCGCTGCGGATGTCGAGCGCGCGGCAGCCGAGGCGCGGCGCTTCGCCGAACTCTATCGTGGCAAGCTCGCGGCGCTCGCCGCACGCGACGATGCCAGTGCGGCGCTCACTGAAGCGGTCAAGGCCTATGAGGGGCTGGAGGATCTGGTCGGCAAGATCATGTCCTATGCCGGCCTCATCTATTCCGGCGACACCACCGATCCGCAGCGCGCCAAATTCTATGGCGACACGCAGGACAAGGTCACCGCGATCTCGACCGAGCTTTTGTTCTTCGGGCTCGAGCTGAACCGGATCGACGAGGCACTGCTGGCCAAGGTGGCGGCGCAGGCTCCGCTCAACCACTGGAAGCCCTGGCTGGAAGATCTCGCCAAGGACAAGCCGCATCAGCTCGAGGACCGGATCGAGGAGCTGTTCCACGAGAAGTCGGTCACCGGCCATGGCGCCTGGAATCGGCTCTTCGATGAGACCATCGCCTCGCTGCGCTTCAAGGTCGGCGGCGACGATCTCACCCTCGAACTGACGCTGAACCGGCTGCAGGACGCCGACGGCGCCGTGCGCAAGGAGGCGGCGGAGGTGCTGGGCACGGTGTTCCGCCAGCATTTGCGCACCTTCGGCCTGATCACCAACACGCTCGCCAAGGACAAGGAGATCTCCGACCGCTGGCGCAACTTCGAGGATGTCGCCGATTCCCGGCATCTTGCGAACCGGGTCGAGCGCGAGGTGGTCGATGCGCTGGTTGCCGCCGTGCGCGAGGCTTATCCGCGGCTGTCGCACCGCTACTACAAGCTGAAGGCGCGCTGGTTCAGCCAGGAGGTGCTGGATTACTGGGATCGCAATGCGCCGCTGCCCAAGGTCGAGCAGCGCACGATCCCGTGGACCGAGGCGCGCGACACAGTGCTTGACGCGTATGGCGCCTTTTCGCCGGAGATGGCGGGGATCGCGCAGCGCTTCTTCGACGAAAGCTGGATCGATGCGCCCGCCCGCCCGGGCAAGGCGCCGGGCGCCTTCGCGCACCCGACCGTGCCGTCAGCGCACCCTTATGTCCTGCTCAACTACCAGGGCAAGCCGCGCGACGTGATGACGCTGGCCCATGAGCTCGGCCATGGCGTGCACCAGGTTCTGGCCGGTCCTAACGGGGCGCTGATGGCACCGACGCCGCTGACGCTGGCCGAGACGGCGAGTGTCTTCGGGGAGATGCTGACCTTCCGCAAGCTGCTCGACGGAACAACGGACCCGAAACAGCGCAAGGCGATGCTGGCGGCCAAGGTCGAGGACATGATCAACACGGTCGTGCGCCAGATCGCCTTCTATTCCTTTGAGCGCAAGGTCCACGAAGCCCGTCGGCAGGGCGAGCTGACGGCCGAGAATCTCTGCGATCTCTGGCTCAGCGTGCAGTCGGAGAGCTTGGGCCCCGCGATCCGACTCGGTCCGGGCTACGAGACCTTCTGGGCCTATATCCCGCACTTCATCCATTCGCCCTTCTACGTCTACGCCTACGCCTTCGGCGATTGCCTGGTGAACTCGCTCTACGGCGTCTACCAGAACTCGGCTTCGGGCTTTCAGGAGCGCTATTTCGCGCTGCTCTCGGCCGGCGGCACCAAGCACCATTCCGAGCTGCTGAAGCCGTTTGGACTCGATGCGCGCGATCCGGCCTTCTGGCAGATCGGGCTCAAGATGATCGAAGGGCTGATCATCGAGCTCGAAGGAATGGAATGAAGCGAGGCGCGCGGTGAGTTCCGTCGTCTTCGACCGTGCGCTCTATCGCCGCCGGCTTTCGGCGGCGCTCGCAGCCGGCTATCCCGATTTTCTGCTGGCGCGCTGCATCGCCGATCTCGACGAGCGGCTCTCCGCCGTATTGCGCAGCTTCGAGCGGGCCGCTGATCTCGGCTCGCCGCTGCCGCTCGCGGGGCCGGCGCTGCGGGCGAGGGCGGGCGATTTGCTGCGCATCGCCGAAGTTGCCGACGCTAGCGCTGCTCTCGTCGGCGACCTGGAAGCTTTGCCCTTCGCAGCCGAATCGCTCGACCTCATCGCCTCCCTCCTGTCGTTGCATGTGGTCAACGACCTGCCCGGCACTCTGGTCCAGGTCAGGCGCAGCCTGCGCCCGGACGGCCTCTTCATCGCCTGCCTGCTCGCCGGCCAGAGCCTGACTGAATTGCGCCAGTCGCTGCTGGCGGCCGAAGTCGAGCTGACCGGTGGCGCAAGCCCGCGCGTCGCCCCTTTCGCCGACCTGCGTGACCTCGGTAGCCTGCTCCAGCGCGCGGGTTTTGCGCTGCCGGTGATCGACAGCGAAAGCGTCACCGTCCGCTATGGCGACATGTTCGGCCTGCTGCGCGATCTGCGTGCCATGGGCTGGGCCAACGCGCTGACAGAGCGCAGCCGCAAACCTCTGCGGCGCGGCGTGCTGCTGCGGGCGGCCGAACTCTATGCCGAGCGCTTTGCCGATCCGGACGGGCGCCTGCGTGCGACCTTCGAGATCGTCTGGCTCTCGGGCTGGGCGCCGCATGAGAGCCAGCAGAAGCCGCTCCGGCCCGGTTCAGCCAAGGCGCGGCTGGCGGATGCGCTCGGCGCAGTCGAGATCGGCACCGGCGACAAGGCGGGCGGGGGAGAACCATGAGCGAGAGGCCGGTCAGGCTCGGGCGGGCCGATTTCCGCCTGTTCCGCACGATCCCGACGCGCTGGGCCGATAACGACGTCTTCGGCCACGTCAACAACGTGATCTACTATAACTGGTTCGACACGGTCGTGAACGCCTGGCTGATCGAGCAGGGCTTTCTCGACGTCAAGGACAGTAAGATCGTCGGCCTCGTGGTGGGCACGCGCTGCGACTATTTCGAGAGCGTCGCCTTCCCGGAGGTGGTCGAGGGTGCGCTCGCCGTCGAGAAGCTCGGCCGATCTTCCGTGACCTACCGGATCGGCATTTTCCGGCAGGGCGGCGCGCTGACGGCCGCGCAGGGCCTGTTCACCCATGTCTATGTCGAGCGTGGCCCGCAGGCGCCGGTGCCGATCCCGGCGAAGCTGCGCGCGGCCATGGCGGAGATCGGGGTGGGATAGGCGTCGCCTGCGATTGTCTCACCTGCTGCTTTTAGGCTATTGCCCCCGCTTGAGATCGAGCCCTGCGCTCGCCCCCTCCGTCAGGAACAGGCCGCGTGATTCCCAACGACATCAAGATCACCCCGCAGCTGGTCGCCGAGCACGGCCTCAAGCCGGACGAATATCAGCGCTTCCTGCACCTGATCGGGCGCGAGCCGTCGATCACTGAGCTCGGCATCGTTTCGGCGATGTGGAACGAGCACTGCTCGTACAAGTCGTCGAAGATCCATCTGAAGACGCTGCCGACCAAGGCACCTTGGGTGATCCAGGGACCGGGCGAGAATGCCGGCGTGATCGACATCGGCGACGGGCTCGCCGTGGTCTTCAAGATGGAGAGCCACAACCACCCGTCCTTCATCGAGCCCTATCAGGGGGCGACGACGGGCGTCGGCGGCATCCTGCGCGACGTCTTCACCATGGGGGCGCGGCCGATCGCGGTGCTTGATGCGCTGCGCTTCGGCGACCCGTCGCACCCGAAGACCCGCCACCTGGTCTCCGGCGTCGTCGCCGGCATTGGTGGCTATGGAAACTCCTTCGGCGTGCCCAATGTCGGCGGCGCTACCGGTTTCCACCGGCGCTATGACGGCAACAACCTCGTCAATGCCATGGCGGTCGGCCTCGCGCGCTCCGACGAGATCTTCTACGCAAAGGCCTCGGGCGTCGGTAAGGCGATCGTCTATCTCGGCTCCAAGACCGGCCGCGACGGCATCCATGGCGCGACCATGGCCTCGGCCGCTTTCGGCGAAGGTGCCGAGGAGAAGCGCCCGACCGTGCAGGTTGGCGACCCCTTTGCCGAGAAGCTGCTGCTCGAAGCCTGCCTCGAGATCATGGCTGCCGGCCATGTCGACGCGATCCAGGACATGGGCGCGGCGGGCCTGACCTGCTCGGCTGTCGAGATGGGCGCCAAGGGCGATCTCGGCGTCGAGCTCGATCTGAATGCGGTGCCCTGCCGCGAGGAGGGCATGAGCGCCTATGAGATGATGCTCTCGGAAAGCCAGGAGCGCATGCTCATGGTGATCAAGCCCGGCCATGAGGAGCCGGCCGAGGCGATCTTCCGCAAATGGGGGCTCGACTTCGCCGTTGTCGGCAAGACCACCGACACGCTGCGCTTTGTCGTCAAGCATGACGGCGAGACGATGGCCGACCTGCCGATCAAGGAGCTCGGCGACGAGGCGCCCGAATATGACCGGCCCTGGGTCGAGACGCCGAAGCGGCCGGTGATCGATGCGGCGAGCGTGACGCCGCCGATGCCGAACACCGAGGCGCTGCTGGCGCTGGTCGGCTCGCCCGATTTGTCGTCGAAGCGCTGGATCTACGAGCAGTACGACACGCTGATCCTTGGCAATTCGGCGGTGACGCCGGGTGGCGATGCCGGCATCGTGCGGATCGAGGACGGGCCGAAGGGCCTCGCCATGACTGCCGACGTCACGCCGCGCTATTGCGAGGCCGATCCGTTCGAGGGCGGCAAGCAGGCGGTGGCCGAGGCCTGGCGCAACCTGATTGCGGTTGGCGCCCTGCCGCTCGCCATCACCGACAACCTCAATTTCGGCAATCCCGAGCGGCCCGAAGTGATGGGCCAACTCGTCGGCTGCATCAGAGGCATCGGCGAGGCCTGCAAGGCGCTCGACTTCCCGGTCGTCTCCGGCAATGTCTCGCTCTACAACGAGACCAACGGCGTCTCGATCCTGCCGACCCCGACCATCGGCGGCGTCGGCGTGCTCGCCGATGTGACGAAGCATGCCACCGTCGGCTTCAAGGCCGAGGGCGAGGCGATCGTCCTGATCGGCGAGACCAAGGGCTGGCTCGGCCAGTCCTCCTATCTCGCGACGGTCTGCGGCCGTGAGGAGGGCGCGCCGCCGCCAGTCGATCTCGCCGTCGAGCGCCGCAATGGCGAATTCGTCCGCTCGTTGATCACCGCTGGCCGCCTCAGCGCCTGTCACGACCTCTCGGATGGCGGTCTTGCGGTCGCGCTCGCCGAGATGGCGATGGCGAACGGCATTGGCGCCAGCATTTCGGCCCTGCCGGCCGGCCCGGCTCATGCGGTGCTGTTCGGCGAGGACCAGGGGCGCTACCTGCTGTCGCTGCCGGCTGCCGCCGCTGAGGCGGTTGTCGCGGCGGCGAAGGCCGCCGGCGTGCCCGCTGAGATCATCGGCAAGACTGGTGGCAGCGAGCTTGCCTTGCCGGGCGAGACCGCTGTCTCGGTCGCCGCGCTGCGCAACACCCATGAGAGCTGGCTACCCGACTACATGGCCGGCAAGGCCGCTTGAGGAGAACCGCGATGGCGATGGAAGCAAGCGAGATCGAGCGCATGATCAAGGCGGCGTTCCCCGACGCCGTCGTCGAGATCAAGGATCTCGCCGGTGACGGCGACCATTATGCCGCGACGGTGACCTCGGCTGCCTTCACCGGCAAGTCGCGCGTCCAGCAGCACCAGATGGTCTATGCCGCGCTGCAAGGAAACATGGGCGGCGTGCTGCATGCCCTTGCGCTGACGACGACGGTTCCCCAAGATTAGAACGAGTTCATCCGGCGGGCCTTGAACCCGCATTTGGAGATAAAGCCATGAGCGATGTGAACGCCCGTATCGACGCCGAAGTGAAGTCCAGCGACGTGGTGCTCTTCATGAAGGGCACGCCGCAATTCCCGATGTGCGGCTTCTCCGGCCAGGTCGTGCAGATCCTCTCTTACGTCGGCGTGCCGTTCAAGGGCGTCAACGTGCTCGAGGATCAGGAGATCCGCGAGGGCATCAAGGCCTATTCGAACTGGCCGACGATCCCGCAGCTCTACGTCAAGGGCGAGTTCGTCGGCGGTTGCGACATCACCCGCGAGATGTTCCAGGCCGGCGAGTTGCAGGCGCTGCTCGAAGAGAAGGGCATCGCCGTCAAGCAGGCGAGCTGAGCCTTTTCAACTTCGCAGAATCGAAAAGGCGGCGCGTGAGCGCCGCCTTTTTCATGTCCGGATATGCTAGTGGCCGAAGCAGGCGGTCATTTCACCAGCAGCCAGTCCTCGACCACCAACGCATCCAGCCCGCTCGTGTAGAACATCAGGATCGCGTCCTCGCTGGTGTGCAGGATCGGCTTGCCCATGATGTTGAAGGACGTGTTGAGGATCACCGGCACGCCGGTGAGCGCGTGGAAGGCCGAGATCAGGGCGTGATAGCGCGGATTGCGCTCGGCGGTGACGCTCTGCAGGCGCCCGGTCGCGTCCTCATGGACGACGGCAGGGACGCGATCGCGCACGGCTTCCTTCCAGGTCAGGGTGCGCTCCATATAGGGCGCGTCCTGGTAGTTCTCGAACCAGTCGGGACCGTGCTCGGCCAGAATCGAGGGGGCGAAGGGCCGGAAGGCCTCGCGATACTTCACCTTGGCGTTGAGGAGGTCCTTGGCGTTCGCCGGGCGCGGATCGGCCAGGATCGAGCGGTTGCCGAGCGCACGCGGCCCGAACTCGGCCCGTCCCTGCGCCCAGCCGATCAGCTTGCCCTCGGCCAGGAGCTTGGCCGTTGCGGTGATGATCTCGTTGGGTGAGAGCTTCTTCAGGCGCGGCTCCCAGGCCGCCATGCGCTCGAACGGCTCGGTCGAGAGGCTGGAGCCGAGATAGGGGCTCATCGGTCCCTTCGGCGCTCGCCAGTCCGGATTCGCCTCGGCATGGGCGAGCCAGGCGGCGCCGATGGCGTTGCCGTCATCGGCCGGGGCGGAAGGGACATAAACCTGCTTGAAGCTGTGGCGGCCGACGATCTTGCCGTTGAAGGAGGAGTTCAGTGCACAGCCGCCGGCGAGCACGAGGTTCTCGGACGGGCAGAGCGCCGCGGTCTCGGCGAGTAGCGCCTCCATCATCTCGGCAAAGACGTCCTGGCCGCAGCGCGAGAGATCGGCCCAGCCCTTGTCGAGCGCGTCGGCCGGGCGGCGAGCCAGGATTTCGTCGGCGACGTTCTGGACCGTCGCGGCGTCGGCAAAGCTGAGCTTGGTGCCTTCGACGCGATAGAGCTTGCGCAGCAGAGCAAGCAGCTCAGGATCGCTTTTGCCATAGGGCGCGAGGCCCATGATCTTCCATTCCTCGCCCTTGGCCTGGTCGAAGCCGGCGAGATCGGTGACGAAGCCGAAATAGAAGCCGATCGATTCGCGGCCGCGATGGCGCTTCAGCTCGGTGAGGCGACCATCCCTGAGCGCGAAGATCGCGGACGCACCGGTCTCGCCCATGCCGTCGACGACGAGGCAGGCGGCATCGCGGAAGGGCGAGGACCAGGAGGCGTAAGCCGCATGGCTGAGATGGTGGCCATAGCGCTTCATCCCGGTGACCTTAGCCTCGCCGAAGGCGCGGTCGAGGCCGAGCAGGGTGCCGAGGCCGGCGCGCTGCTGCTGGTGGTGCAGGTTGGCGATCAAGGCGCGCTCGCTGCGCTCGGGCACGAGCGAACGATTGAAGGCGGGCGAGAGCTTCAGCAGCGCATCGAGGCTGAAGGAGCCGGCGCGGCTCATCTGGTCGAGGAAGCCGGTGAACTCCTCGCCCCAGCTGGTCGCGAGCCTGATCCGCGCACCCTTCGGGACGTAGCGCTTGAGCAGGTTTTCCATGCGCACCGCCGTGTCCGGCTCGCAGTTCGGCGCGCGCTTGTATTGCAGATAGCGCTCGGTCGCCTCGGCGAAGAGGACCTCTCCGTCGGGTCCGACGATGGCGATGGCCGGGTCGTGGAAGGTGGTGGCGAGGCCGATGGTGTAGCTCATGGCCGGCAGCGTATGGAGCAGCCGGCCGGCCATGGCAAATGTTGCAGATCGGTGACGCCGGGTTCGGAGTCAGTCGATCACTTGGCGAAGGCGATGCTGTCGGCGATCGCCTTGATCGCGGGCTCCAGCGAGGAATACGTCGCCTCGTCGGCGCTGACGATCATGCGCACGAAGCGGCCATCGGCGCCCAGGCCCATATACTGGGCGAAGCGCTTGCGCCCGGAATCCCCGGCCGTCGTACCGGTCAGCATCGAACCCTCGTTGCTGCCAGCGAAGGCGACGGTGTCGCGCTTGGTGACCTCGGCCTTCTCGAAGCCGCGCGTCGTCGATAGCAGCTTTTCACCGACCGCGGCCAATTGGCCGGCGGCGACCTGGCCGCCGGTCTGATAGCTGACAATCAGCATTGGCTGCTGGCCCTTGGGATCGACGTTCAGCGGGCCGGAGGTCATCAGCACGCCGAGGCCACCAAAAGTGTCGACGACGCGGAAGGGCTCGGTGGCGCGGACACGGAAGGGCAGGGCGGCGAGCTTCTGGTCGAGCGTCGGTTCGGCCCCCAGCGACACGGTCTTCAGCATGGCGACGACATCATCGCCATCGAGGTCGGAATCGTCGGGCGCCTGCACCGTGATCATCACGGTCTTGGCGCCCTTGAGCAGCACGATCCATTTGTCGAAGGTCGCGGGGCCGAGTGCCTGCTGGCCGGTCAGGATGCGACCCTTGCCGGCGGCGGTCTCGATGTCCTCGGCGTCGTCGATGGTGATGTTCTGCTTGGCGAAATTGGTCTTCGCCGTCTCGAGATTGGTGAACAGCGCCGACAATTGCGGATGTGCCTCGGGCGGCAGCTCGACGACGAGCACGGAGGCCTTCGCCTCGACATTCTCCAGACCGGCGAACTTGGCTGATGGCGCAAAGCCTTTCAGCGGCGTCAGCGAGACCGTGGTCCCAGAAATCGCGGTGCGTTCCTGGGCCCGTGCAGTTGCCGTCAGCCCGGCGACCAACAGGCCGCTCATCGCCAGGCGAAGGGTCGTTCGGGCGGCGTGGCGCACTGTGCTCATGTCGAAACGGATCATCGCATCGCTCCTGTACGATCGGTGGGCCCGCGTCGCCGACGGCGGACCTTGCTGCAACTGGCTCAGCGGGTACGGGTTCACATCCCGCGATCTTACGATCGAAGGATGAGGCCTTAAGCCGCATGTCGCTCTTGTGCGTGTCAGCGCCGTGATCGATGGAGCGTGATGGTCAGCGGCGGCCGATCGCGGCGGTGATCATCGCCTTGGCGTCGGCTCCCGCCCACTCGGCCGGGCCCTGGAGCAGAGCGAGCTCGCAGCCGGCGGGATCGACCAGCAAGCTGATCGGCATGCCCTCGACCTTCTTCACGGCACGGATGTCCTGGAAGACCTTGGCCTGCGGATCGGCATAATAGGCGAGGCGAGAGATGTTCTTGTCGGCCAGCCACTTCTTCGGCTTGTCGGGATGGCGCGTGTCGATATTGATCGCGACCACCTCGAAATCGGGGCCGCCGAGCGCGCCCTGGAGCGCGTCGAGCGCCGGCATCTCGGTCAGGCAGGGCAGGCACCAGGTCGCCCAGAGGTTGACCAGCACGGTCTTGCCGCGAAAGGCCGAGAGGCTCATTGGCTTGCCGTCCGGGCCGTTGAAGGCGAGATCGGGCAGCAGCGCCGGTTGCTTGGCGACCTCGACAGCTGCGACCTCGCCCTTCGCGAGAGGGCGCAGCGCCTCCACCTTCGTAGCCGCTGCGCTGCAAGTGGAATTGCCGGCCGCGCCCCGTACGGAGTAGAAGGCCGCAGCGCCGCCGAGCGCAAGCAGCGCCAGGGCCCCACAGGCCATCACTATTTTCGACCGAGACGTCATCGCGCGTCCTTGAAGAGCAGGAAAGACCGCCGTGAGCAACCGCATGTGGGGTGGGCGTTTCGCCACAGGTCCCGACGCCATCATGGAGGAGATCAACGCCTCCATCGATTTCGACCAGCGCCTGTGGCGCCAGGATATTCGCGGCTCGCTGGCGCACGCCGCCATGCTGGCCGAGACCGGCATCCTGACGAAGGACGACGTGGACGTCATCTCGACCGGACTCAAGGGCATCGAGGCCGAGATCGAAGCCGGGCGCTTCACGTTCTCGCGCGCGCTCGAAGACATCCACATGAACATCGAGAGCAATCTCAAGGAGCGGATCGGGCTCGCCGCCGGGCGCCTGCACACCGCCCGCTCGCGCAACGACCAGGTCGCGACCGACATGCGGCTCTGGGTCCGCGACGCGCTCGACCAGCTCGACGAGCAGGTCGCCGACCTCCAGCTCGCGCTGGCAGAGAAAGCCGAAACCTATGCCGGTGCGGTGATGCCAGGCTTCACCCATCTGCAGTCGGCCCAGCCGGTTACCTTCGGTCATCATTTGCTCGCCTATGTCGAGATGCTGGCGCGTGACCGCAGTCGGCTGCGCGATGCGCGCGAGCGCATGAACGAATGCCCGCTCGGCGCCGCCGCGCTCGCCGGCACCTCCTTTCCGATCGACCGGCACATGACAGCCAAGGCGCTCGGCTTTTCCCGGCCGACGGCGAACTCGCTCGATTCGGTCTCGGATCGCGACTTCGTGCTGGAGACGCTGTCGGCTGCCTCGATCTGCGCCATGCACCTGTCGCGTCTCGCCGAGGAGATCGTGCTGTGGGCGACGCCGCAATTCGGCTTCGTCAAGCTCTCCGACAAGTTCTCGACCGGCTCCTCGATCATGCCGCAGAAGCGCAATCCCGACGCGGCCGAGCTGGTGCGCGGCAAGGCGGGGCGCATCTTCGGCGCGTTGCAGGGCATGCTGACGATGATGAAGGGCCTGCCGCTGACCTATTCGAAGGACATGCAGGAGGACAAGGAAGGCACCTTCGACGCGGTGCAGACCCTGTCACTCTGCCTTGCTGCAAGTGCCGGCATGGTCCGCGACATGCAGCCCGATCTCAAGGTGATGAAGAAGGCTGCCGGCCTCGGCTACGCGACGGCGACCGACCTCGCCGACTGGCTGGTGCGCGTGCTGAAGATGCCCTTCCGCGACGCGCACCACGTCACCGGCCGGCTCGTCGGCATCGCCTCGGCCAAGGGTGTCGGGCTGGAGAAGCTCTCGCTTGCCGAGATGCAGGAGGTCGAACCCAAGATCGGCGACGAGATCTTCGCCGTGCTCGGCGTCGAGCGCTCGGTGAAGAGCCGCACCAGCTATGGCGGCACCGCTCCCGCCAATGTGAAGCGGCAGGCCCGCCGTTGGCTGAAGCTGCTCGCCAAGGGCGCGAAGCCGCAGCCATGATCCCGGCGCAAAGGCTCGCAAGCTTGCGCGCCATTCGCTACACTCGTCCCGAAGCTTCGCCCAAGGATCATCGTTCGTGCCGCAATCCCGCCTGAAACTCGGCCGCACCGTGCTGGTGATCGGTCTGCTCGGCCTCGCACTCACCGCTTGCGGCCGCCGCGGACCGCTGGAGCCACCGCCGAATGCCAAGAACGCGGTCGCCTTGCCCGACAAGCAGGTCGGTGCAGTGGAGAACACCTTCAACGCGACGGAGGCTTCGCCGCTGGGCAAGCCACCGAAGACGAACAAGGCCATTACGATTCCCGAATCGTCCTTCGTGCTCGACCCGCTGCTCTGAGCTGACGATGCATCATTTTGGCTATCGCGACGGCGCGCTCTTCGCCGAGGATGTCGACCTGCGCGAGATCGCAGAGACGGTCGGAACGCCGGTCTACGTCTACTCTTCGGCGACGATCGAGCGGCATTATCGCCTCTACGAAGCGGCGATGAAGTCGACCGCGCCGGGCAAGCCGGCGCATGTCTTCTACGCCATGAAGGCGAACAGCAATCTCGGCGTGCTGAAGACTCTTGCCGCGCTCGGCGCTGGTGCCGACACGGTCTCCGAAGGCGAGATCCGCAAGGCGCTCGCGGCGGGCTTCCCGGCTGGCAAGATCGTCTTCTCCGGCGTCGGCAAAGCTGAGAGCGAGCTTGCCTTCGCTGTCGAGGCCGGCATCTTCCAGATCAATATCGAGACCGAGGGCGAGCTCGACCTGCTGTCAAAGGTGGCGCAGCGCCTGGGCAAGCGCCAGGAAGCGGTGTTCCGGGTCAATCCCGACATCGGTGCCGGCGGCCACGCCAAGATCACCACCGGCTCCTCAGCCAACAAGTTCGGCGTCTCCTTCGAGGAGGTGCACCGGCTCTATGCCCGTGCCGCCAACATGGCGGGCGTGCGCATCATGGGGCTCGCCGTCCATATCGGCAGCCAGATCCGCGAAGTCGGAGCCTTCGAGGCGGCCTATGCCAAGATGCGTGATCTCGTGCTGGCGCTGCGGGCCGAGGGACACCGGGTCGACCGGCTCGATCTCGGCGGCGGCCTCGGCATCCCCTACGACATCCCCAGGGAGTTCGACCACGGCCCCGGGCTGATCGAGGCCTATGCCGCGATGGTTGCGAGGGTAACCGAGGGGCTCGACGCCGAGCTCGGTTTCGAGCCGGGGCGGCTGATCGTCGGCAATGCCGGCATCCTACTGACCAGGGTGCTGCATCTCAATCCGCGCCCGACCAAGCAATTCCTCGTCGTCGACGCGGCGATGAACGACCTGCTGCGGCCGGCGATGTACGAGGCCTATCACGAGATCTGGCCGGTCGCGGAGCCGGCGGAAGGCGCGAAGACGATCGCCTATGACGTGGTCGGGCCGATCTGCGAATCAGGCGACACTTTCACCACCGGGCGTGATCTCTCCGAGCTGAAGCCCGGCGACCTGATCGCCTTCATGACCGCCGGCGCCTACGGCGCCAGTATGTCCTCGACCTACAATCAGCGCCCGCTCGTTGCCGAAGTGCTGGTGAAGGGCGACAAATTCGCCGTGACGCGGCCGCGCCAGACCTATGAAGAGCTTATCGGCACGGATCGTGCACCGCCCTGGCTGCCCTGACGACGCTTCACAATAAGCGGAGCGCCTGTGGGGTATCGCGCCTGAGTGCTGGTCACGCCACAATCACGTGCTAGCCTCTCCGCTCGATCGATGAAGCCAAGAGAGGCGCCGCGGGGGCGGCTCGGAGCATCGGATGAGCGAAACACCGCGCCGTACGGCGCTCGACACAGGTGGGACGATCCGCAAGCGGCTGGAACGCCTCACCATGGCGTCGCGGCTGTCGCTCGCCTGGGAGCGGCTCTGGCCGAAGCTGTGGGCGCCGCTTTGCGTCGTCCTGCTCTTTCTTGCCGTCTCCTGGTTCGGCCTCTGGCTGCACCTGCCCTGGTGGGGGCGTGCCGCCGGCTCGGCCATCTTCGCTCTCCTCCTGCTGGGAAGCTTCTGGCCGGCCATCACCGGCCGCTGGCCGAGCCGCCGCGAGGCTTTGGCTCGGCTCGACCATTCCATGGATGGCGCGCATCGCCCGGCGACTGCGCTTGAGGATACGCTCGCGGTCGGCGGCAAGGACCCGGTCTCGCAGGCGCTGTGGACGCTGCATCTGCAGCGGCAGGGCGCCCATGTCGCGGCACTCAAGGTGGCTCCACCGCAACCGCATATGGCGGGGCGTGACAAGCGGGCGCTGCGTGCGGCGCCTCTGGTTGCCGCTGTCGCCGGTTTCTTCGTCGCCGGGCACGAGGTCCTGCCGCGGCTCACCGCCGCGTTCGACTGGCGCGGTCCGGCCCTTGCTGCAGCCGCGGTGCGGATCGACGCCTGGATCGACCCGCCGGCCTATACGCGCATGCCGCCCATCCTGATCGACTTCGCCAGGCTGGCGAGCCCCAATTTCAACGTGCCCGAGAAGTCGACGGTGGTAGTGCGCATTGCCGGGCGCAGCGGCATGGATGTCGCGACCACCGGCCGGCTCGATGTCGTGCCTGTCGAGGGCAAGCCTGGCGAAGCCAAACCGGCTGATGCCAAGGCTGCACCGGTGAACACGGTCGCGGTGACGGAGAAACGCTATCTGCTCGCCGGCGACGGCACCTTGCGCATCACCGGCTCGGGCGCTCCCGCCCAGACGCTGAGCCTGCACGCCATCATCGACCAGAAGCCTGAGATCGCTTTTGCCGAGCCACCCAAGCCGGTCAGCGGCGTGCAAGGCGGGCTCGGCATCAGCTACCGCGCCAAGGACGATTACGGCATCGCCTCGGCCGAGGTCATCGTCTCGCGCGTCGCCCCCCTCGCGGGCGGTCGCTCGCTGGTGGAGGCGCCGAAGCAGATCCTGCCGGTGCCATCCTCCGGCTCTGGCGAAGACGAGATGAAGAGCACGGTCGACTTCTCAGCCCATCCCTGGGCCGGCGCCAAGGTCAATCTGAGCCTCCTGGCGCGCGACGAGACCGGACAGGAGGGGCGCAGCGAGACAGTCGAGGTCACGCTGCCGCAGCGGACTTTCACCAAGCCGTTGGCCAAGGCGCTGGTCGAGCAGCGTCGCAAGCTGATCATGGACGTCGATACGCGCAAGAAGGTCCAGCTTGCGCTCGACGCGATGATGATCGAGCCCGACCGCTTCATGAAGGAGACCGGCGTCTATCTTGGCATGCGCATGATTAGCGAGCGTTTGCGCCGTGCCGCCAGCGACGACCAGCTGCGCGATACCGCCGAGATGATGTGGGTGCTGGCGCTGCAGCTCGAGGATGGCGACCTGTCGGATGCCGAAAAGGCGCTGCGGGCCGCGCAGGAGAACTTGCAGCAGGCACTCGATCGCGGCGCCACCGAGGACGAGATCAAGAAGCTCACCGAAGAGATGCGCCGCGCCATGGACCGATTCATGCGCGAGCTAGCTCAGCAGATGCAGCGCCAGCAGCAGAATGGCGAGCGGAACCAGGCGCAGTTGCCCGAGAATTTCCGCACGGTGACGCCGCGCGACCTGCAGAACATGCTCAACCGCATCGAGGAGTTGTCGAAGCGCGGCGACATGGCCGAGGCGCAGCGCCTGATGGAGGAGCTCAACAACCTCCTGAACAATCTCAAGACGGCGCGCCCCGGCCAGCAGGATCCGCGGCAACGCGAGATGAACCAGGCGCTCGGCGATCTCGACCGGATGACTCGCGAGCAGCAGCAATTGCGCGACGAGACCTATCAACAGGACCAGCAGCGCCAGAACCGGGCCCAGCGCGGCCAGCGCCCCGGCCAGCAGCAGGCGCGTCCCGGCCAGCAGGGCCAGCGCCAGCAAGGGCAGCAGGGCCAGCGCGGGCAGCGTGGCCAGCAACCCGGACAACAGCCTGGCGAGAACGGCGAAGACGGCGAGGGCGAGGACGGCCAGAACGCTGAAGGTGGGCAGGGCCAGGGTCAGGGCCTGTCGCAGCGCCAGCAGGCGCTGCGCGAACGCCTGCAGGATCTGCAGCGGCGCATGCGCGGCATGGGCGCCGACCCGGGCGAGCTCGGCGAGGCCGAGGACGCCATGCGCGAGGCGGAAGGCCAGCTCGGCCAGGGTCAGGATGGGCAGGCGATCGACGCGCAGGGGCGCGCGCTCGAAGCGCTGCGCAAGGGCGGCCAGAATCTGGCCCAGCAGATGCAGGGCGAACCTGGCGAGGGCGAGGGCAACGAGAACGCCTATGGCGAACCGGATGGGCGCCCGGCCGGCCGACCTTCGGCACAGCAGCGCGACAACAACGACCCGCTCGGACGGCCGCAGCGTCAGCGCGACTGGGCCGATGGCCGCGTGCGTGTGCCCGGCGCCGACGAGAGCGCTACACAGCGGGCGCGACGCATCCTGGAAGAATTGCGCCGGCGTCTTGGCGATCCGCTGCGTCCGACCGAAGAACTCGACTATCTCGAGCGCCTGCTGCGGCGGAATTGAGCGCCGACGTCTCCCATCATGCTCGGGCTTGACCCGAGCATCTCGGAAACCAGCATTCTCTGGTCCTGAGATTCTCGGGTCTGCGCTTCGCTTTGCCCGAGAATGACGCTCAGCTTGGTCAGCCCGCGCGATTGCCCGAGACGATCGCGAGCGCTGCAATGAAGCGGTCGAGATCGGCTTCGGTCAGATAGGGCGCTGGCGAGACGCGGATGGTGTTGCCCTTGGCAACGCCGCCGCGGCGCACCGTCATCACCTTGTGCTGGTCGCGCAGCGACGCGACGACGGCGTTGCAGTCGGCGGCTGAACGCTTGCCGGTCAACGCGAAGGAGGTGATGCCGGCGACCATCTCCGGATCGTCCGGAGTCTGGATTTCGATCCCCTTGAGCTCGCGCGCCTTGGCGACCCAGTAGTTGCGCAGATGCCGATAGCGCGCTTCCTTGGCCTGCGGGCCGACCTCCTGATGCAGGGCGAGCGCGGTGGGAACGGCGAGCTGGGCGGCGAAGTTCGGCGTGCCGGTGTGGATGCGCGAGCGGACATCGTCGGCCTTGAAGTCCTCGTCGCCGTAATGAGTATCAATATCGGCCAGCCGATCACGGGCGATGTACATGACGCCGACACCGAGCGGTGCGCCGATCCATTTGTGCAGGTTGAAGCCGATGAAATCGACGCCGAGGTCCTTGGCCTTGAAGTCGACCTGACCCCAGCTATGGGCGGCGTCGAGGATGACGTCGATGCCGCGCGCCTTGGCCATGGCGGCAAGCTCCCTGACCGGCATCATCAGCCCGGTGCGGTGGCTGATATGGGTGAGCAGCAGCAGCTTCGTCTTCGGATTGGCCTTGAGCGCGGCCTCATAAGCCGCGAGCACATTCGCCTTGGTCGCGGGCTCGGGGATGTCGAACTTGGCGACTTCGACACCGCGCCGGCCCTTCAGCCAATTCATCGCGTACTGCATCGAATCATAGTCGAGATCGGCATAGAGCACGCCGTCGCCGGGTTTCAGCTTGTTGTAGCCGGCGATCAGGGTCTGCAGCGCCTCGGTCGCGCCGCGGGTCAGCGCGATCTCCTCGCGAGCCACGCCAAGGAAATCGGCCAGCGGCGTCCGGACATTGTCGAGGTCCTGGCCGATCTTGGTGCGGGCGTAGACCGTGTTCTCGAAGTTCACGAAATCGGTCAGGCGCTTGTATTCAGCCTTCACCGGCTCGGCCATGATGCCCCAATAGCCGTTCTCGAGGTTCACCATGTCGGGGGTGACGCTGTAGAGGCGCCGGACCGCGTCCCAATAGCCGGTGTCGGTGCCGAGGCCGCGCGTCGGCAGGGCCGGAAGCGAGCGGGCGAGGGCGGGCGCGGCGAGGATGGCGGTGCCGAGCGCAGCGAGCAATGTACGGCGGCTGAGGGCGGTCTGGTCGGTCATGGCGGATTTTCCTGAGGCGGTCGCCTTCGCTAGCCGCCGCCTGTTTCAGGGCCATGACGACTGCCAGGTGGATTTATCCCCGCACTGCGAAACGGATGCATACTGGCGCAAAGCGCAACCGGAGTGCCGCCATGTCGATGCAAGGATCGCCAGCCGAGGAAGTCCCCGTCGAGGAGCCGCAGGCTCCGCGGGTGCCGGATCTTGCCGTAACGGTCACGCGGCTCGCCCGCCTGGCGCCGATGGGCAAGGCAGAAATCATGAACAACATCGCCTTGCATTTCGATCGGCTCGCCGCCGAGGCCGATCTGACGACGCCGCTGCGCGTCTGCCATTTCCTGGCTCAAGCCGCGCATGAGAGCGACCGCTTCCGCACGCTGGAGGAGAAGGGCGGGAAGAAGCAGTTTGCTCGCTACGAAGGCCGTGCCGATCTCGGCAACACCGAGCCCGGCGACGGTGCGCGCTATCACGGGCGCGGCATTTTCCAGCTGACTGGCCGGGCCAACTACAAGCGCATCGGCCGGATGCTGAACGTCGACCTGGAAGGGCGGCCGGAGCTCGCGCTCGACCCGCGCGTCTCGGTCCAGATCGCCTTCGCCTATTGGCGCGACCGCAAGATCAACGCGGCTGCCGATCGCGACGATGCAGTCCGCGTCACCCAGCTGATCAATGGCGGCGCCAACGGCCTCGCCGACCGCCGGCAATTGCTGACGACGGCGAAGGGGATCTGGTTCTAGGTCTCAGCGGTGCCCGGCCTTCAGCGCCTGGTCGAGATCGTCGTAGAGATCGTCGACATCCTCGATGCCGGTCGAGAGACGCAGCAGATCGGGTGGGCAAGGCGAGCCCGCGCCTTCGATCGAGGCGCGGTGCTCGATCAGGCTCTCGACGCCGCCGAGCGAGGTGGCGCGCTTGTAGAGCTCGACATGGGCAGCCGATTTGATCGCCGCCGACTCGCCACCGGTGACCTGGACCGAGAGCATGAAGCCGAAGCCGCCCTCCATCTGGCGCGCCGCGATGTCGTGCCCGGGATGCTGCGGCAGGCCGGGGTAGAGCACGCGCGAGACCAGCGGGTGGGCGGAAAGCTTCTGCGCCAAGACCATGGCCGAGGCCGACTGGCGCTCCTGCCGGACATGGAGCGTGCGCATGCCGCGCATCAGCAGATAGGCCTCGAATGGGCCGAGAATGCCGCCCTGGCCCTTGCGCACGGTCTTGATGCGCGCCCAGAACTCATCATCCTGTCGAGCGCACAGCGCGCCCGCGATCACATCGGAATGGCCGTTCAGCACCTTCGTGGCGGCATGCATGACGATGTCGGCGCCGAGTGTGAGCGGGCGGGTGTGCACGGGTGAGGCGCAGGTCGAGTCGACCGCGAGTCTGGCGCCGGCTGCATGGGCGATCTCGGCAGCTGCGGCGATATCGGTGATGGTCCAGAGCGGGTTGGATGGCGTTTCAATCCAGACCAGCTTGGTGACGCCGGGCTGCACGGCGGCCTTCAGCTTGGCGAGATCGTCGCTTTCGACGAAGTCGATCTTCAGCCCCCAGCGCGTCGCCTCGGTCAGCAGCCAGGAACGCAGCGCCCAGTACATCACCTTGGAGGCGACGACGTGATCGCCAGGGGACAGGGCCTGGAACACGGCAGTCGCCGCCGCCATGCCCGAGCTGAACAACAGGGCGCCGGCCTTGGCCTCTTCCAGCATGGCGAGGACGGCCTGCGCCTCGTGCACCGTCTCGTTGTCCGGCCGGCCATAGATGAAGCCGGTGGAATAGGCGTTGTCCTCGTCACGGATATAGGTGGTCGAGATATGGATCGGCGGCACCACGGCCTTGGTCAATGGATCGATCTTGCCCATCGCTTGAGCAGCGAGCGAACGGGGGTGCAGCGGGCGCGCGGTCATGGGTGATCCAATTTTTCTACTATGAGAGACGATTCATCTCATTCGGTTTGCTGCAGTGCAAGAGGCTCGCCTTGTCCGGAGCGCAGAGACACCCCATCCTTGCCGCATGAACATATCGACAGATCGAGCCGGCCGTCAGCCGACAGTATGGATTTCCGTCCTCATTGCCATCCTGCCGGTGGTGGCGGCTTCGCTGATCGGCAGCGCGGTGACGGTGCCGCAGATTCCCGGCTGGTATGCCGGCCTCGCCAAGCCATCCTTCAATCCGCCGAACTGGCTCTTTGCTCCGGTCTGGACGGCTTTGTTCGCACTGATGGCGCTGGTTGCTTTTCGCGTCTTGCGCTTGCCGGATGATACGCCGGACAGGGTGCAGGCGCTGCTCGCCTACCACGTCCAGCTTGCGCTCAACATGCTCTGGTCCTGCGTGTTCTTCGGCCTGAACAGCCCGGCCGGCGGGCTCGTCGTGATCGCGCTGCTGCTGGTGGCGATAGTCTGGACGATGCGGCGCTTCGCTGGGCTGGGCGACAGGCTCTCTGCAGCGCTGTTCGTGCCCTATCTCGCCTGGGTCTCGTTCGCGACCCTCCTCAACGCGTCAATCTGGTGGCTGAATCGCTGAGCCAACTCACCCGATCGAGCGCTCGATCACGCGCAGCACCGTCTCGCGCAGTTCGGCGATGGTGAAGGGTTTGGTCATCACCTCCTCGACGATCGTCTCGAGGCTCTTGGCCCGCTCGCGCTGCTCGGCATAACCGGTCATCAGCATGATGGTGAGGTCGGGGAATTGCTGCTTTGCGGCGAGCGCCAGGGCGATGCCGTCCATCAATGGCATGCGGATGTCGGTGAGCAGCAGATCGAACCGACCCTGCTCGGCCATCAGGATGTCGAGCGCCTCGGCACCGTCGCCGGCGGTCAGGCAATCATGCCCGTCCATGGCGAGGCCGCGCGCGACCAGCGAGCGCAGGCTCTCTTCGTCGTCAACCACGAGAATGCGCGACATCGTTCAGATCCCCGGCAGGCCGGCCTGATCGGCGGTCTCGATCACGCCGACATAGGGCAACTGGCGGTAGGAATGAGCGACGTCCATGCCGTAACCGACGACGAAATAATCGGGGCACTCGAAGCCGACATAGTCCGCTTGGATATTGACGGCGCGCTTGGCCGGCTTCTCGAGCAAGACGGCGGTGGAGACCCGGGCGGCCCCCCGCGCGGCCAGCAGATCCTTAGCGAAGGCGAGCGTGCGGCCGGATTCGAGGATGTCGTCGACGAGCAGCACCTGCCTGCCGCGAACATCGCTCTGGACGTCGCGCAGGATCTCGACCTGGCCGGAAGAGATGGTGGCGGCGCGATAGCTAGAGAGGTGCACGAACTCGACCTGCGGGGTCATGCCGGTACGATGCATGGCCCGAATCAGGTCGGCGACGAACATGAAGCTGCCCTTCAGCACCGCGACGACGAGCAGGTCCTCGCCGGAATCGGCTGCGATCTCGGCAGCCATTTCGGCATTGCGGGCGGCGATCGCAGCCTCGTCGTAGAGAACGCGGATACGCTGGGGCTGGGACATCGACGACCATTCCTTATAGGCGCGGGCCCATGCCCGCGCAGCCCCGTGATCGCGGGCTAAACTGTTTAGGCCCTAGTCATAGCGTCCATGCGCCGACAATTGAAGCGGCCGGTGCCCCGGAGGCGGGAAACCAGGTGTGGGAAATCAGTAGAGAGCGGCGATGCCGTTGGGGTTAGTCGTGCCGAAGCGCAGCTGGACCGAGCGACCGTTCTCCGGTGGCGAGGCGAGGCGGGCGCGGAAATGCATCAGCTCGGCCGATTCGAGCGATGGGCGCGGCGGCTCCGTCGTCCAGCTGTAGAGCACCTTGCCATCCTCAGCCTGTACCGTCACCGTGATCGGCGGCACCTTGGCCGTGCCCCTGGTGATGTTGGTGACGTCGCCAGTGACCACCAGGAAACGCCCCTGCGGGTCCTGAACCAGCTCGCTCTCGACGGCACTGAAGGCGAGTCCGCGCACATTCACCGGCAGGCCGATCTTGTCATAGAGGCCGGCAAGTTGCGGTATTGCCCGAACGACGTGCTCGCGTTGCCAGACACCGAGTCCGAGAATGGCGACGCCTGCCACCGCGAGGACGCTCGCGGCAGCCGACGGCAGGCGCGCAAGCGGGTTGCGGGCACTGGCCCAGTTTCGCTTCCGAGGAGGCGGCGGCAACGGTGCTGCATCCGACTGCGAGGGCTCGGTCCGCTCGGCTGCGATTGCCGAAATATCGGCATCGATCTCGGCGGCGCGGCGCAGCTCTTCCTCAAGCTCCGCCGCTGTCTGCTCGGGGCTGGGAGCAGTGGGAAGGTCCGGGATTGCGGCCTCCAGGTCGGACCGCAGAACCTCGTCCGTCGGCTGCGCTTCGGCAGCCTGAGGGGCTTCGATCTGCCAGGTCATCTGGCAGCTGGCGCAACGCACCTTGCGACCGCCGGCCCCGATCTTGGCCTCGGCGATCTCATATCGGCTGGCGCAATTGGGGCAGACGATCAGCATGGCCCAGAAAACGGTTGCTCCGCGCGGTATCGGTGCGAAGCCTGATCCTCTCGCCGCCTCAAGCAAGCAGAAGCGGAAGCGGCACGCGGCTCCACGCTTCATAGGGTCGATTTATGGTTAATGTCGCGTAAAGCCACCTTTCGCTTCGGGCCCGGGTCCACCCCGATCGAAAGGGATCCATGCGTGATTGAGGAAAACACGTTCGGCGCTTCCCGCCGGGCTATCGTCTGGGTGTAGGATCGCGCTGGCTTGGCGCCCGTCCGGCACGATTCGGATTTGAGTGAGCGAGAGGAGCAGCGTTGGTTCGGTTCGAGAATGTCGGGTTGCGGTACGGGATGGGGCCGGAGGTGCTGAAGGACATCAACTTCAGCATCGCGCCGCGCTCGTTCCAGTACCTGACCGGGCCGTCGGGAGCCGGCAAGACCACGCTGATCCGGCTCGTCCTGATGGCGCTCAAGCCTACGCGCGGCCTGGTCAATCTGTTCGGCCAGGACGTCTCCCGCCTCGAAGCCGCCACGCTCACCGATTTTCGTCGGCGCATGGGTGTCGTCTTCCAGGATTTCCGGCTGCTCGACCATCTGACGGTCTATGAGAACGTTGCCCTGCCGCTGCGCGTGATCGGCAAGGAGGAGGCGAGCTATCGCGCCGAGGTCGTCGAGCTCTTGCGCTGGGTCGGGCTCGGCGAACGGATGCATGCGGTGCCCGCCGTCTTGTCCGGCGGTGAGAAGCAGCGCGCCGCGATTGCGCGCGCCCTGATCAGCCGACCGCAGCTGCTGCTCGCCGACGAGCCGACCGGCAATGTCGATCCTGGTCTCGGCCGGCGGCTGCTGCGGCTTTTCATGGAGTTGCAGTCGCTGGGGACGGCGGTGGTGATCGCGACCCACGACATCGCTCTGATGGAGCTCTACGACGCGCCCCGCCTCGTGCTGGCGGACGGACATCTGCATGTCGATGCCTGAGCACCTCGATATGGACGAGGCGGAGGAGGAGCGTCCGCGCGGCGGTCAGCGCCTGCCGGCCAGCCTGCGGCGCGATCAGCCCCTGGTGCCGGTCGATTCGGTTGCCGGGCGCGCGCTTGTCGTCGTCATTGCCATCCTGACCTTCCTTGCGGCGTTGAGCGCCGGAGCGGCCTTGCTCGCCGCCCGCGCCTCGGAGCAATGGCGCGGTGCGGTCGCGAACGAGATGACCATCCAGGTCAGGCCCGATCCGCGTCGGAACATCGAGCAGGATATTGCGCGCGCAGTCGAGCTTGCCCGGGCGGTGCCGAGCGTGGCCGAAGCGCGGCCGATGCCGCGCGCCGAATCGGACAAGCTGCTCGAGCCCTGGCTGGGTGCCGGGCTCGATCTCGTCGAGTTGCCGGTGCCGCGGCTAATCGTGCTGCGGCTCTCCTCGGCCGTCGCTAATGATCTCGTCACGTTCGGCCAGACGTTGCGGCGCGAAGTGCCGAGCGCGACGCTCGACGATCACCGGCTCTGGGTGCGCCGCCTCTCGACCATGGCGAGCACCATCATCCTGGCTGGTGTCGCGGTGGTTCTGCTCGTGCTGGTCGCGGCCGGACTCGCGGTCGCCTTCGCCACGCGCGGCGCCATGGCGGGCAGCCGCGATTCGGTCGAGGTGCTCCATTTTGTCGGCGCGACCGACGAGTTCATTGCCCGCGAATTCCAGACGCGTTTCGTCGCGCTCGGCCTGCGCGGTGGCGCAGCCGGCGGATTGGCGGCGATCCTTGCGATCGCGCTGCTCGGTCTTTTGTCGTCGGCCTGGAGCGCGACTCCGGAGGCCGATCAGTTGCAGGCCCTGTTCGGGGCCTTCGAGATCGGCTGGTCGGGCTATGCGGTCGTCGTGCTCGTTGCAGCCGTGGTCGCAGCGATCGCAGGACTCGTCTCGCGGCTGACGGTGCGGCATTATCTGCGGGCAATGGGCTGACTCGCTTCGCGGCGGGGTTGTGAGAGTGCCGTCATTGTGCCCGATTGGGCGGTTAGTTTCCCAACTTGATGGTGCTGCTTGGAACCCGGCAAGGTCATCTTTCCCCTGTTGAGGACAGCTTGGCTGCCCTGCGACCGATGACGGCCGGCGCTTCGACATGGCGGCGCTGGCTAGGCCGCGTCCTGCTCTGGTCTTGCCTTGTCGGGGCGATGGTTCTGGCTGCGGGGTATGTCCGCTTCGCCACGCGCCTCTCAGTGACCGAAGCAGCTACTCCGCCCCGTACGGACGCGATCGTCGTCGTCACCGGCGGGGCGCAGCGGATCGGCGATGCCGTCAGCCTGCTCAATGCTGAACGTGGGCGACGACTGCTGATCAGCGGCGTCAACGAGAAGACCGGGCGCGAGGAGCTGGCCAAGCTCAACCCGAGCGCGCGCGAGGCGCTGGCCTGCTGTGTCGATCTCGATTATCGCGCCCGCAACACGATCGGCAACGCCATCGAGACGCGGCGCTGGGTCCGTCGCCACAATTTCCGCTCGCTGCTGGTGGTGACCTCGAACTACCACATGCCGCGCACGCTGCTCGAACTTGAGCATGCGATGCCCGGCGTGCGTTTCGTGCCGCATCCGGTGGTGACCGACCAAGTCGACGTCGCCGCCTGGTGGCGCGACTGGCACGCGATCCGCCTGCTGGTGCCGGAATACCTCAAATATCTCGTCGCCGGCGTGCGCAGCAAGCTTGAGACGGACCCCGAGACCTCGCGCTTGTCCGTGATCATCGGCGGCCGCAAGCCCGTGTCGCCTAAGCCCGGCGACCAGATCGGCCCCGAGCACGACAAGCGCTCTCGGGCGGCTGCGCCGGCCCGCGGAGCCTGATCCGATGCAAGAGGGCTCTTGACGCATTCCGGCTGTCGGGGTTCTTGCGGACCATGCTGCTGATCCGCTCGCTCCTCTTCAACGTCGCCTTTTACCTGAACCTCGCATTCTGGCTGCTCGCAGCCATGGTGACGATGGTGTTGCCGCCGCGCTTCCTGCTGAGGATCGCGCAGCTCTGGGGGCAGAGCTCGATCTGGCTGATGCGGGTGATCGTCGGCACGCGCTGCGAGATCGTCGGAGCCGAGAACATTCCGCCCGGCGGCATCATTATGGCCGCCAAGCACCAGTCGACCTGGGAAACCTTCGCGCTGGTGACGGTATTCCTTAATCCCGTCTACATCCTCAAGCGTGAATTGACCTGGCTGCCCTTCTTCGGCTGGTGCCTGATCAAGCTCAGGATGATCCCGGTCGATCGCGGGGCGCGCAGCCGGGCGCTGCAGGAGGTGACGCGGCGGGCCAAGATCGAACTCGGCCAGAACGGGCGGCAGCTGATGATCTTTCCGGAAGGCACGCGCCGTCCGGCGGGGGCCGAGCCGGCCTACAAATATGGTGTCACCCATCTCTACACCGAACTCGGCGTACCTTGCGTGCCGGTCGCGCTCAACGCCGGCCTGTTTTGGCCGCGCCGCAGCCTGATCAAGCGGCCTGGCACGATCCGCGTCGAGATCCTGCCGGCGATTCCACCTGGCCTAGCCAAAATGGAATTTCACACCCTGCTGCAGGAGCAGATCGAGACCGCGAGCAACCGCCTCCTGGCGGATGGGCTGGCCGAACTCGATCGGCTCGGCGTGCCTGCTCCTGTCAGCATACGGCAGGAGCCGCAACCCCAAGCCTGATCGGCCTTGACAATGGACCGCGCTGTTCCGATTTTGTTCTAGAACAAAGGAGGAACGATATGGCTGCTCTCGCCCGAGCCCGGTTCCCATTCGACCGCAACCGGTCGATCGACAAGATGCCGCGCCAGCTCAACCTGCTGGAGGCGCTGCAACCTGCAAAGGTGGAGCGCGCCGTTTCGCCATTCGGCGACGACGAGGTCGTGCCGGGGCAGGTGCGGGAAATGCCGCTGCGCGCGACCGCCCATCTCGCCGAGCGCCGTTTCACCGCTTGGCGCGGCCGCTCGGGCCGGCGCTATGTCGCCTCGGTCTTCGCTGTCCAGGACGGGCATGCGCTCGGCTTCAGCGATGTGGTGCTGCTGGCGGTCTCGCCTGATCGCAAGATCGTCGCGGCGCGCGACAGCGGGCCGTTCGGCATCGATGCGGCACTGACACGCTGGCGCGATGCCGTCGCCATGGCCGGCGCGAGCGAGATCCATGTCCATCTGCTCGCCGAGGACGCCACCAGCCGCCGCGCCGCATTGCTCGACCTGATGCCCGAGGCGTGAGCGATCAGATCGGCGCCGGCTGCCCTGTCCTGTCGAGTTCGGCCACGAGATGGGCGAGCAGCGGGTCGTGGATGCCCATCTCGTGCAGATGCTCGTGGGTGCGGCGGACATAGTCCGGATTCTCGCCCGAGACGCCCTTCCCCTGACGCACCAGCGCGAGTACCGCCTCTTCCGGCAGGCGACCCGCATATTGATGATGGTTGCGGTCGGCGATGTAGGTCAGCGCATTGACACGCTGGCCGTCGTCGAGCCGTAAAGCGAGCCGCCGTTCGAGATAGACCGCGGTCGCCTGCTCGCGGGCGCGCAGATAATCGATCGTCTCTTCGGCCTGTTCGGCGGGAACGCGGAAGGCAACGCCACGGCAGATGCCGCCGCGATCGAGGCCGAGCACCAGGCCCGGCAGCTCTGGCGTACCGCGATGGACATGCGAGTAGATGCAGAGCGCGCGGTGGAAGCCGTGCAGGCGCGCGCCGACGCGCTCGACGAAGGAAAAGCCCGGGCGCCAGATCAGCGAGCCGTAGCCGAACACCCAGAGATCTTCCGGCGGAAGCGGCGCCGTCATCCCGTTCCTCATAATTTAGCCTGCTTGCCTCGCCAGAGAGGGCCTTCGCGATCCGTTGCTGGTGACCTCCGCCAACGCTGGCGCGTTGCGGCCCCGGTCGCTATCAACCTGCCGAGGTTTTCGCAATGGAGCGCCCGCGCATGTCCGATATCACGCCCGTGCGCCGGCACAGTCGCTTCTGGCTCTATGCGCCTTTCGCGCTGCTAGCGCTGCTCGCGGCCGGCTGGTCGGGCATCTGGGGCTTCGCGCGCAGCAAGGTCGACCAGGAACTCGATGCCGGCATCGCCCGCGAGGCCCGCGCCGGACGCAACTGGACCTGCCGGGGTCGCAACGTCGGCGGCTATCCCTTCCGCATCGAGGTGCGCTGCGCCAGCCTGACGCTGACCTCCTCGCGCTGGGGCGACGAGGTCAAGGTCGATGCCGGCCAGGCGGTGGCAGTTGCGCAGGTCTGGACCCCAGGTCACATCATCCTGCAGATGACTGGGCCGATGCTGGCCAACCTGCCGCAAGGGCGGAAAGCCGCGCTCGACTGGAAGGGGCTCGCCGCCAGCCTGCATCTCAGCGGGCTCGCCTTCGAGCGTTTCTCGCTGGTGCTGGGTGAACCGGTGCTCACCGTCACCGAACCCGGGCAGGCTGCCGCCGAGACTTGGCGAGCGACTGCTGCCGAAGCGCATCTGCGGCCTAACCCGCAACGCTTCGCCAGTGAGGGTACGGTCGATCTCGCCGTCAACGCCAAGGGCGGGGTGCTGCCGGCGCTGGAGGCGCTGCTCGGCAACGGCCAACTCGCCGATCTCGACCTGCAGGCCAGCCTGTCGCGGGCGCCAGCCTTCCGGCGCGGCTTCAATCCCGATGCGCTCGAAGCCTGGCGGACATCAGGCGGCGGTCTGGAGGTGACCAAGCTCGCGCTGACCAAGGGGCCGACGCGGCTCGAGGCGACGGGCCTGATCGCGCTCGACGAGGCGCACCGTCCGGCCGGGAAGGTTTCGGCTGCAGTGGCCGGTGTCGATCGCATTGCCGGCATCAAGGTCGGCGGCCTGACCGCGGGCCTCGGCGCCCTGCTCGGCGGGCGCAGCGATGGCGGGCAAAGCAATGCGGCGGCAGGGCTTTCGCCGCTGCCGCCGCTGGTCCTGCGCGAAGGCAGGGTCTTCCTCGGGCCGCTCAGGCTGCCCTTGCAGCCGCTGCTACCACTCTACTGATCAGGCTGCGGGCAGGGCGGCCCGCGGCGCTTCGATCTTCACCAGTGCCTTCTTGACCGCGTCCTGCACCTTCTCGAAGGCGCGGACTTCGATCTGGCGGACACGCTCGCGCGAGACGCCGAACTCCTCGGAGAGCTCCTCCAGGGTGATCGGATCTTCGGCGAGGCGGCGCGCCTCGAAGATGCGGCGCTCGCGATCGTTCAGCACGCCAAGCGCCTCACGCAGGGCGAGATGACGATTGTCGCTCTCTTCGGAATCGGCGAGGCGGCGCTCCTGGCTTTCGCTGTCGTCTACCAGCCAGTCCTGCCACTCGCCTTCGCCATCCTCGCGCAGCGGCGTGTTCAGCGAAGCGTCGCCGCCGAGGCGGCGGTTCATATCGATCACGTCCTGCTCGTTGACGCCGAGCTTGGTCGCGATGCTCTTGACCTGGTCGGGCTTGAGATCGCCCTCGCCAAGCGCCGAGATCTTGCTCTTCGCCTTGCGCAGGTTGAAGAACAGCTTCTTCTGGTTCGCGGTGGTGCCCATCTTCACCAGCGACCAGGAACGCAGGATGTATTCCTGGATCGAGGCCTTGATCCACCACATCGCATAGGTCGCGAGCCTGAAGCCCTTGTCGGGCTCGAAGCGCTTGACCGCCTGCATCAGGCCGACATTGCCTTCCGACACGACTTCACCCATCGGCAGCCCATAGCCGCGATAGCCCATGGCGATCTTGGCGACGAGGCGCAGATGTGACGTCACGAGCCGATGGGCCGCGTCGCGGTCGCCATGCTCGCGCCAGCTCTTGGCCAGCATGAATTCCTCGTTCGGTTCCAGCATCGGGAACCGACGAATCTCATCCAGGTAACGTGAAAGTCCGCCCTCCGCGGACATGACGGGCAGCGATGCAATCGCCATGCTCGTACTCCTTTTCCGGCTCCCGCTTCGCGGCGAGCCAACCACCCGATGTTCCATCGGGCAGGATTTTCGGTGCACCCTCCAGCGACGACCTCCGTCCAGTCGCTAGTCCAGCACCTCAGCGGCGCCCCTTTAGCCATCCGCTTTCGCAGCGCAGTATAGACGATGCGAGGGTGGCGGAAAGTGGGCAGCGCAGCAAAAATCCGTCACAGGATCGAGAGCTCGGCTTGCAAACGTGCAAAGTCGGCCGGCGGTTCCGACTCGAAGCGCAATTCCTCGCGGGTGACCGGATGCTCGAAACCGAGCAGGCGGGCATGCAGCGCCTGACGGCCGAGATCGGCGAGCGCGGCCTGGGCTTTTTCCGGCAAACGGCTCGCCTTGGTCATGAAACCGGAGCCGTAGAGCTGGTCGCCGAGCAGCGGGTGGCCGATATGGCTCATATGGACGCGGATCTGGTGGGTACGACCGGTCTCGAGCTGGCACTCGACCAAGCTGGCCAGTGCCTCGATCTCCTCATGGCCACGTAGCAGTGGCGGGTAGCGCTCGATCAGCTCGATATGGGTGATCGCCTCGCGGCCGCGCCCCTCGCCGACCACCATCATCTTCTCGCGATTGCGGTTGGAGCGCTCGATCGCGGCATCGATTGTGCCGGTCTGCCGACGTGGCGAACCCCAGACTATCGCAAGATAGGCCCGTTCCAGAGGTCCGGTGCGGCCATGGTCGGCAAACTGCTTGGCGAGGCCGCGATGGGCCTTGTCGTTCTTGGCAACGACGAGCAGGCCGCTGGTGTCCTTGTCGAGCCGGTGGACGATGCCGGGCCGGCGCACTCCGCCGATACCGGAGAGGCTCTCGCCGCAATGGGCGATCAGCGCGTTGACCAGCGTGCCGTCCTCATGGCCGCCGGCGGGGTGGACGACGAGCCCGGCCGGCTTGTCGATGACGATCAGGTGCTCGTCCTCGAAGACGACGGTGAGCGGGATGTCCTGGCCGATCGGTGCGGCCGGCTTGGCCTCTGGCATGACGAGGGAGAGGCGCTGGCCGGCGACAACCTTGCGGCTGCCATCGACGACAACCGCGCCGTCGACGCTGACGCCCCCCTCCTTGATCACCTGCTGCAGGCGGGCGCGCGAGACCTCGCCGCCGAGCAGAGCGAGGGCCTTGTCGAGGCGCAGGCCCGCCTGTTCCGGCTCGATGACGAGCTCGGTGGCGGGAGACTTTGAGGTGGTGTTCTCGGACGTGGTCATGCGCCGTCTATAGGCGTGCGGATAGAAAACCGCACCCCCGGTGTGCAAGGCAGCTGCACGTCATGCTCGGCCCTCTAGCTTCGCTCCGGCCGAGAATGACGTATCCGGTGGTATCAGCTGAATATCCGGAACCGCCCCTTGGCCTCGCCCGGCGCCTGCTGTTCCGGGCCAGGATCGTCAGGCGCATGCGCGACCGGGAAGACGACCGGGGCGGGCTTAGCCTGCTGGGGCGCCGGCTTCGTCGTCACCGGTGCGATCTCGACGACAGGCTCGGCCGGAGGCGGAGTTGGCGCGACAGGCGGTTCCGCTTTGGTCTCGATCTTGGGCTCCGGCTTTGCCTCGGCTTTCGGCTGCTCGAGCGTCACGGGCGGGGCAAGCCCGGCCGGAGCAGGCACCGTCACGGCCTCCGCAACCTCGGCCTTGCCTTCCAGCAATGGCGCCGAGGGTTCGTCGAGATCGGCCAGCACGTCATCGTTGAGATGGGCGCCCTGGCTGCCGAGCGTCGCCGGAGGAACGGTCCAGACGAAGGCATCGAGCCGGCCGGAGATCGGCGAGATCGGCAGCCATTGGTCGGAGACGAGGCCATCGGCGACCCAGGCGGCGTCGCGCGGGGCTCGGGTGGCACGCGCCAGCCATTCGCGCACGCGGCCGGTGGCGCCGTGCTCTGCCTCTTCCAGTTCGGCCATCAGCAGGCAGGCGCGGACCGATGCGCCGCCGGCGAGCAGCGGCTTCAGCGTGGAGCGGGCGCGGGCGAAATCCTGGGCGTGGATAGCCGCGCCGGCTAGCGCCAGCACGCCTTCGGGATCGGCTGGGCGCAGCTTGGTCAGCGTCTCGGCACGGGCAAGGCGGTCGCGGGCGCTGTCGCCGGGCCGAACATCGAGATAGGCGCTGGCGACATCGGGATGCGAGACCTGCTTCCAGGCCGCTTCCAGCAATCGTGCCGCCTTCTTGATGTCGCCGCGTTCCGACAGCATCCGGCCGGCCAACGCGGCAGCAGGTGTCAGCCCGGGCGCGAGCTTGACCGCTTCGAGCGCGGCGGCGAGGGCCTTCTCGGGCTCGCGATCCTTGGCGTCGAGCGCCTCGGCTGCGAGCAGGACGGCGCGCTGGCGCTTGGCCTCGCCCTTGTCGGCGAGGCGCAGCGCGGCCCGGCGCTCGACCGCGGTGCGAGCCGCCTGCCAGTCGCCTGCGGCGGTGTGAAAATCGAGCAGAGCATCATTGGCCCAGGCAAGCGAGGGCGAGCGGCGCACCGCATCGTCGGCGAAGGCGCGGGCCGCGGTCATGTCGCCGCGCCGGCGCGCCTCGACGAAGAGGCCGCGCAGGCCGAGCACGCGGGTTTCCGGCTTGTCGAGCATCGCCTTGAAGGCGGCCTCGGCCTGGCCGCGATCACCGGAGAGCTGGGCCGACTGCGCTTCGAGCAGCAAGGTCAGCGGCTCATTGGCCACGAATTTGCGGGCATCGACGGCATGGCGTCCGGCGGCGATGGGATCGCCTGCGCCGATCGCGACCATGCCGCGCGAAATCGCCTCGAAACCGCGTGCCCGGCGCCGTGCCCGTGACGCAAAGCCGAAGGCGGAGGGCAGCCCGAAGACAAAGCGCATGATCGCCCAGGCGACCAAAGTGAGGAAGGCGAGCACGACGACGCCGATCGCGGCGATCGCGACGCTGGTCTCGATGCGGTAGCCCTGCCAGAGGATCGAGACTTCGCCCGGCCGGTCGGCGAGCCAGACCGCGCCGACGGCGACGAGCGCGATGATGAAGAGATAGACCAGTACGCGAACCATCGGGATCTATCCTTCTCAGCCTGCCGTACCCAGCGCCGCGACCGCATCCTGCGCGATGCGGTTGATCGTCGATTCCGCGATCGCCCGCAGCCTCAACGCCAGGCCGAAAGCTTCGCTGCCACGCCGTGCCGGCTCGGGCAATTGCGTCCAGAGCTCCGCCGCCTTCACAACCTCGTTCTGCGTGAGCGCCGCTTCCAGTCGGATCGGCAGGGTCGCGGGATCGGTCGAGCCGGACTCGCCGACCGGGCGGATGGTGACGATGCGGCTCGCCAGCCCGAGGAGCTTGTCTTCCCAGCTGTTCGCGGCCGGCGCGGTCTCGCGCACGAAGAGAGCGCGATGGCTCCCGAATTGCGTCAGCAGCTGGTCGCGGGTCGCGGCGCCAGTGCCGGCTACCGCGGCGAGTGCTGCGCGCTGCTCGGCCGGGATGTCTCCGAGGGCGGCGAGATCGGGCTGGAAGGGCCGGCCCGATCCGATCGCGTCGCGGATGCGCTCGGCAAGGACGACGCGTGCGGCGGCGAGCGCCTGCCGGCTTGGCTGGGCAGCGCTTTTGGCCGCTGCTTCGACGCCGGCGAGGCGCTGGCCCAGCGACGTAGCTGCGTCGCGCGCAGCGGCGGCGGTGCTGTCGGCGCGGTCGAGTTTCTCGTTCAGCCCTTGGGGGATGTTCGCGCCAACTGCGGGGGCGGCCTTGGCCAGTTCGGCGAGGCGGGTGGCATTGGCTTGCGCCTCGCCGCTCGCCTTGGCGGCGCTCTCGGCCGCTGCCGACGCCTTGCGGTCAATGGCGTCGAGCGCAGCGCGGTTGGGCAAAGCTGCGCTCTGAGCCTGCAAGGTCTCGACGCGCTTGGTGAGTTCGGCCAGCCGCGCACCGTCATCGGGAGCCGAGAGCCGGATGCCCAGCAGCACCAGGCCGGCGCCGATCACGCCACCGGCTAGGCCGGCGAGCGCGACGGTCGGCAGATTGTAGCGGCGCTGATGCTCGGGCACCGGGGGTGGCGTGAATTCCTGGGCGAGCGCTTCCGTTGGCAGCACCGCTTCAGCTTGCGTCTCGGTGCGCTCGGCCTCGGTCGCGCTTGTTGCCGAAGCGGTAGCCTCGGCAGAGGAGGTCTCGACGGTTTCGGTAGCCGCAAGCTCGATGGTCGGTGGTGTCCTGCCGGAGCGATTGCGGCGCTTGCCGGCCGGGCCCTGTTCGCTGCTCGGCTCTGCCGTCATGCCGCTGTCGTCCGCCTTGTCATCTGCCGCTACGGGCTCCTTAGCATCGCCGGTCAGCAAAGTGCGAGCGGGAAGCTGGTCGAGAGCGGCGAAGAGGGCTGCTTCCTCGGGGTGCTCCGCGACGAGCACGGTATCGGAGCCGGCCGCGATCAGGGGCGCGGCGACCTCGATCGAGAGTGCAAGTTGGGGCAGCGCCTGCGCCTGCTCGGCCAGTCCGGCCTTGCCGGCCAGATCGAGGAAGATCTGGGCGCTGCGTGGTGAATAATGCAGGGCAGCATCGGCCGAGCCGTCGCGCAAAGCCTCTGCGGCCGGGGCAGGCAGGGCATCGATCGCCTTGGCCTCGTAGGCCGTCCACAGCGCCACTTCGTGACCGGCCTCGCGCAATTGCTGCGGCAGGTCCTCGTGGCGGTCGCGGCCGGCGACGAAGAGGAGCTTTTGGCCCTTCGGCAGGCGCTCGAGGATCAGTGCCAGCAGCTCGGCGCGCCCGCCCTGAGCGCTGTGCGCGGTGAAGCCGAGCTTGCCGACGATGTCCGCCGTGCGCGTGCCGACGCAGAAGGCTGGCAGCGTGCTGCGCCAGGTCTTCGGCAGGCTTTCCAGCGCCGGCACGGCATTGGCGCTGGTCAGCACCAAAGCGTCGAACGGCCCCTTCGGCGGCTTCTCGCTGCTCGCAACGATCTGGAACAGCGGCGCGACCACCGGATCCTTGCCGCGCTCGCGCAAGGCTTGCGCGCTGCGCTCGGCATCCTGCTGAGGTCTGAACACCAGAACGCGCATATCGTCTCCTCGTGCGAACTTCGCTCAGGCCGGATCGTAGATGCCGGCCGGGGCGCGGGCGCGCAATTCGCGCCCAAGATCGGCTCCCAGTTGCGCGGCCTCCGTGACGGAACCAAGGCGCTCGCCCTCGGCGCTCGCCGTGCCGTCGGGAGAAAGCAGCAAACCGCGCAAATGCAGGCGCTCGCCATCGACGGTGGCGTGACCGGCGATCGGCGTGCGGCAGGAGCCGTCGAGTTCGGTCAGGTAGGCGCGCTCGGCCGCGAGGGCATGGCCGGTGTCGCGGCAGATGATGGCTGCAAGCGCTGCTGCGGCTGCTGCGTCACCGGCGCGAATCACCACGGCGATGGCGCCCTGGCCGACAGCGGGCAGGCACTCCTCGAGCGAGAGGATGCCGCTCGCTTTGTCGGCGAGGCCGAGGCGGCGCAGTCCGGCGAGGGCGAGCAAGGTGGCGTCGATCTCGCCGCTCGCGACCTTCTCCAGCCGCCTTCCGACATTGCCGCGCAGCAGGGTGACTTCGAGATCGGGCCGCGCCCGCTTCAGGATCGCCTGGCGGCGCAGCGAAGCCGAGCCGACGACCGCGCCCTGCGGCAGGTCGGCGAGCCGTGAGATGCCACGCGCGATCAGCGCGTCGCGGACATCCTCGCGCGGCAGGTAGCCGGCGATGACGAGGCCATCGGGCAGCGCGGTCGGCAGGTCCTTGGCGGAATGGACGGCAAAATCGATGGTGCCGGCGAGCTGGGCGGCGTCGATCTCCTTGGTGAAGAGCCCCTTGCCGCCGGCTTCCGAGAGCGCCCGATTCTGGATCGCGTCGCCGGTGGTGCGGATCACGTCGAGCGGCAGTTCAGCGCTGTCCCAGCCATGGGCGGCGCCGAGCCGGCGCGCGAGTTCGTGCGCCTGCGCCAGGGCCAATGGGCTGCCACGCGTGCCGAGGACGAAGCGGCCCGGAAGCCGGGTTTCGCGCGGCGGGGTCGGCATGTCGGTCATTCGCTGCGAGGTCTCCGCTTTCGCGCAATCAACTGGCGCTGGCCATTGGCCTTCGCCTTCATGCAGCACTATACGGAGGAAATCCCCGCGCGAAACCGCGCACCTCGGCGGCAGCCCGGCCATCAGGGTCGATGTCCGCCCAACGTCACGATGAGCATGCGAGTTCTGGGCATAGAGACGACCTGCGACGAGACGGCCGCCGCGATCGTCTCCGTCGAACGCTCCGGTGAAGCGAAGATCCTGTCGAACGAGGTCCTCAGCCAGATCGCGGCGCATGCAGCCTATGGCGGCGTCGTGCCCGAGATCGCGGCGCGGGCCCATGTCGAGGCGATCGACCGGATCGTGATGCGCGCCTTCGAGACCGCCGGCATGAAGCCGTCCGAGATCGACGGCATCGCCGCAGCGGCTGGGCCGGGATTGATCGGTGGCGTCATGGTCGGCCTCACCACCGCCAAGGCGATCGCGCTGGTGACCGGGCGGCCCTTCATCGCGATCAACCATCTCGAGGGCCATGCCCTGACGGCGCGGCTGACCGACGACATCGCCTTTCCCTATCTGCTGCTGCTGGTCTCCGGCGGGCATACGCAGTTGCTCGCGGTGCGTGGCGTCGGCGACTATCTCCGGCTCGGCACCACGATCGACGATGCGGTCGGCGAGGCCTTCGACAAGATCGCCAAGATGCTCGGTCTGCCCTATCCGGGCGGTCCCTCGGTCGAGCGCGAGGCGAAGGCCGGCGATCCCGAGCGCTTCGAGTTCCCGCGGCCGATGAGCGGGCGGCCGAATCCGGATTTCTCGCTGTCGGGCCTGAAGACGGCGGTGCGGCTGGTCGCCGAGCGGATCGCGCCGCTCTCCGACCGCGACGTTGCCGATCTCTGCGCCTCGTTCCAGGCCGCGGTGGTCGACGTTCTGGTCGACCGGACGCGGGCGGGCTTGCGCGCCTGCCGTGAGGCCGGGATCAAGCCGACCTCCCTGGTCGTGGCCGGCGGCGTCGCTGCCAACCAGCAGATCCGCAATGGTCTTGTGCGCCTCGCGACCGAGGCTGGACTGCCGATGGTCGCGCCGCCAATAGCGCTGTGCGGCGACAATGGCGCGATGATCGCCTGGGCCGGGCTGGAGCGCCTGCGGCTCGGCCTCGTCGACGATATGACCGCAGTGGCGCGCCCGCGTTGGCCCCTCGACGAACTCAGGGCGAAGGCGTGAGCGGACAAGCTCGTTACGAGACGATCGGCGTCGCCGGCGCCGGCGCCTTCGGTACGGCACTGGCGCTCGCCGCGGCGCGAGCCGGGTGCCGTGTGCTGCTCTGGGCCCGCGACGAGGAGACTGTGGCGAGTCTGCGCGATAGGCGCGAGGCGCCGCGCTTGCCGGGTGCCAGGTTGCCGGATGCCATCGAACCGGTGTCGGATATCGCCGCGCTAGGAAGCGTTGAAGCGCTGATCCTGGCGGTGCCGACGCAGGCGTTGCGTTCCGCCTCGACGCTGCTGGCTTCGGCGCTGCCGCAAGGATTGCCGGTGATCTCGGCCGCCAAGGGCATCGAGCAGAGCAGTGGACGCTTCACCACGCAGATCATCGCCGAGGCTTTGCCGCAGGCGGTCCCGGCGGTGCTGTCAGGGCCGAGCTTTGCCGCCGACATCGCCTGCGGCCTGCCGACGGCGCTGACGCTGGCCTGTGCCGATGCCGGATTGGCGAAGGGCTTGGCCGAAGCGCTGAACTCATCCGCGCTGCGCATCTATCACAGCAATGATCCACGCGGCGTCGAGATCGGCGGTGCCGCCAAGAACGTGCTCGCCATCGCCGCCGGCATCGCGATCGGCCTCGGGCTTGGCGAGAGCGCCCGTGCCGCGCTGGTGGCGCGCGGCTTTTCGGAATTGCGCCGCTTCGGCGAAGCCCATGGCGCCCAGGCCGAGACCTTGATGGGGCTTTCGGGACTGGGCGACGTTGTGCTCTCCTGCGCCACGGCGCAGTCGCGCAACTTCGCCTATGGCCAGGCGCTGGGGCAGGGCAGGTCGCCGACTGAAGCCGCCGGCGGCAGGCTTGCGGAGGGCGCCTTCACCGCCTCCGTGCTGGTCCAGATGGCGCGGGCGCAGGAGATCGACATGCCGATCGCCGAGGCGGTCGCAAGCGTCATCGCCGGTACCGTCGGCGTACGCGAGGCGGTAGCCGACTTGCTGGCCCGGCCGGTGCGGGCGGAAAATTGAGCGGAGAGGGCGCATGGCCAACGACTGGTCCGATCTGACGAAGCGCGTGGCGCGCGGTATCGCCGAGGTGCGCAAGACGACCGGGGCTGAGCTGGTCGCCGAGAGCCAGCCGGTGCCGCTTGCCGGGCGCATTGCGGGGCGGGTGATCGAGCTGCGTCGCCGGCGCCGCGAGGACACGCATCGCTTCGTGCTGATCCTGCCCTTCGGCGAAGGCGAGACGAGGATCGAGCTCAGCCCGCAGGACTATGCCGCACTGACCCGCGAGATGGTGCGCTTCTGGAACGAACAGGGCGAGGCGGCGTCGCGGCCACCCGTGCCTTTGCAGGAAGAGGATGAGGGCTGATGGCGCACTGGTTGATCAAATCGGAACCCTCGGTCTTTTCCTGGGACGACCAGGTCAAGGCCGGAGCCAAGGGCACGCATTGGGACGGGGTGAAGAACCACACCGCCAAGCTCAACCTGATGGCGATGAAGAAGGGCGACCAAGTCTTCTTCTACCACTCCAATGAGGGTCTCGAGGTCGTCGGCATCGTCGAGGTCATCAAGGAGCATTATCCCTGGGTCGAGGCCGGCCCGCCCTGGGTTCTGGTCGACTTCAAGGCCGTAAAGCCACTGCCGAAGCCGGTCTCGCTCGCCGCGGTCAAGGCCGAACCGAAGCTCGCCAAGATGGCGCTCGTCACCTCCTTCCGCCTCTCGGTGCAGCCGGTGACGGACGAGGAATGGGCGCTCGTCTGCAAGATGGGCGGGCTGTAGCAGTCAGCCCTCCTTGCTGGCCGACGACAAACTCCGTAACTATACCGTCTGGACGGTTTAGTTACGGAGATGCACCTGTGCGCCGAAGCAAGAAATCCGAGCTGCTCGAAGCGGCCGGGGCGATCATCGTCCGCAGCGGCGTCGAAGCGCTGACCTTCGATCGCCTCGCAGCCGACGCCGGCGTCAGCAAGGGCGGCATCCTCTATCATTTCCCCGACAAGGAGCGGCTGCTCGTCGCGCTGGTCGAGGGCATCGTCGCGCTGACCGATCTCGCTATCGCCGATGCCGTGCAAAGCGAGCCCGAACCGGCACAACCCGGCCGCTGGCTGCGCGCCTATATTGGCGTTGCCTTCACCAATGGCGACGAGATCGACCGGCTGCTCGGCGTACTGATCGCAGCCCTGCCGCCGGACTCGCCCGCACTTGTGCCGCTCATCGCCGCGGACCGGCGCTGGCTCGAGGCGGCTTGCGCTGACGGGCTGCCCCGCGGTCTTGCGATCGCGATCCGGCTCGCGGTCGATGGCGCCTTCTTCACCAGACTCGACGAGGGCGATGCCGCCGCGACGCGCGCAACCCTGCTGAAGCTGACGGAGCAGGCGTGATGACGTCTGCTCCGAGCCCTGCCGCCGGGCGCGAGCCGGCGATCGACATGATCCGCGGTGTCGCGCTGTTCGGCATCCTCGTCGTCAACATGCCGTTCTTCGCCATGCCGTTCGGCTTCGCCGGTGACTGGTGGCGTTCAGCCTTTCCCGGCGCGCTCGACTGGTTCGCGGTTTTCCTGATCCAGGCGCTGTTCGAGGCGAAGTTCATCCTGATCTTCTCGTTCCTGTTCGGCTATGGCGCGGCACGCCAGATCGCGGCCAATGGCGCTGGGCGTTATCGGCGTCGGTTGCTCGCGCTCGGGATGCTGGGCGTTGCCCATGCGCTCCTGCTCTTTGCTGGGGATATCCTTCTCGCCTACGCCTTGCTGGGAATGATCCTGCCCTTCGCGGCAGGCTGGTCCGTCGTCCGACGTCTCAAGGCGGCTGCGCTGATGTGGCTGCTCGCGATCCTGACGCATACCTTGCTCGCGATCATCGGGATCATCGAGGTCGAGCCGCTGAATACCGGCGGCAACGCCGCTGTCGCGGTGCACCGTTCCGCTGATTTCCTCGGGATCGCCCGTTACCGGCTGTTCGAATGGGCGGTGTTCTACGGCTTGGCGCCGTTCAGCACGCTGCCGCATGTCGCGGCCATGTTCTTCCTCGGCATGGCAGCCTTCCGCCATCTCGGAGCGAACTCGCTGAGCAGTCTCGCGGGGCGGGGCGCTGCAATGGCGCGCCTGCTCTGGTTGCCTGCGCTCGTCGGCAATGTCGTCTACGCGGCGGCAGCCATGGCGCCTCCCGGCGCGGCGAAGCCGGCTTTCGTGGCTGTCGAGTTGATCCTGCGCGGGGTGTTCCCGCCGCTGCTCAGCCTCGTCCTGATCGGCGCCGGCCTAAGCCTCTTCAGCAGCCCGCTCGGTGCCCGGATCGGGCGCATTTTCCAGGCCGATGGCCGGCTGTCGCTGTCGCTCTATATCTGCGAATCGATTGCCTGCGCTCTGATCTTCCTCGGTTACGGCCTCGGCCTTTACGGTCGGATCGGCCCGGCGGCCTGTATCGGCTTGGCAGTGTTGGTTTATTTCGGGTTGCTGATTGCAGCCTCGCTCTGGAGCAGGGTCTTTGCCAAAGGGCCGTTCGAATGGTTCGTCGAGCGCATGGCGGGGCCGCGCCGGCCGCCGAGGATGGCGCTCGAAACCGCCGGATAGGCTCGCTTTTTTGCTCCTTTCGCACTGCACAACCTCGCCGAAAGTCGCAGCAACGAAAGTGCGAGCCCGCGGCGCTTGTCGGCGTGACTTCGCGCCCTATGATGCGACCAACTCGAAAAAGGCCGGTCGGATCGGGGTGGCATCGCCGTCGCAATCTGCACGCCGGTCCCGACGACGGCCCAAGTCTGGGGAGACGCCTGTTATGACCGAGATGATCTACGATGTGCCGGCTTCCTGGGCCAAGAAGGCATGGTTGAACGACGCCAAGTACAAGAAGATGTATGCGGCCTCGATCAAGGATCCGGACAAGTTCTGGGCCGAGCAGGGCAAACGGATCGACTGGTTCAAGCCTTACAGCAAGGTCCGCAACGTCAGCTACAAGCCGGGCAAGGTCTCGATCAAGTGGTTCGAGGACGGCACCACCAACGTCGCCTATAATTGCATCGACCGGCACCTTGCGACGCGGGCCAAGCAGACGGCGATCATCTGGGAGGGTGACCCCTCAGAGTCCAAGAAGATCAGCTACGGCCAGCTCTATACCGAGGTCTGCAAGTTCGCGAACGTGCTGAAGGCCAAGGGCGTCAAGAAGGGCGACCGGGTCACGATCTACCTGCCGATGATCCCGGAAGCGGCCTATGCGATGCTGGCCTGCGCCCGCATCGGCGCGATGCATTCGGTGGTGTTCGGCGGCTTCTCGCCGGACTCGCTGGCCAGCCGGATCGAGGACTCCGATTCAAAGATCGTGATCACCGCCGATGAAGGCCTGCGCGGTGGCCGTGCTGTGCCGCTGAAGAAGAATGTCGATGCCGCCGACGACAAGGTGAAGGGCGGCATCGCTACGGTGATCGTGGTCAAGCGCACCGGCGGCGACGTCACCATGAAGGATGGCCGCGACGTCTGGTATCATGATGAGGCAGCCAAGGTCTCGGGCCATTGCCCGCCGGTCGAGGTCAAGGCCGAGGACCCGCTGTTCCTGCTCTACACCTCGGGTTCGACCGGCAAGCCGAAGGGCGTGCTGCACACCACCGGCGGCTACCTCGTCTACACCGCGATGACGCATCAATACGTCTTCGACTACCATGACGGTGACATCTACTGGTGCACCGCCGATGTCGGCTGGGTCACCGGCCACAGCTACATCCTCTACGGGCCGCTCGCCAACGGCGCGACGACGCTGATGTTCGAGGGCATCCCGACCTATCCGACGATCTCGCGCTTCTGGGAGGTCATCGACAAGCACAAGGTCAACATCTTCTACACCGCTCCGACCGCGATCCGCTCGCTGATGGGCGCTGGCGAGGAGCCGGTGAAGAAGACCAGGCGCAAGTCGCTGCGCCTGCTCGGTTCGGTCGGCGAGCCGATCAATCCGGAGGCCTGGGAATGGTATCACCGCGTCGTCGGCGAGCGCCGCTGCCCGATCGTCGACACCTGGTGGCAGACCGAGACCGGCGGCATCCTGATCTCGCCGCTGCCGGGCGCGACCAAGCTGAAGCCTGGCTCGGCGACGCGGCCCTTCTTCGGCATCAAGCCGGAACTGGTCGACGCCGAGGGCAAGGTGCTGGAGGGCGCGGCCGAGGGCAACCTCGTCATCGCCGAGAGCTGGCCCGGCCAGATGCGCACGGTCTATGGCGACCACAAGCGCTTCGAGGAGACCTATTTCGCGACCTATCCGAACAAGTATTTCACCGGCGATGGCTGCCGGCGCGACGCCGACGGCTATTACTGGATCACCGGCCGCGTCGACGACGTGATCAACGTCTCCGGCCACCGAATGGGCACGGCCGAGGTCGAGTCGGCGCTGGTCGCGCACCCCCAGGTCTCGGAAGCCGCGGTCGTCGGCTATCCGCACGACATCAAGGGGCAGGGCATCTACGCCTATGTCACGCTGATGGCGGGCGAGAAGCCCTCGGCCGACCTGAAGAAGGAACTGGTCTCTTACGTCCGCAACGAGATCGGCCCGATCGCCTCGCCGGATCTGATCCAGTTCGCGCCCGGCCTGCCCAAGACCCGCTCCGGCAAGATCATGCGCCGCATCCTGCGCAAGATCGCCGAGGACGAGTTCGGCGCGCTCGGCGACACCTCGACGCTCGCCGATCCGGCCGTCGTCGACGACCTGATCGCCAACCGCCAGAACAAGCGCAAGGCGGGGTGAGTTTGGGAATAGCGGCCGCGACGTCATGCTCGGGCTTGTCCCGAGCAGCCACGTCTTGACCACCGCTTCTCACGAAGGAAGACGTGGATGGTCGCCACAAGGGCGACCATGACGGAAGGGGGCGTTACGCGTCCTTCTTGCCGGGCTTGCGCCGCGCCGGCTTGGTCTTGCGCCCATACAGCTCCAGCTTGTGCCGGACGATCTCGTAGCCGAGTTCGGCTGCGATCTTGGCTTGGAGCGCTTCGATCTCGGGTGAGGAGAACTCGACTACCTGGCCGGTCTCGACATCGATCAGATGGTCATGGTGCTGCTGGTCGGCGTGCTCGTAGCGCGAGACGCCGTCCTCGAAGGCGTGGCGTTCGATCGCGCCCTGCGTCTCCAGCAGCTTCATCGTGCGGTAGACGGTCGAGAGCGACAGCGTCGGGTCGTGCACGAAGGCGCGCGTGAAGATGCCCTTCGCATCGGGATGGTCGTCGGCTTCGGCGAGGACCCGCAGGATCAGCCGGCGCTGCTGGGTCATGCGCAGCCCCGCCTTGCGGAGCTGGAGCTCGAATGCCGCCACGCGCTGGTCGATTCCCTTCATGCGCGAGAGGTAGCAACCCTGAGAGGCATTTGCAAAAACTGCTTTGTCGCAATTCGTTTGCAACTGCGTTGACAAATGCAAGTGGTTTGCAATAGCGTTACATTATCCCCTGTTTCGCTATCGGAGAGACCATGTCGCCGCGCCGCTATTTCCTTGGCCTTGCCGCCGCCACGACACTGGCCTTCGGCCTTGCCGGTTCTGCCTTTGCGCAGACCACGCCGGGGAAGCCCCTGCGCGTCGTCACCACCTTCACGGTGATCCAGGACATCGCCCAGAACGTCGCGGGCACGGCGGCGATCGTCGAATCGATCACCAAGCCCGGCGCCGAGATTCACGACTACCAGCCGACGCCGCTCGACGTGGTGAAGGCGCAATCGGCCGATCTCGTGCTTTGGAACGGCATGAACCTGGAGCGCTGGTTCGAGAAGTTCTTCGACAATGTGAAGAACGTGAAGAGTGCGGTGGTGACCGATGGCATCGCGCCGATGGGCATCAAGGAGGGCCCCTATGAGGGCAAGCCCAACCCGCATGCCTGGATGTCGACGGCAAGCGCGCTGATCTATGTCGAGAACATCCGCAGGGCGCTGGCCGAGGCCGACCCGGCCAATGCCGCGACCTATGCGAAGAATGCCGCGGACTATGCCACGCTGATCAAGGCGATGGACGGGCCCCTGCGCGCCCGGCTCGACAAGGTGCCGGCCGATAAGCGCTGGCTCGTCTCCAGCGAAGGTGCCTTCAGCTATCTCACTCGCGACTATGGCTGGCGTGAAGCCTATCTCTGGCCGATCAATGCCGACGAACAGGGCACGCCGCAGCAGGTGCGCCGGCTGATCGACCTCGTCCGCAAGAACAAGATCCCGGCCGTGTTCAGCGAGAGCACGATCTCGGACAAGGCCGCCAAGCAGGTCGCGCGCGAGACCGGCGCTAAATATGGCGGCGTGCTTTATGTCGACTCGCTCTCCGATGCGCGTGGCGCAGTGCCGACCTATCTCAAGCTGCTCGAAGTTACCGTCGACACCATTGCGAAGGGGTTCGGCCAGTGAACCGGGAGGCCGTGGAGATCCGCGCGGGGCAGGGGCCGACGCCTTCGATCGTGATCAGCGGCGTCACCGTCCGTTACGCCAATGGCGTCACCGCGGTGAACGACGCCTCCTTCGCACTCGGCCCCGGCACGATTTGCGCGCTGGTCGGGATCAACGGCTCCGGCAAGTCGACCATCTTCAAGACGCTGATGGGCTTCCTGAAGCCGGCGCAGGGGCTGGTCAGCATCGCCGGCATGGAGGTCCGCCAGGCGCTGAAGCGCGGCCTCGTCGCCTATGTGCCGCAGGCCGAGGAGGTCGACTGGACCTTCCCGGTGCTGGTCGACGATGTCGTGATGATGGGGCGCTACGGCCATATGGGCTTCATGCGCCTGCCGCGGCGAGCCGATCGCGAGGCGGCCGAGCAGGCGCTCGAACGGGTCAACATGCTGGAATTCCGCCGCCGCCAGATCGGCGAGCTCTCCGGCGGCCAGCGCAAGCGCGTTTTCCTGGCGCGCGCGCTGGCGCAGGGCGGGCAGGTGATCCTGCTCGACGAGCCCTTTACCGGTGTCGACGTCAAGACCGAGGACCAGATCGTCGGGCTGATGCGCGAACTCAGGGCGGAAGGCCGGCTGATGCTGGTCTCGACCCATAATCTCGGCTCGATCCCGGATTTCTGCGACCAGGTCGTGATCGTCAACAAGACCGTGCTCGCAGCCGGACCGACCGAGACGACCTTCACGCAGGACAATCTGCAGAAGGCTTTTGGCGGCGCGCTCCGGCATTTCCGCCTGGAAGGCGCCAGCCTGCACGCCGACGCCGACGACCGCCGCGTCACCGTGATCACCGACGACGAGCGCCCGCTCGTCTTCTATGGCGACCGCGACCATGAGAAGCCCGCTGCCGGCAGGAAGGACGGGCAGCCATGATGGAGCTCCTGCTCGAACCCTTCGGCTACCAGTACATGGTCAAGGCGATCTGGGTCTCGGCCCTGGTCGGCGGCGTCTGCGCCTTCCTGTCCTGCTATCTGATGCTGAAGGGCTGGTCGCTGATGGGCGATGCGCTGGCGCACGCGATCGTGCCCGGCGTCGCGCTCGCCTATCTCCTGAAGGTGCCCTATGCCGCCGGCGCCTTCTTCTCCGGCCTGCTGGCGGCGCTCGCCATGGCGCTGGTCCGGGTGCGCACGCAACTGCGCGAGGATGCCGTCATCGGCATCGTCTTCACCAGCTTCTTCGCCGTCGGCCTGCTGATCGTCTCGATCAACCCGACCTCGGTCAACGTCCAGTCGATCGTACTCGGCAACATCCTCGGCATCTCCGATGAGGACGTGATCCAGGTCGCGATCATCGCCTTCGTCTCGCTCGCCATCCTGCTGCTGCGCTGGAAGGATCTGATGCTGGTCTTCTTCGACGAGAACCAGGCGCGCGCCGTCGGCCTGTCGCCGACGCGGCTCAAGATCCTGTTCTTCGTGCTGCTCTCGGCCTGCACCGTCGCGGCCTTGCAGACGGTCGGCGCCTGCCTCGTCATCGCCATGGTGGTGACGCCGGGCGCGACCGCCTACTTGCTGACCGACCGCTTCGGGAGGCTGATCGCGATCGCGGTTGCCATGGGCGTCACGACCTCGGCTGTTGGGGCCTATGCCAGCTACTTCCTCGACGGCTCGACCGGCGGGCTGATCGTCGTGTTCCAGACAGCGCTGTTCCTGCTCGCCTTCCTGTTCGCGCCCAAGCATGGAAGGCTCGGCGCGCGCCGCGCCGCCAGTGCGGGAGGTGTGGCATGAACCTGATCCAGGACTGGCTGCTCGCACCCTTCGCCCATGAGTTCATGCTGCGCGGGCTCGCCATCGCCGTGATGGTCGGTTTCGTCTGTGCCGTCCTGTCCTGTTTTCTGGTGCTCAAGGGCTGGTCGCTGATGGGCGATGCGGTCTCGCATGCGGTGCTGCCCGGCATCGTGCTGGCTCACATCGCCAGCCTGCCGCTCGCCATCGGCGCCTTCGCAGCAGGCCTCACCTGCGCCTTCGGTATCGGCTATCTCAAGGAGAACAGCCGGGTGAAGGAGGATACGGTGATGGGCATCGTCTTCTCCGGCATGTTCGCGCTCGGCCTCGTGCTCTTCGTCAAGGTCGATAGTGACCAGCACCTCCTGCACATCCTGTTCGGCAACATGCTTGGCGTGACCTGGGGCGACATTGCCGAGACCGCGCTGGTCGCCTTGCCGGTCGCCGGCTTCATGCTGGTCAAACGACGCGATTTCCTGCTGCACGCCTTCGATCCGGCGCATGCGCGAGCGATCGGCCTGCCGGTGAGGGCGCTGCATTTCGGGCTGCTCGCCATGCTGGCGCTGACCATCGTCGCGGCGCTGAAGGCGGTCGGCATCATCCTCGTCGTCGCCATGCTGATCGCGCCCGGCGCGATCGGCTACCTGACGACGCGCCGCTTCGACCTGATGCTGCTGGTCGCGATCGCGGCGGCGGTGACGTCGAGTGTCGCCGGCACGATCCTCAGCTTCCATTTCGATGTCGCGACCGGACCCTGCATCGTCGTGGTGCAGGCGGTGCTTTTCCTGGCTGCGCTGGCGCGCAGCCTCCTCAGGGCGCGAAGGCTGGTCACAGTGCGGCCGGCCTGAATCGCACTGCGAAAATCGTCTCCTCCGAAATAAGGCCGATCGCCACTCGTTCTTCCCAAATCCGCCAAGTTGTCCCGCTGGGATGGGACATGGCGGACTTGGAGGAGGCGATGATGTCCGAGATCGACAAAGAGCGACGAACGCTGCTGCGGCTGGCGCTTTTTACGTTGCCCATGGCGATCGCCGGCTCAGTGCTGACCGCGACGACGGCACGGGCCGACGATGATGATGACGACGATGATCGTCGGCGTCGACGCTGGTATCGCCGCCGCTATTACGACGATGGCTACCTGCGGCGCTGGCGCGATGACGATTACTATCGCTGGCGGAGGCGCCGCCGCCGTCGTGACGACGACGATGATTGATCGCAGCGGCTGAGCGGCCGGCTCATCGCCGGGTCAGGCCGCCTCGGCGGGTTCGCTGTCCTCAGTCCGCGTGACCTCGACCCATTGGCTGAGGCACTGGCACAGGCTGCCGCTGGTCAGGAAGGCGATGTCGGCGGCGTCGCGCCCGGCGGCGATGCGGACCATGCCTTCGATCGGCGCTAGCCGGGTCGGGTCGACCAGCCACCAGCGCCCGTCGAGGAAGACCTCGAAGACGGCGTGGAAATCCGGCGGGTTGAGCTCGGCGGCGTAGACGCTGACCGCGCGCGCCGGCAGGTTGAGCGCCCGGCAGAGCGCGATGCCGAGATGGCTGAAATCGCGGCAGACGCCGGCGCGGTCGATGAAGGTCTGCTCGGCCGTGGTCTGGGCGTTGCTGACGCCATGGACGTAGTCGACATGCTCCTGCAGCCAGTCGACGACCGCGAGCACCTTGGCGCCGCCAGCCTCGATATCGCTGAATTCGCGCTGGGCGAAGCGCATCAGGCTGTCGGAGGGGCAGAAGCGGCTTGGCAGCAGATAGGGCAGCACCTCGGCCGGCAATTCGGCCCAGGCGTGCTGGTGCGCGCCGGCCTGCAGGAAGGGGCGCGCGCCATTGTCGATCACGCCCTGATACTGGATTGAGACCTGTCCGGAGAGTACCGCACGAAAGCGGCGTACACCTGTAGCGGGATCCTCATCGCGGATCAGCTCGGCCGCCTGGTCGATCAGCAGGCGGTCCGAGAGGATGGTCTGGTCCGAGGACCGCGCCGGTTCGATCGCGACAATCACCGGCGTTTCATGGTCGAAGCGATAGACGAGAGTGGCGACGACCTTCAGCTGCACAACCTGCTCCTTGCGCGACCGCGCCTGGAGGCGCGGGCGTCAACGTGACGGGGGACAGGATGTTCCGTGATTTCCGCGACAGCCGTGCGAAGGATTCACGCCCGCCGTCAGCGCTTGGTGAGGAATGCCATGAAGGCGGCCTGCGCCTCGGCCGATTGCAGCCTCTCGCCGAAATGGCGCGCCTCGGTCGCGATGGTCTCGGCGACGGCGGCGGCGCTGCCGCGCTTGAGCAGGGCCTTGGTTAGTGCCACCGATTGCGGCGGCAACGCTGCCAATGCCTTGGCCTTATCGAGCGCCAGTCCGAGCGCTCCACCCTCGTCGGTGACGCCGTTGATCAAGCCGGCCTCCTGCGCCAACTCGGGGCCGAAGGCTTCACCCAGCATCAGCAGTTCGGCGGCGCGCTTGCTGCCGGCGATGAGCGGCAGGAGATAGCTCGAGCCGCCTTCCGGGCAGAGGCCGAGGCTGACGAAGGGCATGCGGAAGCTGGCGCTGCGCCCGGCGAAGGCGAGATCGCAATGCAGCAGCATGGTGGTGCCGATGCCGACGGCGAATCCTTCCGCTGCCGCGACGATCGGCTTCCTGGCCGTCGAGATCGCGTTGAGGAAATCGATGGCGATCTCGGCGCCGACGCCGGTTGCAGCTGCTACCGCAAAATCCTTGATGTCGTTGCCGCTGGTGAAGCAGCCGCCCGCGCCGGTGAGGACGACGGCGCGCACCGAGGCGTCTGCGTCGGCTGCAGCGAGCGCATCGATCAGCCCCTGATAGGTGGCGCGGTCGAGCGCGTTGCGCCGGTCGCGGCGGTTCATGGTGATCTGCCTGATGCCCTCGGCCGGGGTCTCGCTCAGAACGGTCTGCGTCATGCCAGCTTTCTCGCCTCATCCCGCCGAAAGCGGGCGGCAGACGATGGGCGAGGCAAGCTGGTCGGTCAAGGAAGCGGGGCGGGGGCAAAGCTATCCCGGCTTGACAGCATGCCTCCCGCCCGGCTCCTTGCGGCGCGCAAGACAAATGGAGGCAGACATGCAGACCGTCACCCTCACCCGCCAAGGCCAGGTGGCGATCGCGACGCTGCACAATCCGCCGGTCAACGCCTTGAGCGCCGCGCTGCGGGCCGACCTGCTGCAGGCGTTGACGCAGGTGATGGCTGACAGCGATGTGGTTGCGCTGGTCATTGCCGCGCAGGGCAAAGCCTTCATCGCTGGGGCTGACATCAGCGAATTCGGCAAGCCACCGGTCCCGCCGATCCTGCCCGACCTGCTTGCATCCATCGAGAACGCGGCCAAGCCGGTCGTTGCAGCGGTCGAGGGCGTAGCTCTCGGCGGCGGGCTCGAAGTTGCGCTCGCCTGCCATGCCCGCGTGGCGATGCCTGCCGCCAGGCTCGGCCTGCCGGAGATCAAGCTCGGCCTGATTCCGGGCGCCGGCGGCACGCAGCGCCTGCCGCGCCTGATCGGGGCGGCCGCCGCCTTCCCGATGATGCTCTCGGGCGAGCCGATTCCGGCGCAGAAGGCGCAGGCGCTCGGGCTGGTCGACAAGCTCGTCGAGAGCGATGCCGTGGGAGCAGCCGTTGCGCTGGCGCAGGAGCTGGCGGGTAAGGGCGCGCCAGCGAAGACCGGCGAGCGCGCCGACAAGCTGAAGGCCGCCGACCGCGAGGCTTTCGAGGCACTGGCGAAGGATGCGCTGGCGAAGTCCGGCGATATGCCGAACGTCGCGGCGCTGGTCGAGGCGGTGCGCGGCGTTTTCAAACTGGCACCGACGGAGGCCCATGCGAACGAACGCGCGCTGTTCGTAAAGCTCCTCGCCGATGAGCGTTCCAAGGCGCTGCGCTATGCCTTCTTTGCGGAGCGCGAGGCCGCGAAGGTCCCTGGCATCGACGATAGCGTGAAGCCGCGCCCGATCGCGCGCGCTGCCGTGATCGGTGCCGGCACCATGGGCGGCGGCATCGCCATGTGCTTCGCCAATGCCGGCATCCCGGTGACGCTGATCGAGACCACGCAGGAGCAGATCGACAAGGGTTATGCGCGGGTGCGCGACACCTATGGCTTCTCGGTCAAGCGCGGCTCGATGACCGAGGCGGTGCGCGAGCAGCGCATGGCCCTGATCACGCCGGCAGTCGGGCTCGCTTCTGCCGCGGAGGCCGATATCGTGGTCGAGGCCGCCTTCGAGGAGATGGGCGTCAAGCGCGAGATTTTTGGCGCGCTCGACAAAATCGCCAAGCCCGGCGCGATCCTCGCCAGCAACACCTCCTATCTCGATCTCGCCGAGATTGCCGCAATCACCGGCCGACCGAACGATGTGCTCGGCATGCATTTCTTCAGCCCAGCCAATGTGATGAAGCTGCTCGAGATCGTCCGCCCGGCTGGCGCCGCAAGCGATGTTATCGCGACCGCGATCGCGCTCGGCCGCAAGCTCGGCAAGGTGCCGGTCGTGGTCGGCAACTGCTTCGGCTTCGTCGGCAACCGCATTCTGGAAGCGCGCACCCGCGCCGCCGAGCGCTTGCTCGTCGCCGGTGCCTTGCCGCACGAGGTCGATGCGGCGCTGACCAGCTTCGGCTTCAAGATGGGGCCCTTCGCCATGTCGGACCTCGCGGGTAACGACATCAGCTGGCGCAGCCGCAAGGCGCGCGGCAAGAGCGCGGCGGTGGCGGATGCGATCTGCGAGCGCGGCTGGTTCGGCCAGAAGACCGGGCGTGGCTATTACCGCTACCCGGAGGGCGCCCGCAGCGGCGAGCGCGACCCCGAGGTCGAGGCCCTGATCGCCGAGGTCTCGGCGCAGAAGGGTGTGACGCGGCGCAGCTTCACCAGCGAGGAGATCCTGGCGCGGCTGCTCGACCCGATGGTCAATGAGGGCGCGCGCATCCTCGAAGAGGGCATCGCGACGCGCGCCGGCGACATCGATACGGTCTGGCTCAACGGCTACAACTGGCCGGCCTGGCGCGGCGGACCAATGCACTGGGCCGAGAGCGTCGGGCTCGATGTGATCGCCAGGCGGCTGGAACAGCAGGCGGCGGAGAGCGGTGATGCCTCGCTCGAACCCGCGCCGCTGTTGCGCAAGCTCGCAGCCGAGGGCAAAGGCTTCTCCAGCGTGAAGGCTGCGGCCGCCTGAAGGCGGCCCGGCACGAGCCAATAATTCGAATGGCGGCCGTGGCCGCAATGCCAGACAGGATGTGAAGCGCCATGACCGAAGCCGTGATCGTCTCGACTGCCCGCACCCCGATCGGCAAGGCCCATCGCGGCGCCTTCAACCAGGTCCGCGGCGCCGACATGGCGGCCCATGCGATCAGGCACGCCATGGCGCGGGCAAAGCTCGAGCCGGAAGCGGTCGAAGAGGTGGTGCTGGGCTGCGGCTATCCGGAAGCAGCGACCGGCGGCAATGTCGCCCGCCATGGCGCGCTCGTCGCCGGCATCCCGGTGCAATCGGCCGGCGTCACCGTCAGCCGCTTCTGCGCCTCGGGGCTGGAGGCGATCGCGCATGCGGCCCGCCGCGTCGTGATGGACGGCGTGCCGGTCGCGATCGGCGGCGGCGTCGAGTCGATCTCGCTGGTTGGGCCGGTGGTACGGCGCGACCTGACCGAGAACGAATGGCTGAAGGCCAACAAGCCGACGATCTACACGACGATGATCGAGACCGCCGACATTGTCGCCGAACGCTACGGCATTTCGCGGCAGGCGCAGGACGAATTCTCGGTCGAGAGTCAGCGCCGCACTGCTGCTGCCCAGCAGCGCCAATTTTTCGATGACGAGATCGCGCCGATGAGCGCGGTGATGGCCGTCACCGACAAGGCGACCGGCGAGGTTCGGCAGGAGTCGGTGACACTCTCCAAGGACGAGGGCAACCGGCCCGAGACGACGCTTGAAGGATTGCTCAAGCTCAAGCCGGTGCGCGGCGAGGACAAGTTCGTCACTGCCGGCAATGCCAGCCAGCTTTCGGACGGTGCCTCGGCCAGCGTGGTGATGTCGGCCGAGGAAGCCAGGCGCCGTGGCCTCACGCCGCTCGGCATCTTCCGTGGCTTCGCCTCGGCCGGCTGCGAGCCTGACGAAATGGGCATCGGCCCGGTCTTCGCCGTGCCGCGCCTGCTCCAGCGCAACGGCCTCAAGGTCTCCGACATCGATCTCTGGGAACTGAACGAGGCCTTCGCCTCGCAGTCGCTCTATTGCCGCGACACGCTCGGCATCGATCCCGAGAAGGTCAACGTCAATGGCGGCGCGATCGCGATCGGCCACCCCTTCGGCATGAGTGGCGCACGCCTCGTCGGTCATGCGCTGCTGGAAGGCCGCCGCCGCAAGGCGCGCTATGCCGTTGTCACCATGTGCGTCGCCGGTGGCATGGGCTGCGCCGGCCTGTTCGAAATCAACCGCTGATCACCCCTCGGCGGCGAAGCTGAGCGGGATCGCCGTGGTCGCCTTCAGCTCCTCCATGGCGAACATGGAGGTGACGTCGCTGAGCTCGATGCGGGCGATCAGCTTCTTGTAGAGCGCGTCATAGGCGGCGATATCCGAGACATAGGCCTTGAGCAGATAATCGATGTCGCCGCTCATTCGGTAGAAGTCGACGATCTCGGGCAAATCGTGCACGGCGGCGTGGAAGCGCTCCAGCCATTCCATCGTATGGCGCGCCGTCTTCACTGCGATGAAGACGGTGACGCCGGCCTTCAGCTTGCCACGGTCGAGCAGCGCGACCCGACGCCTTATGTAGCCTTCCGCCTCGAGCTTCTGGATGCGTCGCCAGCATGGCGTCGGCGACAGTCCGACGGTCTCGGCGATCTCGGCCAGCGGCTTGCTCACATCCTCCTGCAGCAAGGCGAGGATGCGCAGATCGAAGGCGTCGAGCTTGGCCACGGCTGAGGGGCTCCTCGGAACAGAATATCACTCGCTATACGCGAATAGAAATTTCTTTCTCATATTATGATCAAGGTTGGTATTAGTTTCTAAGTTTGCCCTGCTTGGAGCGGAGGATCGCAAACCATTCCCACTGTGCCCGGCCTATCATTCTTCCGTCATTGGACGTGACCGGAGATGAGGGACAATGCAGGGCTTTCTGGGCGAGGAGCGGCGCGGGGCGGTCCTGAATGCGCTGCGGACTCATGAGGGAACCTGCTCGCGCGATTATCTTGCTGCGGCCCGCGCTGTCCTCAACGAACTCGTCGCCATCCCTGACCTGATCCAGCGCCTGCCGCTGCTGCGCAAGCCCGGCGGCTATACCCGCAACCTCCTCGCCGGCAACGAGGCCGTCAGCGTCTGGGCGATCGTCTGGGGCGAAGGCTCCACGACCTGCATCCACGACCATCACTGCTCGTGCTGCTTCGGTGTCGTCTCGGGTACGGTCACGGAAACCTGGTATCGCGCCATCGACGCCAATCGCGCAGTGCCGACCGAGGAGCAGGAGCGCCAGGCGGCTTACGTCGCCTGCATGGTGCCGACCGGTCCGAACATCCACCGCATGCAGAACCGCGGCACGGGGGATGCGATCTCGATCCACATCTACGGCTACGACCACCATCTCCACGATTCCTCGGTCGAGACCGAGTACACCGCCGTGGCGGGCTGAAACTCCGGGCAGCTAGGCAAAAGCGCCGGCGCGGAGGCCGGCCGCACTTGCGACCATGCCTGGAGGATTCCCAAATTCTGCTTCTCTGCCATCATGATGTCGTAACCTGCGCCGAGCCTGTCGGCGGGGAAATCAAAACGGGTGGGCTAGCTGTCAAGGAGACTTGAGGCATGAGCCTGAACGTTCGACCAAGCCGTTGGGAAGGCACCGAGGGCAACGATTCCTGGGTGGCCGACGACATGACGAAAAGTTGGGCCGCTTACGGCAATGGCGGCGATGACCATCTCAAGGGTGGCTCGCTCGGCGATACATTGTCCGGCGGTGACGGCTTCGACGTCATTTATGGCGGCGGCGGTAATGATCGCCTCTACGGAGGCGAAGGCCAGGACCAGCTCTACGGCGGTGACGGCAACGACCTCATCGACGGCGGCGGGCAGTACGACCTGCTCTATGGCGGCAATGGCAACGACGTGGTGATCGGCGGCGGCATCGCCTATGGCGAGGCCGGCAACGATATCCTCTACGGTAGCGACGAGCGGGACATCCTCGTTGGCGGCGACGGCAACGATACGCTTCAGGGCGGCAATGGCGCCGACTACCTCATAGGCGGCAACGGCTCCGACACGATCCATAGCGGCGGCGACAATTCCGGCAATTTTTTCTACACGGACGAGCTGCAGGGCGATGGCGGCAAGGATTTCCTTTACGGCGATCTAGGCCGCGACGTCTTCTTCTATTGGAACGCCAGCGACAGTGCTCCAGGACCAGCCGGGCGCGACATCATCTACAACTTCACGCAGGGCGCAGACGACATCCAGCTGGCTATGGACGCCGATGCCAACACGGCCGAGCAGGAGGATTTCGTCTTCATCGGGACGGATGCGTTCAGCGGCGAGGCCGGTCAGCTTCGTTACGAGATCTCGAACGGCAACACCTTCGTCACCGGCGACGTGAACGGCGACAGCCTGGCCGATTTCGAGATCGAGCTTGTGGGCGAGATCAACCTCTCGGCTTCGGACTTCATGTTCTGAGCAGAATGAGCCTGGGCTAATCCAGCCAGCTGGTGAAGCCCTCGACCGGCTCGCGCTCCGGCACGAGCCGGTTGGCCGGCGCATCCGGATCGGCCTTACCTAGCGCGATGCCGCAGACCACGACCTCGCTCTCGGGAATGGCGAGCTCGCGCCTGACGACCCCGTGGAAGCTGGCGAAGATCGCCTGTGGGCAGGAATCGAGGCCGTGGCCCTGCGCCGCGATCAAAAGGGTCTGGATGAAGCCGCCGAGATCGAGCCAGGAGCCGATCTCGAGATCGCGGTCGACCGTGAGCATCAGCGCAACTGGGGCGCCGAAGAAGCGCAGATTCGCCTCGGTCTGCCGGCGCATGCCGGCATGGTCGCCCTTGGCGACGCCGAGCAGGCCGTAGAGATCCCAGCCGACCTTGCGGCGGCGCGAAAGATAGGGCTCGCGAAAGGTCGCCGGATAGTAGCGGTATTCCTCCTCGCGCGGGGACGGATCGTCGAGCGCGGCGAGCAGCGCCTTTTCCAGCCCAGCGCGCGATCGGGGGCCGAGCACGCGCAGGCGCCAGGGCTGCATGTTGGTGCCGCTCGGCGCCCGCGCCGCCAGCTCGATCAGACGGCGTACCAGTGCGGGCTCGACCGGATCGGGCAGGAAGGCACGCACGGCGCGGCGGCCGGTGATGGCCTTTTCGACCGCCTCCGCCGCCATGGTCATCCGTCGACTGGCTGGCGCGCCGCCAGGAAGGCCTCGTGCTCGCGGATCAAGCCACCGTCGAGCGCCTTGGCGATCAGCCTGCGGGTGTTGTCGATCCCGTAGATCGCGGCGAAAGAGCCGAAGCGCGGGCCCTGATCCTCGCCGAACATCACCTGGTAGATCGCCTTCCACCAATCGCCCGAGACGCCCGGCCGTTCCGGCGTCGCATTCTTGGCCGTGAGGTTCTGGTAGCGCGGGATGGCGCGGGCCACGTCGAGCGCTGCATCCTGCACCGCCTCGGCGCTCGCATCGACCGGCAGAGCGGCAATAGCGGCATCGAGTGCCGTGAAGGCTGCGCGCTCGGTCTCGTTGGCCGGGCGATAATGCTTTGCCGGCTTCACGAAGTCACGAAAATAGGCGAGCGCGTAGCCGACGAGAGCGTCGAGCTGCGGATGGGTCGCAGGCGAGATGCCGGGCGCATAGCGCTGCAGGAAACCCCAGAGCACGGCCTTGTCCTCGGAGTTCGCGACGGCGACGAGGTTCATCAGCAGCGAGAAGGTGATCTGCGTGCGCACCGCATTGTCGCCCGCGCCGGCGGCGATCACCTCCGGCTGCGGCGGTTCGCCGGCATGGATGTGCCAGGCCGGGTTGCCCAAGCGATTCTTCCAGTCCTGCCGGTCATAACCGCCGAGGAACTGCAGGTAGTCGTCGACCGCGCGCGGGATCACGTCGAAATGCAGCTTCTTGGCCTCGCGCGGACGCGAGTACATGAACAGCGCCAGCGACTCCGGCGGGCCGTAGCTCAGCCAGTCCTCGATGGTGAGGCCGTTGCCCTTCGACTTCGAGATCTTCTGGCCCTGCTCGTCGAGGAAGAGCTCGTAGTTGAAGCCCTCCGGCGGCGTGCCGTCGATGGCGCGGGCGATCTGCGAGGAGACCTTGACCGAGTCGATCAGGTCCTTGCCGGCCATCTCGTAATCGACGCCGAGCGCGACCCAGCGCATCGCCCAGTCCGGCTTCCATTGCAGCTTGGCATGGCCGCCGGTGACCGGCGTGGTGAAGCGCTCGCCGCTCGCTGGATCGGTCCAGGTGATGGTGCCGGCCTCGACATCGCGCGCCTCGATCGGCACCTGCATGACGATCCGGGTCTTCGGGTGGATCGGCAGGAAGGGCGAATAGGTCGCGGCGCGCTCCTCGCGCAGGGTCGCCAGCATGATCGACATGATCTTGTCGAAGCGCGCCAGCATCCTGAGCAGGGTCGCGTCGAATTCACCGGCGCGATAGGCGTCGGTCGAGGACTTGAACTCGTAGTCGAAGCCGAACTGATCGAGGAAGGCGCAGAGCCGGGCATTGTTGTGCCGGCCGAACGAGTCATGCGTGCCGAACGGATCCGGCACCTCGGTCAGCGGCTTGCCGAGATGCTGCGCCAGAAGCTCCTTGTTCGGGACGTTGTCCGGCACCTTGCGCAGCCCGTCGAGGTCGTCCGAGAAGGCGATCAGCCGGGTCGGGATGGCGCCGTCGGTCAGCACCTGAAAGGCGTGGCGCACCATCGAGGTGCGCGCGACCTCGCCAAAAGTGCCGATATGCGGCAGCCCGGAGGGGCCATAGCCGGTCTCGAACACCGCCTCCTGCTTGCCGGATTTCTGCAGCCGCGCCACGAGCTTCTTGGCTTCCTCGAACGGCCAGGCGGCCGAGACGCGGGCGGCTTCGATGAGCGCGGGGTCGAAAGCGGGCATTTTGGCTTCAGGTCTCGCTGGATAGGGCAGGGAAGCGGGCGGTTTCGCAGATATGCAGGGGCTGCGTCAATGAGGCCGGCGGTCTGGCGACTGCGCGTGGAGCTCATGTTCCGCTCCTGGCTGCTTACGCTCGTCAGGGATCGGTCTATGGTCGCGGTCGGGACGGGGCAGCTCGCGAGGGTTTGCCATGTCGGAGGTCATCGTCAGAACCGATCGCCTGAGCGTGTTTCACGGCGTGAACGGCAAGCATGCCGGCACGCTGGAGGTCATCGAGACGGTCGAGCCCAGCAAGGCCCCGGCCTATACCTGGAACTGGAAGGGCGGGCCGATCGGGCCGAATAACGGCGTTTGCCATTGGGATTCGGATAACCCGGCGCTGTTGCTGCAGGAGACGCTGTCGCGCGACGTGCTCTTCCTCGGCAACGATGCCTGGATCGGCCGGCCGCGGCCGCCGCAGTTCCGCCCCTGGTTCAAGCCGCAGGACAAGCTCGATCTGGTCGACTACGGCTTCATGACCCGGCCGAATCGGCCGCATGTCTTCAAGCTCAAGATCATCACCGCGAGCCCATCCTGAACCGGACTGGACCGGTTTGCCTGCGGCCCGCATGCGCGCGCCTAAAAAAGCGGCAGACAACCCCGGCCGGTCGATTGACTCCAAACCGGTCCCCGCTAGCGTCGTCGTACAACATAAGCAGGGGTCGGCTTCGATGTTTCGTGATGTGAAGTGGGGGATGTCCGGCTCGCAGCGGGCCGGCGAGGGTTTGGCGTGGGCAATCAGCCGGCGCGTCGCCCTGGCGGGTGCTGCGGCGCTGGCCCTGGGGGCGATGTCGCCGGCGCAGGCGCAGACTGCGGTGAAGTTCACGCTCGACTGGGTGTTCCAGGGGCCGACCTCGCCTTTCCTGGTGGCGCTGGAGAAGGGCTACTACAAGGCCGAGGGGCTCGATGTGACCATGGATCCCGGCCAGGGCTCGGCCGGCGCGGTCCAGCGCGTTGCCACCGGCGCCTATGATATCGGCTTCGCCGATGTGAATTCGCTGATCGAGTACAACGCCAAGAATGCCGGCAAGGAGATCCTCTGCGTCTTCATGGCCTATGACTTCCCGCCCTTCGGCGTGCACACGCTGAAGAAGACCGGGATCACCAAGCCGGCCGATCTCGCCGGCAAGAAGCTCGGCGCGCCGGTGTTCGACGCCTCGTTCCGGCTCTTCCCCGCCTTCGCCAAGAAGGTCGGCATCGACGCCAAGACCGTCAATCACGTCAACCTGACGCCGCAATTGCGCGAGCAGTCGATGGTGCAGGGCACAGTCGACTTCATCAGCGGCCATTACTTCTCGTCGGTGCTCGACCTGAAGGCACGCGGCGTGAAGCAGGAGGACATCGTCTCCTTCAACTACTCCGACTACAAGATGGACGTGTACGGCAACGGCATCATCGTCTCGCCGGCCTTCGCCGAGAAGCCGGAGGTGGTCAAAGGCTTCCTGCGCGCCACGGCCAAGGCCTGGAAGGAAGTCGCCGCCAATCCGGCCGTCGGTCTCGCCGCGGTAAAGAAGCGCGACCCGCTGATCGACGAGAAGCTCGAGACCGAGCGCCTCGACCTGTCGCTGAAGATGAACATCCTGACGCCGTTCGTGAAGGAGAACGGCATGGGCGATGTCGATCCGGCGCGCTTCGCCCGTTCGGTCGTCGACGTCGCCGACGCTTTTGGCCTGCCGGCTGCGCCGGCGCCCGACAAGGTGTTCACCAACAAGTACCTGCCGCCCAAGGCGGAGCGCATGGTCGCGCCGTGACACCCAGTCGTCATGGCCGGGCTTGACCCGGCCATCTCCTGGAGTTTCCTCGTCCTGAGCTTCTCGGGACAAGCCCGAGAATGACGCTCTTCATGCCGGCTTCCACCGACACGCCCCTCGTTGAATTGCGCAAGGTCAGCCTCGCCTATGGCAGCGGCCCCGCGCGCATGCTGGCGCTGGAGGATGCGACGCTCGACATCGCCAAGGGCGAGTTCATCGCCGTGGTCGGTCCCTCCGGCTGCGGCAAGTCCACGCTGATGAAGCTCGTCACCGGCCTGCTGCCGCCGAGCGGCGGCGAGGTCCGCGTCCACGGCCAGCCGGTCAAGGGGCCGATCCGTGGTGTCGGCATGGCCTTCCAGGCGCCGACGCTGATGCCCTGGCGCACGACGCGCGATAACATCCTCTTGCCGCTCGAAGTGGTCGAGCCGCACAAGCGCCGCTTCCGCAGGAATAAGGCCGAGTACATCGAGCGGGTCGAGAAGCTGCTCGCCTCGGTCGGCCTCGGCGGCTTCGGCGACAAGTTCCCCTGGCAGCTCTCCGGCGGCATGCAGCAGCGCTCCAGCCTGTGCCGGGCGCTGGTGCACGAGCCCGATATCCTGATGCTCGACGAGCCCTTCGGCGCGCTCGACGCCTTCACGCGCGAGGAGCTCTGGGGCGTGATGCAGGCGCTCTGGCTTGAGCGGCGCTTCACCGCGGTGCTGGTGACGCATGATCTGCGCGAGGCGGTCTACCTCGCCGACACCGTCTATGTGATGAGCCGCCGGCCGGGCAGGATCGTCAAGGTCAGCAAGATCGAGCTGCCGCGACCGAGGACGCTGGAGACGACCTTCACCGCCGAGTTCGTCGACATCGTCCACGATCTGCGCGAACGCATCCATATGGAGCATGCGTGATGCGGCTCAGGGCAGGACCAGGACAATGACTGAGACGCAGAGGCGGCTTCTGCTCGTCGCCATGCCCTGGCTCGCCATGGCGGGCCTGCTGATCCTTTGGGAACTCGCCTGCATCGTCTTCGATGTGCCGGAGATCCTGGCGCCGCGGCCGACGCGCATCTTCGAGGTAATGGTCCTGCGCTGGGACATCCTGCTGAAATACTGCCTGGAGACCTTGTGGACGACGGCGATCGGCTTCGTGCTGGCGATCGGCTTCGGCGTCCTGCTCGGCCTCGCCGTCGGCGCCTCGCCCTTCGTCTATTCCGGGCTCTATCCGCTGCTGATCGCCTTCAATGCCGTGCCCAAGGTCGCGATCGTGCCGATCCTGATGATCTGGCTCGGCGTCGGCGCCTTGCCGGCGATCATCACCGCCTTCGTCATCTCCTTCTTCCCGATCGTGGTGAACGTCGCGACCGGGCTCGCCACGATCGAGCCGGAGATGCGCGACGTGATGCGCTCGCTCGGTGCCAGCCAGTGGGAGATCCTGACCAAGGTCGGCGTTCCCCGCGCCATGCCCTATCTCTTCGCCAGCCTGAAAGTGGCGGTGACGCTCGCCTTCATCGGCTCGGTGATCTCCGAGACCGTGGGCGGTAATCGCGGCATCGGCTTCCTGATGCTCTCGGCCGGAGCCCGCAACGACTCCGCCACGACCTTCGCCGGCCTCTTCGCCATCGCGATCATGGGCGTGCTGATGTACGCCGCCTGCGCCCTGGTCGAGCGCCGCATGACGCGCTGGGCCTTCCGCGGCGAGATCGTGGGCTGAGCCACCCGCGAGTCTCGATCGTCGTAACGGACGAGTTCTAGCCTCCCGATCTCTCGGGCCGCTCGAATGGGCACAAGCGGCCGTGCCTCGTTCCCGCACGAGTTGCGAAGGCTTTTTGCTGTCCGGTTGGGCGGGGTCTCTCCGACGAATCTCTCGGGTGAAAAGCGGTTACGATCAAATTATCTATAAAGAATCGACCGGACATTTCTGGCCGCTAAGTGGCCGTAAAGCGCCAATAGCTGGGCAATTTTGTTAACATCGTCGAATTATCCCTGCGACCTGGCTTGGCCGTCGAACGGGTCGTGTTGCAGAGGCTTGCCAAGTTGTCGCTTTTGTGGAGTCATTTATCGACTAATATCCAGATTATAGATAATTTAGGAGATCGCAATGCCTTCCACCCTGATAGAGGCTCGGGCAGTCCGCTTCACGTCGATCGCTCGGCACGCGCCCGTCGTTATTGCCGGCGTCGGCCTGATGGTGCTCGCGGCTAAGACGCAAATCCCGTTCTGGCCGGTGCCGATGACCTTGCACACGCTCGCCGTCATGGCGTTCGCGGTGGCGCTCGGGCCGCAGAGGGCGGTCTCGATCGTCGCGGCCTATCTGGCCGTGGGCGCGGCCGGGTTTCCCGTGTTCTCCGGCTCGCCGGAGCGCGGCATCGGTCTCGCCTATTTGGTGGGGCCGACCGGCGGCTATCTCGCCGGCTATCTGGCGGCGAGCTGGCTGGTCGGCACGCTCGCGCGGGGCAGGGGCGTGCCCGGGCAGCTTTTCGCCATGCTCGTCGGGCTCGTGCTGGTCTATGCGGTCGGCCTGGCCTGGCTCGCTCTGTTCGTGCCTGCCTCGCAGCTCACGGCTGTCGGCCTCTGGCCGTTCCTGCTCGGCGACCTGCTCAAGCTCTGCGTGGTCGCCGCCGGCTCCGCGCTGCTGCCGATCGTCCTCTCCGGTCCGAGCGCCTGGTGGCGTCGATGAGTTCGGCCGACGGGGATATCCGTCACGACTGGACGGGCGAGGAGATCGTTACGCTATACGAATTGCCGCTGCTCGAGCTGATCGGCCGGGCCAATGCCGTGCATCGCAACCATCACGATCCGAACGCCGTGCAGAGGGCGAGCCTTCTGTCGATCAAGACCGGGGCCTGCCCAGAGGACTGCGCCTATTGCCCGCAATCGGCGCATCATCGCGAGGTCGAGCTGACCCGCGAGCGATTGATGGACCCGATGCGGGTGGTTGCGCTGGCAGCCAAGGCCAAGGCGGCGGGAGCGTCGCGCTTCTGCATGGGGGCGGCCTGGCGCGAGGTGCGCGACGGCAAGGAGTTCGACGCGGTCATCGATATGGTCTGGGGCGTCAGGGCGCTCGGCATGGAGGCTTGCGTCACGCTCGGCATGCTGAAGCCGCATCAAGCCGAGCGCCTGGCTGCGGCGGGCTTGACCGCCTACAACCACAATCTCGATACCGGCCCGGAATTCTACGGCAGCATCATCACGACCCGGACCTTTCAGGACCGGCTGGATACGCTGGCGACGGTGCGGGCGGCTGGTATCGAGGTCTGCTGCGGCGGCATCATCGGCATGGGCGAGAGCGTGCGCGACCGGTCCGCGATGCTGCAGGCGCTGGCCGTGCTGACGCCGCACCCGGAAAGCGTGCCGATCAATGCGTTGATCCCGGTCGCGGGCACGCCATTGGCCGGGCGCTCGCCGGTCGATCCGCTCGATCTCGTCCGGATGGTCGCGACGACCCGGCTGGTCATGCCGGCGGCGACGGTTCGCCTGTCGGCCGGGCGGGCATCGCTGGGGCGCGAGGCGCAGATCCTCTGCCTCGTCGCCGGCGCCAATTCTCTCTTCTACGGTGAGACATTGCTGACGGCCCCGAATGCCGACATCGGTGCGGACGCCGGGCTGTTTGCAGCGATTGGCGGCTTGGCCGAGGCGCCGTCGCTGGCGCAGGCGGGGTAACCTGCCTCGCAAGCGTTTTGCAGACAGGTGACAACGATCTCTCGCAACAATATACAGTCAATCCATTCAGTGCTTCGCCTCACTACGGATCGCGTCGATGGATTGGCTTCCGGATCTGACCCAGAGCGACAAGCCGCGTTATCTCGCCATCGCCGACCGCATCGCCGCCGACATCGCGGCGGGGACGTTGGCGGCGGGTGACCGGCTGCCGCCGCAACGGCGGCTGGCCGAGGCGCTCGCCGTCGACTTCACCACCGTGGCGCGCGGCTATGTCGAGGCGCAGCGGCGCGGCTTGGTCGAGTCGCGGATCGGGCAGGGCACCTTCGTCAAGGTCGCTCCGGCAAGGCCAGCCGCGCCGCGCGCGGCCTCGCCGGAACTGGTCGACCTCTCGATGACCTTGCCGCCGGAGCCTGATGACCCGGCGCTGATCGCCCGGCTGCAGCAGGGCATGGTGGAGGTCAGCGAGCGGCTGGTCAGCCTGCTGCGTTACCAGCCGCTCGGCGGTGCGCCGGCTGATAAGGCAGCAGCCGGGGTGTGGCTCGGGCGGCGCGGGCTTGCGCCGGCGCCCGAACAACTCTTCGTCGTGCCGGGCGCGAATGCGGCACTGCTGGCGATCCTCACCAGTCTGGCAAAGCCGGGCGACGCCGTGCTGTGCGAGGCGCTGACCTATCCCGGCATCCGCTCGATCTGCGCGCAACTCGGCCTTTCCCTGGCCGGCCTGGCGATGGATCGTGACGGGCTCGATCCCGAGGCTTTCGCCGAGGCCTGCACGCGATTGAAGCCGAAGGCGCTCTATCTCAATCCGATCCTGCAGAATCCGACAACGATCACCATGCCGGAGCCGCGGCGCGCGGAGGTCGTGGCGATCGCCCGCCGCCATGGCGTGGCTATCATCGAGGATGATGCCTATGGCTTCGTGCCCGTGGCGGCGCCTACCCCCTTTGCCGCGCTCGCGCCCGAGCTGAGCTGGCACATCGCCGGCCTGTCGAAATGTCTCGGGGCGGGTCTGCGGCTCGCCTATGTCGTGGTGCCTGATCTCCGGTCCGGCTGGCCCTTTGCCGCTGGTCTACGCGCCAGCTGCATCATGGCCTCGCCATTGACCGCCGCGCTCGCAACCCGCTGGATCGAGGATGGCAGCGCCAACGCGCTGCTCGATTTTCTCAGGGCGGAGACGACGGCTCGGCAGCGGCTTGCTGCCGAGATCTTACCGGCAGGCTCCTATCGCGTCGATCCGCTCAGCTTCAATCTCTGGCTCGAAGTGCCGCCGCCCTGGACCCGCTCCGCCTTCGTCGGACAGATGCAGGCAACCGGGATCGGCATCGTCGCCAGCGATGCCTTCGCCACGAAGGGACCGGCGCCCGAGGCTGCCCGCATCTGCCTGGGCGGGCCGATCGGCCGCAAGGCGCTCGGCGATGTGCTCGCCTTCATGGCGCATGCGCTCGAGCAGGCGCCGGAAGTCAACGCCCGCGCGCTGTAGCCGTCCAGGACGTAACGGATCGGCGCCAGGCGCATGGCCTGCGACAGTGTTGCACGCTTGCCAATATTGACTGCAATCAATTATGACTCTATGTAGCATTCAATCTCTGGTGAATGCAGTCAATGATGTTGCGTCACCGCTAGGAGGACGACATGGCACATCAGCATTGGCCGGCGCTATCTCCGCTCAAGACCGGTCTGCGTGGCCGCTGCCCACGCTGCGGTGAGGGGCAGCTCTTCGACGGTTTCCTGACGCTGAAGCCGCGCTGCGAGGCTTGCGGGCTCGATTATTCCTTCGCCGATCCGGCGGACGGGCCGGCTTTCTTCGTGATGATGTTCGTCTGCGTGCCGGCGGTCGCCTTCCCGCTCTGGCTGGAGCTGAGCTACCAGCCGCCGACATGGGTGCATCTGGTCACGACCCTGCCGCTGGTGCTGTTGACCTGCATCCCGCCCTTGCGGCCGCTCAAGGGTTGGCTCGTCGCCTCGCAGTTTTTCTACAAGGCCGAGGAGGGTCGGCTGGCCAAGCCGAACCCGCCCGCCAAGGATGAGGCTCAGAACGGGCTCACCGGGAAGAACCGGATGAACAGCCTGGCATAAGTGCCATCGTCCCAGAGGCCCTGCAGCGCGTAGTCGACCGCCCGCTTCAAAGCGAGGTCGTCCTTGCGCAGCAGGAAGCCGATACCCTCGCCGAAATAGCGCGCTTCGAGATACGGGCCACCGGCGAAGGCGAATTCGCTGCCGCCGCGACCGGCGATTGTCAGCGACAGCGAGACCCCGTCGCTGAAGACGTATTCGGCATCGCCGCTACGCAGCAAGGCGAGAGCTGCCTGCAGGTCCGGCGCGGAGCGGCGCTGGACGAAAGGCGCGAGGCGCTCGAGGAAGGCTTCATGTGCCGTCCCGGCGACCACGGCGACACGCTTGCCGCGCAGCGCAATCAATTCGAGCTCCGGCTGCGCATTGCCGCGCGTCGTCAGCAGTCGGCCCGGCGAGCGATGGTAGATCTGGCTCGCGGCGAAGCGGGTGCGCAGCTCCGCCGTGACAGGAATCGCGGCGGCGAGCACGTCGCCGCGGCCCTCGGCGAGGGAATCCAGCAAGGTGTCGAAGCGGCGGGCCTGGATGGTGCAGCTCAAGACCAGCTTCTCGCAGACCGCGCGCGCAAGCTCGACCGAGAAGCCGGTGATGCCGCCTTCCGGCGTGGCGAAATGCATCGGCGGGAAGTCGTCGTCGGTCAGGAAGCGGATCACCCGCGGCGGCCCGAGATCAGGCCGCTCAACCCGGACATTCGGGTCCCAGTAGTTCGGCACGACATAGGAGGACGGCGGCTGGGCCTGGGCCTTCGCTCCGCACGAGGGCAGGAGCAGCAACGCGGCGAGGGCGCTCGTGGCCAGGGCGTTGGCGAAGCGGGCGATCATTGTCGGCATCTGGCGCCAGTGGATGGCGAGGATCAAGAGGGACGATGCGCGTCATGCTCGGGTCAAGCCCGAGCATGACGCGCATCCTTTATCCCAGCGCTGCAGCCGTCGCCGTCGCGCCCTTCTGGAACAGGCTGTCGAGATGGCCGGCCACCACCTGCGTGAAGCGTTGCTCGCGCGGCAGGTCGTCGCCGAAGATCGCGCCGATGCCGAACAGGGCCGTGCTCAGCGCCGCGGCATCCCGGCCGAGTGCCTTGGCGCGCAGCGCGAACTCGGTGGCGAGCGGATCGCGAACGTCGATCTCGGCGCCCTTCTCGTCGGTGCCGGTGACATAGGCCATCCAGGCGGCGACGCCGAGCGCGAGATGCTCGATGGGGGCGCCGGCCTTCAGCCGTTCGCGGATGGTGCCGAGCAGGCGCTGCGGCAGCTTCTGCGAGCCGTCCATGGCGATCTGCCAGGTGCGATGCCTGATCGCCGGGTTCTGGAAGCGGGCGAGCAGGTCGCCGGCATAGGCCCCGAGGTCGACGCCTTGCGGGGCCGGTACGGTCGGGATGATCTCACCCCACAGGCCTTGGAGGAAGCGGGCGAAGACCGGATCGCCGCTCGCGGCCGCGACCGTCTCGTGCCCGGCGAGATAGCCGAGATAGGCGAGGCTCGAATGCGCGCCGTTGAGCAGGCGCAGCTTCATGAACTCGAAAGGCGCGACCTCTGAGACCATCTGCGCGCCGACTTGATCCCAGCGCGGCCGGCCGGCGGCGAAGACGTCCTCGACGGCCCATTGCCGGAAGGGCTCGCCGATCACCGGGGCGGCATCGTCGAGGCCGAGCAGGCCAGCGACTTCGGCGATGTCGGCCTCGGTCGTCGCGGGCACGATCCGGTCGACCATGGTCGAGGGGAAGGCGCCGTTGGCTTCGATCCAGGCGGCGAGCTGATCGTCGCGCAGCGCGGCGAAGTCGCGGACGAGTCCAGCCAGCACATGGCCGTTGGAGGGGAGGTTGTCGCAGCAGAGCGCGGTGAAGGGGCCGAGGCCCGCGGCCTTGCGGGCGGCAAGGCCGGCGACGATCAGGCCGACCGCCGAGCGCGGCGCAGCGGGATTGGCGAGATCGTGGACGATGTCGGGATGGTCTGCCTTGAGCCTGCCGGTAGCCGGATCATGGCAATAGCCCTTCTCGGTCACGGTGAGCGAGACGATCTTCGTCTCCGCCGCGGCGAGGCGTGCGACGAGTGCCTGTGGGCTCTCCGGTGCAACGAGGACGTCGAGCACCGAGCCGATCACGCGCAGCTCCGGGCCGGCGGGCGCTCGCTTCAGAAAGGTGTAGAGCCCGTCCTGCGGCTTCAGCCGGTCGCGCTGGTCGGGCCGCTGCAGGCTGGCGCCAATGATGCCCCAGGCGCCGAAATCCTGCTCCAGCGCGTCGTCGGTGAACTCGCAGAGATGGGCGCGGGTGAAGGCGCCCAGCCCGAGATGGACGATGCCGGGCTTGAGCCCGGCACGGTCGTAGGCGGGGCGGCGGACCGACGCCGGCAGGGAGGCCAGTGCCGCAGTCGAAAGTCGTGTCATCGGAACAGGCTCTTCACCGGAACAGGCTCGGCAACCACAGGGAGAAGGTCGGAACATAGGTCACCAGCAGTAGCACGGCTACGCTCGCGCCGTAGAATGGCCAGATCGATTTCATCGACTCCATGATGGTGATCTTGCCGACGGCGCAGGCGACGAACTGAACCGAGCCGACCGGCGGCGTGTTGAGGCCGATGCCGGCGTTGAGGATCAGCACCACGCCGAAATGGATCGGGTCCATCCCGATCGCCTTGACCACCGGCAGGAACATCGGCGTGCAGATGATGATCATCGGCGCCATGTCCATGAAGGTGCCGAGGACCAGCAGAATGATGTTGATCATAAGCAGGATGATGAGCGGATCGCTGGAGATCGCCTTCATCGCGTTGATCGTCGCTGCCGGCACCTGCAGGAAGGCCATCAGCCAGCCGAAGGCGCCGGCGGTGCCGATGATCAGCAGCACCATCGAGGTGGTGCGCACCGCGCCGAGCAGAGCGTGGACGAAATTGTCCCAGTCGAGATGGCGGTAGACCACCGAGGTGATGAAGAGCGCGTAGCAGACCGCTATGCAGGAGGATTCGGTCGCGGTGAAGATGCCGGAGCGGACGCCGCCGAAGATGATGACGATCAGCATCAGGCCGGGGATGGCGACGACGAAATAGCGCAGGATCGCGGCGAACCCCGGGAAGATCCCGGCCGGATAGCCGCGCCGCGTCGCGACGAACCATGCGGTCAGCATCAGCGCACCGGCGAGCATCATGCCGGGCACGATGCCGGCGGTGAACAGGTCGGCGATCGAGATGCCGCTGCCGGCCGCCAGCGAATAGAGGATCATGTTGTGCGAGGGCGGCAGCAGTAGCGCGATGATCGCCGCGTTGGCGGTAACGTTGACGGCGTAGTCGGCGGCATAGCCGCGCTTCACCATTTGCGGGATCATGATGCCGCCGATCGCCGAGGCATCGGCCACGGCCGAGCCGGAGATGCCGCCGAACAACGTGCAGGCGACGACGTTGACCTGGCCGAGGCCGCCGCGCAGATGGCCGACCATCGAGGCGGCGAAGGCGATGATGCGCTCGGCGATGCCGCCGCGGATCATCAGGTCGCCCGAGAAGATGAAGAACGGGATCGCCATCAGCGAGAAGACAGCGACCTGCGAGTTGATCTGCTGGAAGACCACGACCGGCGGGATGCCCATGTAGAGCACGGTCGCCAGCGAGGAGAGGCCGAGGCAGAAGGCGACGGGGGCGCCGATGAAGAGCAGCGTGGCGAAGGTGCCGAAGAGAATCCAGATCTCCATGGCTCAGAGCTCCCCGCCGCCGACACGGTCGGCCCGGACGCGCAAGGGAGCGCGCTCGACTCCGGTCAGGATCAGCAGCACGCGCTCGATGCTGAAGAAGACGATGAGCGCGCCGCCGGCGACGAGCGGCATGTAGTCCCAGGACTTGGCGATGCCGATCAGCGGGATGCGGTCGACCCAGGCCTTCTCGACGAGTTGCAGGCCGTAGAACACCATGGCGGCGCCGAAGAGCAGGATCAGGCCCTGGATGATCAGGACCAGCACCGCCTCGACCCCCCTGGGCACGAAGGCGAGGAGGCTCTCGAAGCCCATGTGATCGCTCTCGCGCACGCCGACGGCAGCCCCGAGAAAGATGAACCAGGCCATCAGCAGGAGCGAGCCGGCCTCGACCCAGGTCGGGGTATCGTTGAGGACGAAGCGGCCGAAGACGCCCCAGGCGATCAGTGCGGTCATCAGCATGATGCCGAAGCCGGCCACGATCAGCACGACGAGCGTGATCTTCGCCGCGAGCCGGGACAAGGCGAGTGTGAATGCGTGCATGAGAAGCCTTGCTTGCTCAGCCCTCATCCTGAGGAGCGCCATCAGGCGCGTCCCGAAGGATGGTCCAGAGTGCACTGGAGCATCCTTCGAGACGCCGCTTGCACGGCTCCTCAGGATGAGGGCTCGAAAAGTAAGCGCGGGGCGGCCGAGCCGCCCCGCTATGATCTAACGGTTCACTTCACCGCCTGGATGGCGGCAACCATGTCCTTGAGCTTCGCGTCGGTGACGAACTTGTCGTAGACCGGCTTCATCGCGTCGATGAAGGGCTGCTTGTCGACGCTGTTGACCACCGCGCCGCCGGCCTTGACCTTGGCTTCCGAGGCCTTCTCGCGGGCGTCCCAGAGCTCGCGCATCTTGAGGACGGACTCCTTCGCCGCTGCCTTGATCAGCGCCTGGTCGGCAGCGTTGAACTTGTCGAAGCTCCGCTTGGAGATGACCAGCACCTCCGGCGAAAGCGAATGCTCGGTCAGCGAATAGAACTTCGAGACCTCGAAATGGCGGGTGGATTCGAAGCTCGGCCAATTGTTCTCGGCGCCGTCGATCACGCCTGTCTGCAGGCCCGAATAGACCTCGCCGAACGGCATCGGCGTGGCGTTGCCGCCGAGCGCCTGGACCAGCGCGACGAACATGTCGGACTGCTGCACGCGGATCTTCATGCCCTTCATGTCGGCCGGCGAATTGATCGCGCGCTTGGAGTTGTAGAACGAGCGCGAGCCGGAATCGTAGAAGGCGAGGCCGATCAAATCGTGCTTCTCGAACTCCTTCAGCAGGTTGTCGCCGATCGGCCCGTCCATGACCTTCCGCATATGATCGACCGAGCGGAAGATGAAGGGCAGGGACGGGACATTGGTCGCCGGGATCAGGTTGTTGAACGGCGCCATGTTGATGCGATTGATGTCGATGACGCCGAAGCGCGTCTGCTCGATCGTGTCCTTCTCCTGGCCGAGCTGGGCCGAGTGGAAGACGTTGATCTTGACCTTGCCGTTCGTCCGCTGCTCGAGCAGCTGGCCCATGTACTTGACGGCTTCGATGGTCGGGTAGCCGTCCGGGTGGATGTCGGTCGAGCGCAGGGTGACGTTCTGCGCCTGTGCCGAGGTCGCGAGCATCGCGGCGAAGGCGACGCCGGCGAGCGCGGAGAAACTCCGTCGATTGAGCATGGTCTTGTCCTCTCCCCAATAAAGTCGCCGGCTTTTTCCGGTCGTTCTTGTCCCGTGATGGGAGCTGCGCCGGCACGGCCGGCACAGCGGTCTTTCACAAAAATTCTGTCCGCATCGGTGTGAAGGAATCGATCAATTGCCCGGCCTCGATATTGACGACGCCGTGGACGAGGTTCTCGGGCACGAAGAAGGTGTCGCCGGCGGCAAGCCGGCTTGTCTTGCCGTCGAGGGTGACGTCGAAGACGCCGCTCTCGACATAGGAAGCCTGGCGGTGGGGATGCTGATGCGCCTTGCCGATCGCGCCTTGCTCGAAGACGACGCGCACCACCATCAGATCCGGCCCATAGGCCATGATCTTGCGCTTCACGCCGGGCTCGGTCGGCTCCCAGGCGATCTCGGCGTCGTGCTGGAAAAAGGAGTTGAGACGGTTCGTCATCGCGCCAGCCAGCCTCCGTCGACGGGGAGGACCGCGCCATGGATGTAGGCGGCCGCGTCGCTTGCCAGGAACACCGCCGCGCCGCCGATATCGGACGGCATGCCCCAGCGCCCGGCCGGGATGCGGGCGAGGATCGCGGCATTGCGGCCGGGATCGGCGCGCAAAGCTTCCGTGTTGTTGCTCTCGACATAGCCGGGCGCGATCGCGTTGACGTTGATGCCCTTTGCCGCCCATTCGCAGGCGAGCAGCCGCGTCAGGCCGGCAAGCCCGCTTTTGCTCGCCGTGTAGGAGGCGACGCGGATGCCGCCCTGGAAGGAGAGCAGCGAGGCGATGTTGACGATGCGGCCGGCGCGACCCGCCGCCAGCGCCGCCTTGGCGAAGGCCTGGGCCAGGAAGAAATTGGCCTTGAGGTTGAGGTTCATCACCTCGTCCCAGTCGCTCTCGCTGAAATCGAGCGCATCGGCGCGACGGATGATGCCGGCATTGTTGACGAGGATGTCGAGCGGGCCAGCCAGCTCCTGAGCCTGCTCGATCACGCGCGCAGCGATGCATTCCTGCTGGAGATCGGCCTGAAGCGGAAAGCAGGTGCCGCCCGCCTCCGCGATCAGGGCTTCCGTCTCCGCCATGCTCGAGCGCCCGGCCGCGACGACCCTGGCGCCAGCCTGCGCCAACGCCAGCGCAATGCCCTGGCCGATGCCGGTATTGGCGCCGGTGACCAGCGCCGTCCGGCCGTCCAGCGAGAAGGGCGAGGCCGTCGCCATCAGCGCAGCGTCTCCACCGGGGCGGCATCCATGTCGGTGAACTCGACATTGTCGCCGGCCATGGCCCAGACGAAGGCGTAGTTCGAGGTGCCGCAGCCACAATGGATCGACCAGTTCGGCGCGATCACCGCCTGCTCGTTGGCGACGAGGAGGTGGCGGGTCTGCTGCGGTTCGCCCATGAAATGGAAGACGCGGTGGGCCGGGTCGAGGTTGAAGTAGAGATAGGCCTCCATCCGCCGGGTGTGGGTGTGGCAGGGCATGGAGTTCCAGACAGAGCCCGGCTCCAGCGCGGTCATGCCCATCACCAGCTGGTTGGTGCCGGTGGTGTTCGGCATGATGTATTGCCGGATGGTGCGCTTGTTCGAGGTTTCGCTCGCGCCGAGATGGATGGTGTTGGCGTCTTCCTTGCGGATGAGCTGGTGCTTGGCTTCGCGATGGGCCGGAGCGCTGGTCAGGTAGAACTTGGCCGGGTTCGCCGGATCGGCGCTGGCGAAGGAAACCTCCTTGGCGCCGAGCCCGACATAGAGCGCATCGAGCGAGGGCAGCTCGAAGCGCTCGCGATCGACGGTGACCGAGCCGGCGCCGCCGAGATTGATCACTCCGAGCTCGCGGCGCGCCAGGAAGAAAGGCGTGCCGGTCGGCGCGAACGGATCGAGCGTCAGCGGCTTGGCCGCCGGGGTCGCGCCGCCGACGATCATCCGGTCGTAGTGGCTATAGGTCAGCGCGACCTCGCCGGGCACGAAGATGCGCTCGATCAGGAAGTCCTCACGCAGCGTCTCGGTGTCATAGCCACGCACATCGCGCGGATGGGCGGCCTGGCGTTCGTCGATGGTTTTCGCAGTGCTGGTCACAGGCGATAGGCCTCCTTGGCCAGGCGGTAGGCGAGATCATGGGCGACTTCGGCCGCCTCCTCTTCGTCAAGCCGGTGTTCGGCGACGAGTTTCGCGAGGTAGTGGCAGTCCATCCGGCGGGCGACATCGTGGCGCGCGGGGATCGAGAGATAGGCGCGCGTGTCGTCGTTGAAGCCGACGGTGTTGTAGAAGCCGGCGGTCTCGGTGGTCAGCTCGCGGAAGCGCAGCATCGCCTCGGGCGCATCGAGGAACCACCAGCCCGGTCCGAGCTTCAGCGCTGGGTAATGGCCCGCGAGCGGGGCGAGCTCGCGCGAATAGCTGGTCTCGTCGAGGGTGAAGGCGATGACGGTGAGGTTCGGCTCGTTGCCGACCGCGTCGAGCAGCGGCTTCAGCGCCGAGACATAGTCCATGCCGCGCGGGATATCGGAGCCCATGTCGCGGCCGAACTGCTCGAACAGATGCGGGTTGTGGTTGCGATGGGAGCCGGGGTGGATCTGCAGGACGAGCCCGTCATCGAGGCTCATCTTCGCCATCTCGGTCAGCATCTGGCCGCGGAAGAGATCGGCATCCTCGGCCGAGAACTTGCCCTTCAGGATCTTGGCGAAGAGTTTCTCGCACTCTGCCGGCGTCAGGTTGGCGGTGCGGGCCGTAGCATGGCCGTGGTCGGAGGAGGTCGCGCCGCGCTCGATGAAATAGCCGCGGCGCTTGCGATGGGCTTCGAGATAGCCGTTCCAGCTCGTGGCATCCTCGCCGGTCAATTCGCCGAACTGATCGAGATTGTCCTTGAAGCCCTCGAATTCAGGATCGACCACACTGTCGGGACGATAGGCGGTGACGACCTTGCCGCCCCAGCCTGAGTCCTTGATCATGTCGTGCCATTTCAGCGGATCGAGCGCGCCTTCGGTCGTGGCGATCGCCTCGATCTTGAAGCGCTCGAACAGTGCGCGCGGACGCATCGCGTCCTGCTCCAGCTGTTCGGCGATGCGGTCATAGATGCGGTCGGCGCTCTCGGCGGAGAGGCGCTCGGTGATGCCGAAGATCGAGAAGGCGGCGTGCTCGAACCAGAGCCTGGTCGGCGTGCCCCGGAACAGATGCCAGTTGCTGGCGAAGAGCTTCCAGATCTTGCGCGGATCGGCTTCGACCTCGCCGCCGTCCTTGCGGGCGATGCCGAGCTGTTCGAGCCGGATGCCCTGCGAATAGAGCATGCGGAAGATGTAGTGGTCCGGCTTGACGAGCAGGGTCGCCGGGTCGGGGAAGGGCTTGTTCTCGGCGAACCAGCGCGGATCGGTATGGCCATGCGGCGAGATGATCGGCAGGTCGCGGACGCCGGCATAGAGGCGGCGCGCGATGCCGCGCGTCACCGGTTCGGCAGGCAAAAGGCGATCGTCGTGCAGCAGCATCGCTGGCGTTTCCTCTATCGGGCCGGACCATAGGGCCGGCGTTGATGATGTCAATATACTAATATACTAGTATGCGTTGACCGGCCGTGTTACGTCCCGATTGGCCGCGCAGCGCGCATCGTGATCCAATAAGGGAGTGATCATGGCCGGGATAGGACGATGTCTGAGGCGCTAGGAATAGGCGAGACCGGGGCCTTGCGCCGCGAGCGCAAGCCGCAGCGCTTGGCCGGAGCGTCGGCAGGCCGTGCCACGGCCGCCTCCGTGGTGCAGGACGAGCTTCGCCGCGAGATCCTCGACATGGTGCTCCGGCCCGGCGTGCCGCTCTCCGAGAAGGACCTTACTGCCCGCTTCGGCATGAGCCGCACGCCGGTGCGCGAGGCGCTGATTCGGCTGAAGGAAGAGGGGCTCGTCGAAATCTTTCCACAGGCCGGCACCTTCGTCGCCCGCATCCCGGCGGGAGCGATCCCCGAGGCGGTGTTCATCCGCCAGGCACTGGAATGCGCCACGGTCGAGGTGCTGGCGCGAATGGCCAAGGCAGGCGACATCGCCCGGCTCGACGCGACGATCGCCGTGCTGCACGAGTCGCATGAGGCTGGTGACCAGGAGCGCTTCCACCTCGCCGACGAGGCGTTCCACGAGGCGCTCGCCGACATTGCCGGCTATCCCGGCGTCTGGAAGCTCGCGCAGGCCGCCAAGAGCCAGATCGATCGCTGCCGGCGGATGACGCTGCCGGTGCCGGGGCGGATGGCGATGGTGATCCGCGAGCATCTCGCCATCGTCGACGAGATCAGGCGGCACGATGCCGGCGCGGCGGTCGTCGCAATGCGCCAACATCTCGGCACGCTGCTGCCCGATCTGGTGCATCTCAAGGCGAGCTATCCGGATTACTTCGTGTGAGCTTTTGCTCAGGCTGCGCAACTCGGGATGGTGTGGCGCGATTTGCTCTCTCCCCCCTTGTGGGGGAGAGCTGGAGAGGGGGGTAGTCAGCCGTGAGGCTGATCGTAGGCGATTCAACGCTCACCCAGTCACCCCTCTCCCAACCCTCCCCCACAAGGGGGGAGGGCTCTCGCGCCCTACTCACTTGCCTCGCTCCCATCTCCCGCGCCATCTTGCCCCGCCACATCAGGGAGCAGGCATGATGACGACGCGGCGCGATCTTCTGGCCGGAGCGGGCTTGGCCGCCCTCGCAACCCAGCTTCCGCTCGCCGCCTTCGCGCAGGCGAAAGATAGCGTCACCATCGGCATGACGCTGGAGCCGCCGACGCTCGACCCGACCTCGGGCGCGGCCCAGGCGATCCGCGAGGTCGTGCTGCAGAACATCTTCGAAGGGCTGGTGGCGATGGACCGTACCGGCAAACTGGTGCCGGCGCTGGCCGAGAGCTGGACGCTTGCGCCCGACAACCTCACCTACACCTTCAAGCTCAGGCCGAATGCGCGCTTCCATGACGGCACGCCGTTTTCCTCGCGCGACGTCAAATTCTCCTTCGAGCGCGCGGTCGCGCCGGATTCGACCAATGCCCAGCGCTGGATCTTCATGCCGATCGAGAGCATCGAGACGCCGGACCCGATCACCGTCATCGTCAAGCTGAAGCAGCCGACGGCGAATTTCATCTACGGGCTCAGCTGGGGCGATGCGATCATCGTCTCGCAGGCGACCGCAGCGAACAACAAGACCAATCCGGTCGGCACCGGGCCGTTCAAATTCGCACGCTGGAATCGTGGCGACCGGCTCGAACTGGCGCGCAACGACGAGTATTGGGGAACCAAGCCTTCCCTGGCGAAGGCGACCTTCCGCTTCATTTCCGATCCGCAGGCGCAGGTCGCGGCGCTCAGGGCGGGCGACATCGACGTCTTCACTAATCTCTCGGCGCCTGAGGCAATCCCGCAGCTCAAGGCCGATCCCAAGCTCAAGGTCACGCTCGGCAAGACCGAGGGCGAGACCATTCTCGCCATCAACAACGCCAAAGCGCCGTTCAGCGATGTCCGCGTGCGCCATGCGATCTCGCATGTGCTCGACCGCAAGACGATTGCGCTCGGCATCTACGGCTTCGATCTCGACTATATCGGCAGCCATTTCTCGCCGCTGCACCCGGCCTATGTCGATTTGACCGGGACCTATCCGGTCGATCTCGCCAAGGCGAGGGCCTTGCTGGCGGCTGCCGGTTTCCCGAAGGGCTTCGAATGCACGCTGCGTTTGCCGCCGCCGGCCTATGCGAGGCGCGGCGGCGAGATCGTCGCGGCGCTGCTGGCGCAAATCGGGATCACCGCCAAGATCGAGCCGCTGGAATTCCCGCAATGGCTGGAGCGGGTGTTCAAGGCGCGCGATTTCGACCTGACGATCATCTCGCACACCGAGCCGCTCGACATCGCCAACTACGCCCGGGACGACTACTATTTCCAGTACAGGAATCCCGAGTTCAAGGCGCTGATCGAGACAATCGACCGCACCGTCGACGAGGCGCAGCGCAACAAGCTCTATGGCGATGCCCAGCGCATGCTGGCACGCGACGCCGTCAACGGTTTCCTCTTCATCCTGCCGAAGATCACGGTGACCAAGGCCGATCTCGACGGCATGTGGACCGACTGGCCGCTGCCGCTGACGCCGCTGGCGGAAGTGCGCTGGCGATAGAAGGCGTCGTGCGCTTTCGTACATTCCCTGTCGTCCCAGGCGACCAAAGGGAGACCCGGGATCCATTCCGGAACCCCTTTCGGAAAGGCTCTGGAATGGATCCCGGATCTCCGCTTCGCTGCGTCCGGGATGACGACGCTGGTTGTATTTCGAAGTGGAGGGAGGGCGAGGGATGACCATGTACATCCTGAGACGCCTCGCCTCCTTCTTCGCGACGCTGCTCGGTGCTGCGATCGTCATCTTCCTCGTGCTGGAAATCCTGCCGGGTGATCCCGCAGCGGTGACGCTCGGCCTCAACGCGGCGCCGGAAGCGCTCGCGGCCTTGCGGGCCGAGATGGGGCTCGACCAGCCGGCGCTGCTGCGTTTCTTCAATTGGATCGGCGGCCTCCTCACCGGCGATCTCGGCCTCAGCTACACTTATCGCGTGCCGGTGACGCAATTGATCGGCGAGCGCATGGTGGTGACGCTGCCGCTGGCCTCGATGGCGATCCTGCTCGCTTCGGCCATCGGCATTCCGCTCGGCGCGCTCGCCGCCGCCAATCACAACCGCGCCGGCGATGCGGCAGTGATGGTCTTCGCCCAGGCCGGGCTCGCCATCCCGAATTTCTGGTTCGGCCTGCTGCTGGTGCTGGTCTTCGCGGTCGGTGCCGGCTGGCTCCCGGCCGGCGGCTTTCCGGGCTGGCAGGCCGGCTTCTGGCCGGCGCTCAAATCGCTGCTGCTGCCGGCCATCGCGCTCGCTCTACCGCAGGCGGCGATCCTCGCCCGCGTCACCCGCTCGGCCATGCTTGAGACGATGCAGGAGGACTACGTCCGCACCGCCCGCGCCAAGGGCGTCAGCCGGCGGCGGACCATGCTGCGCCATGTCCTGCGCAATGCGCTGATCCCGGTCGTGACCGTGCTGGGCCTGCAATTCTCTGTGTTGCTGGCCGGAGCGATCATCATCGAGAACGTCTTCGCCCTGCCGGGACTGGGGCGACTGGTTTTCCAGTCGATCGCCCAGCATGACCTGATCGTGGTCAAGGATTTGGTGATGCTGTTCTCCGCCCTGGTCGTCTTCATCAACTTCGCGATCGAACTGCTCTACGGGCTGATCGATCCGCGCCTCCGGCAGGCGTCATGAGCGCTGTCGCGCCACGTTCCCGCCCGCGACGCTGGTGGGCCGGGCCATCCTTCCTGGCGGGCCTGCTGCTCGGCGGGCTCGTCGTCGCGATTGCGCTGATCTCCTATCTCTGGACGCCCTACGAGCCGACCCAGATGGCGATCCTGAAGCGCTTGCGCCCGCCTTCGGCCGAGCACTGGTTCGGCACCGACCAGTTCGGCCGCGACGTGTTCTCGATGATCATGGTCGGAGCTCGCAATTCGCTGGCGGTCGGTCTCGGCGCGGTCGGGCTCGGCCTGACGGCCGGCAGCGCGCTCGGGCTGATCGCGGCGATCCGGCGCGACGGGTGGCTCGATAATCTGATCATGCGCATGGCCGATTTCAGCCACGCCTTTCCGGCGGTGCTGTCGGCGATCATGATCAGCGCGGTTTGGGGTCCGGGCATGATGAATGCCGTGATCGCGATCGCGCTGTTCAGCCTGCCGTATTTCGCCAGACTGGCGCGCGGGGCGGCGCTGCAATGCTGGGCGCTCGACTATGTGCTGGCGGCGCGCGCCGCCGGGCTGACCGAGATGGCGATCACGCGCCAGCATGTCCTGCCCAACATCGCCGGTGTGCTGGTGGTGCAGGCGACGATCCAGTTCGCGCTTGCCATCCTCGCCGAAGCCGGCCTGTCCTATCTTGGTCTCGGCACGCAGCCGCCGGCGCCGTCCTGGGGCCGGATGCTGAACGAGGCGCAGACCTTCATGGCAGCGCAGCCCTGGCTCGCGATCTTTCCGGGCGCGGCGATCGCGCTGTCGGTGCTGGCCTTCAATTTGCTGGGCGACGGCCTGCGCGACGCGGTCGACCCGCGCATGCGCCGGTCCCGGGACTGACTATCAATATGCTTGCGGAGCTTTCCTCATGATCGAGTTCGCCGACCTCAGCGCCGTCGACATGCTCCGGGCTTTCCGCTCGCGCGAACTCTCGCCGGTCGAGGTCACCGAGGCGGTGATCCAGCGCATCGAGATCTGGGAGCCTTCGCTGAAGGCGCTCTATGCCTATGATCCCGAGGGCGCCCGCGCCGCTGCCAAGGAAAGCGAGGGCCGCTGGCGCCGCGGCGAGGCGCTGCCGCTCGATGGCGTGCCCTGCACGATCAAGGAGAACATCGCGACCAAGGGCACGGCCGTACCGCTTGGCACGGCGGCGATGGAGCTCAGCCCCGCCGAAGTCGATGCGCCGCCGGCGCAGCGCCTGCGCGAGGCCGGCTGCGTCATCCTCGCCAAGACGACCATGCCGGATTACGGCATGCTCTCCTCCGGCCTGTCGAGCTTCCACGAGCTGGCGCGCAACCCGTTCGACCTCTCCAAGAACCCTGGCGGTTCCTCGGCCGGAGCGGGCGCGGCGGGAGCGGCCGGCTACGGGCCACTTCATGTCGGCACCGATATCGGCGGCTCGATCCGGCTGCCGGCCGGCTGGTGTGGGCTGGTTGGACTAAAGCCGAGCTTCGGCCGGGTGCCGATCGACCCGACCTATTACGGCCGCGTCGCCGGGCCGATGACGCGCACCGTCGCCGACGCCGCTTTGATGATGCGCGAACTGTCGAAGCCCGACGAGCGCGACCCGATGAGCCTGCCGCCGCAGGAGATCGCCTGGGGCGAGCTGGAGCGCGAGCCGCGCGGGCTCAGGATCGGACTTCAGCTCGAAGCCGGCATCGGCCTGCCGGTCGAACCGGAGGTGCGGGCGGCGATCGCCAGGGCGGCCGATGCCTTCCGCAAGGCGGGGGCGGTCGTCGAGCTGGCGCCGCCCTTCCTGACGCAGGACATGCTCGACGGGCTCGACGATTTCTGGCGCCAGCGCGCCTGGGCCGAGATCGGGGCGTTGCCGCGCGAGCGGCAGAACAAGGTGCTGCCTTATATCTACGCCTGGGCCGAGCGTGGTCGCTCGCTGACCGGCGCGCAGGTGCATCGCGGCATGAGCCAGATGCTGGCGATCCGCCATGCGGCACTGAAGGCAGCCGCGCCCTTCGACTATACGCTCTCGCCGGTCTCGCCGGTGCCGAGCTTCGCGGCTGAGCTGGCCTCGCCGCTGCACGATCCCGAGCGGCCCTTCGAGCACATCGTCTTCACCGTCGCCGCCAATATGTCGGACCAGCCGGCGATCTCGGTCCATGCCGGGATGACCGCATCCGGCCTGCCGATCGGCCTGCAGATCACCGGAAAACGCTTCGACGATCTCGGCGTGCTTCAGATGGCGCGGGCCTGGGAGCACCTGCGCGGGCAGGGGCCGGAGTGGCCGCGCACGCCTCAGAACGCAGGTTGATCAGGCCTTCTTGGACTTCTTCCCGGCCGTGTTCAGCGCCACGGCGGCGCGGATGAGCGCTGTCAGCGCCGCCTCGTCGATCACAGCGCCCTCATGAATGTCGATGGCGCGCCTGGTGTTGCCGTCGAGGCTGGAGTTGAACAGGCCGGCGGGATCGGGCAGCGAAGCGCCCTTGGCGAAGGTCAGCTTCACCGCGCTCTTGTAGGTTTCGCCAGTGCAGACGATGCCGGCATGTTCCCAGACCGGGACGCCGCGCCATTTCCATGTCTCGACCACCTCGGGATCGGCCTGCCGGATGATGGCGCGTACCTTTGCCAGCGCCGCACCGCGCCAGCCGGTCAGTTCCGCGATCCGGGCGTCGATCTGCTCGGAGGCCGAGGCTGTATCGCCGGTCTTGTCGTTCGCTGTCTTCATCGGGCCGATATCCTCGTAGTCGTCATCACATCTTCTCGCCCGGCAAGGCGGCGGCCTGCTTCACCCAGGCGGTGAACTGGGCCTCGTCGAGTGCGTCATCCTCGCGGATGTCGAGATAGCGCACCTCCTTCTGCTTGGAGGTGCCGGGCGGGACGGGATCGAGCGCGGCGCCGCGGAAGAAGGCGACCTTCACATATTTCGCGAAGACGTGGATGCCGAGGAACCAGTGCCCGTCCTCGACGCCATAGAGCGGCGAGTTCCATTTGACCGCCTTCCTAACCTCCGGGACGGCGCTGGTGATCAGCGTGTCGAGGCGGGCTCCGAGCCCGCTCTTCCATCCCGGCATGGCGGCGATGTAGGCCTGCACCGGTTCTTCGCCATAGCCCTTGGCGATCTGCGGATTGCCGCCGGAGAGGAGAACCGGTTCCGCGCTCGCGCTGGCCTTCATCGCTGTCTTCTTCGCCGATGCTTTGGTGGTGTTGCCCGCCATGTCCCGCTTCCTACCCGTCGACCCGCTTCCTACCCGTCGACCCGCTGCCCGCTCCGCCAGCCGGCGGTGTAGGGCAGCACGAACATATAGAGGCCCGAGAAGATCAGCAGGAACAGCGGCAGCAGCGGCGAATAGACGATCCAGGCTGGTGGCGGCCCCAGGGCCATGGCGACGAAATTGGCGATGACAGTCGCCGTGAAGATGATGGCGAGCCAGCGATGGGCCTGCCGAATAACGCTGCTCCAGGTCACGAGAAGCTCCTTGCAAATATGAGAATCGACATGGTCACTCCGCCCGCTCCAGCAGTTGTTCCAGCTTGCCGAAGAATTCCTGCCAGCCGGCCTTGGCGCCGCCAAAAGCCTGCTTCTGCTCCGGCCGGAAGCCCGCCTGCTCCATGCGCAGCAGCGTGCCCTTGGCCGTCGGGGTGAGCGTGAAGGTCACCACGCTCTTCATGTCGAAGGCGGGGTCGTCATGGGCGAAGTCCCAGGTGTAGGACAGCGTCCGGTTCGGCTCGATGTCGAGGACTTCGCAATCGAGCACGCCGCCCCATTCGCCGCGCAGGTTGAAGCGATGGCCGACGACCGGTGCGAAATCGTTCTTCATCAGCCATTCCGCGATCAGGTGCGGCTGGGTCAGGGCGCGCCAGAGCTTTTCCGGCGGATGGGCGATCTCGCGCTCGACGGTGACGGAGCGCGTTTGCGTTGCGGCGGTGCTCATTGATCCATCCTTGTGAGCAAATTTTCGAGGTCATCGAACCGCGCCTCCCAGAACCCGGCCATCTGGCTGGTCCAGTCGATCAGCGGGGAGAGTGCGCCGAGCTGGGCGCTGTAATGGGTCTGCCGGCCTTCATGGCGATCGCGCACCAGCCCGGCCTGCCTCAGCACACCGAGATGCTTGGAGACGGCCGGCTGCGAGACGCCGGCCTGCGCGGTCAGCGCCCCGACCGTCAATTCGCCGTCCCGGCACAGACGCTCGAAGATCGCGCGCCGCGTCGGGTCGGCAAGCGTCCTGAACAGCATGTCGTGAGCGTCTGGCATCTGGAATCGATAACCCGTTGGCTATGAGTTTATTCATAACCATGGAGATATGAATTGGTCAAGTGCCCTCGCGAACAGAGCGGGACTGGGGCGCGGCAGGCGCGCTGGACCAGACAAGCCCGTTCCCGCAGGATGCCGCATGAAACTGCGGAGCCGTAGCTGTTTGCACGCTCCGTCATCCTGCCTTCGAGGAACTCACCATGGATCTGATGTTGAACGGCAAGCGCGCCCTGGTCGCGGGCGGCAGCAAGGGGATCGGCCGCGCCATTGCGCGGCAATTGGCGCTGGAGGGCGTCGACGTGGTCATCGCCGCGCGCAACCAGGCGGAACTCGATGCTGCCGCGGCCGAGATGGCGCAGGAGACCGGCCGCAAGATCGTCGGCCTGACCGTCGACACGCAGGACGACGCCTCGGTCAAGGCAGTCGTTGCCGGCACCGTCGCGGCGCTCGGCGGGCTCGACATCCTCGTCAACGCCGCCGCCAAGCCGGGCGGGCAGGCGACGCCGCCCAAGCTCGCCGAGATTACCGACGCGCTGTTCTTCGACGACGTCAACGTCAAGGTGATGGGCTATCTGCGCATGGCGCGCGAGGCTGCGCCGGTGATGGAAGCCAATGGCTGGGGCCGGATCATCAACATCAGCGGGCTGGCGGCGCGTTTGACCGGCTCGACCATCGGCTCGATCCGCAATGTCGCGGTGGCGGCGCTGACCAAGAACCTCGCCGACGAGCTCGGCCCGCAGGGCATCAACGTCACCGTGGTACATCCTGGCACGACGCGGACCGAGAAGACGCCGGGTGTGGTCGCGGCGCGGGCGGCAGCTTCAGGGCTGGCGGCCGAGGAGGTCGAGCGCCGGATGGCCGCCAATGTCACGATCGGCCGGCTGGTCGACATGGCCGAGGTCGCCGACATCGTCGCCTTCCTCGCCTCACCGCGCAGCGTCGCGATCAATGGCGACGCGATCGCCTGCGGCGGCGGCTCGAAGGGCGCGATCCACTATTGAGCGGTCGCGCCCAGTCGGTACTTTAGAACAGCGCGGTCGGCGCGACCTCGGCGATGATCATCAGCGCGAGCCCGAGCGCGCCGAGGCTGACGCCGGTCCAGGCGAGCAGGGCGACGCCGGTGATGATCGCAGCCGAGGCGACGACGATGGCGATCTGCAGCAGGCCCGAGACGATGTCGTATTTGTCGTCGCGGGCGCTGGAGACGTCGCGCTTGGCTTCGGCGGCCTTGGCGCGGACGATCAGCTCCTTGCGGCCCTCATTGGTCTCGGGCTCGGACTCGTAGCGGGCGATCGTCGCTTTCCAGCCGTCGATACGCTTCTGCAGGCGTTCGCGCGCGGCCGGCTCGGTGGCGTTGGCCAGCTCGATCTCCATCGCCTCGGCGGCGGTGCGCAGCGTCGTGCCGCGGATCGTCTTGGCCTGGAAGAAGGCCCAGAGATTGGAGGCCTCGATGTTCTTGGACAGCGCGTCCTGCTCGGCGTTCTTGCCGCCGATCTCGGAGAAGGCGAGCAGCAGCGCAAGAATGCCGATCAACAGGGCGATGCGCTTGTTGATCTTGCTGGTCGGCTGGTTGTCTTCGGTGACGTCTGGTGCGGCTGAGGCCATGCGTGATTCCCCCCGGAATGGTCGCGCCAGATCGCCGGTTCGCGTGACGGAATCAAGACGATTTTACGGAATGAGCGCGGACTATCCCCGAGCCCGCGGATGCGCGGAGTCGTAAGCTGCGAGCAGGCGGGTGGAATCGATGCGGGTATAGATCTGCGTCGTCGAGAGCGAGGCGTGGCCGAGCAGCTCCTGGATGGCGCGTAAGTCCCCGCCACGGCCGAGCAGATGGGTGGCGAAGGAATGGCGCAGCGCATGCGGCGTCGCGCTGCTGGCCAAGCCGAGCGAGCCGCGCAGGCCTTCGACCGCGAGCTGGATGATGCGCGGCGAGAGCGGCCCGCCCTTGACGCCGACGAAGAGCGGCCCCTCCGGCGCAAGCCGCCAGGGGCATTGCGCGAGATAGGTGGCGATGGCCTCGATGACGATGGGCAGCACCGGCACCATCCGTGTCTTGCCGCCCTTGCCGAGCACGGTCAGCGCATCGGCGCTGCTCACCGGTGCATCCGAACGCTTGAGGCCGAGCGCCTCGGAGATGCGCAGGCCGCTGCCATAGAGCAAAGAGAGCACGGCGGCGTCGCGCGCCAGAACCCAATCGGGCCGCTCCTCGCCGGCGCGGCTGTCGGCCCTGGTCACCGCCGCCGCCGCTTTCGCATCGAGCGGGCGGGGCAGGCCCTTGCCGAGCCGCGGCCCGCGCGTCGCGGCGAAGGCGGCTGCGGTCAAGCGGCCGCTGCGCTCGCCGAAACGGGCCAGCGAGCGCAGCGCCGCCAGCTGGCGCATCAGCGTGCGGTTGCCGACGCCGTCGCGGCGGCGATAGCCGAGAAAGGCGCGCAGATCTGCAGGCTTCAGGGCGGCGACTGCCTTCAGCGTCGGCGGGGCATCGAGATGATGCGTGAGGAAGATGGCGAACTGGTCGATGTCGCGGCCATAGGCCTCGAGCGTCTTCGACGAAAGCCGGCGCTCATGGCCGAGATGGGCGAGCCAGTCGCGCCGGAGGGTGTCGAAATCGCTCATGGTGCGATCTTGCCGCGCGAGGCTTAACAACCGTTGTCGGGCCCGATCATCGCCTGCTATGAACCCTGCAGATATTGTTCAGGGCTGACCAAATTGCACGCTCCCGATCCGCACGGCCTGACCTTTCCTTTTCCCGAACCGCCGGCACCCGGCCAGCTGATAGAGGCCGCGCCCGGCATCTTCTGGGCGAGGATCGCGCTGCCGTTCCGGCTCGACCACGTCAACATCTACCTGATCGAGGATGGCGACGGCTTTGCGGTGATCGACACCGGCATCGGCGACGAGGCGACCAAACAGGCCTGGCTTGGACTGATGGCTGGCGCGCTCGCCGGCAAGCGGCTGACCCGGCTCTTCGTCACGCATTTCCACCCCGACCATATCGGTCTCGCCGGCTGGCTGCATGAGCGCTTCGGCACGCCGCTCCTGACCAGCCAGACGAGCTATCTCGGCTGCCTCAATATTTCGCTGAGCCCCGGCGCCTCCGAAGCGCCGGTCTACAAGGAGTTCTATCTGCGCCACGGCCTCTCGGCCGAGGTGACTTCGGTCGTCGCGACTTTGGGTCATGGCTATCTCAAGCAGGTCACGCCGCTGCCGCCGACCTTCACCCGGGTGGTCGCCGGCGATGTGCTGCGGATCGGTGGGCGCGATTTCTTCGTGCTGTCGGGCGACGGCCATGCGCCGGAGCAGCTGATGTTCCATTGCCCGGAGGCGAATGTCCTCCTGGCGGCCGACCAGGTGCTGGCCAAGATCACGCCGAACATCAGCGTCTGGGCGGTCGATCCCGAGGGCGATCCGCTCGGCCTCTATCTGCGCTCGTTGACGGTTCTGCCGCAGGCGATCCCGTCGGGAACGCTGGTCCTGCCCGGGCACCAGCTGCCGTTCTACGGGCTCGCCGAGCGCTGCGCCGCGCTCGCCGCCCATCATGGCGAGCGCTGCCGGCTGATCGCCGGGGCGGTCGCCGAGGGGCCGCATTCGGTCGCCGAGCTGGTGCCGGTGATGTTCACGCGGCCGCTCGATCCGCACCAGCTCTCCTTCGCCTTCAGTGAGGTGTTCGCGCATGTGAACGCGATGCTGCGGCAGGGCGAGTTGCGTTGGGCCGAGCCGCAGGCCGACATCATGCGGGTGATAGCGGCCGGCTGAGGCCAGAGCATTTGAAAATTAAGGATGATCCGAGAAGGCGGCCCGGCCGGGCTCGCCGGTCCACGCGGAATTAGGATTCCCCGGCGCATCAATGCACGTGATGAGCGCGGGCGGTTCGGAAGAATCCGAACCGGGCCGTGTCATGTTCGGCAGGTGGCGAAGACTCGGGACGATGGCTCTACCGGCGATGCTTCGGGCGATGCGGCCGCATCATTGGGCGAAGAACGGCCTCGTCTTCGTGCCGATTCTGCTCAACCACGACGTCTTCGCATCCAAAGCGTTGCTCTACGGCCTCGTCGCCTTCGTCTCGTTCTCACTGATGGCGTCGTCGATCTACCTGCTCAACGACATCATCGACGTCGAGGCCGACCGGCGCCACCCGACCAAGTGTAAGCGCCCACTCGCGGCCGGCGAGATCACCACGGGCCAGGCTTATGCGATGGTGCCGGGCCTGCTGATCGTCTCGGTTGCGTTGACGGCGCTGCTGCCACGGCCTGATCTCTATCTGATGGCCTGGGGTGCCTATCTCGTGCTGGCGCTGGCCTATCTCTTCGTGCTGAAGCGCAAGCTCCTGGTCGACGTGCTCGGGCTCGCCGCCCTGCACACGGTGCGCATCATCGCCGGCAATGCGGCGGCAGCGATTCCAATCTCGTCCTGGCTGCTCGCCTTCTCGATGTTCCTGTTTCTGAGTCTGGCGCTGATGAAGCGCTATGCGGAGCTGCGCATCACCCAGGACCAGTCCGGGCTGAAGAAGGCGGGCCGCGGCTATCAGGCCGAGGATATCGAGGCGCTGTCACAGCTCGGCATGGCCTCGGGCTGCACCTGCGCGCTGATCATGGCGCTCTATGTCGACAGCGCTGCGGTCAAGCAGCTCTACCGCCATCCCGAGATGATCTGGCTGGTCTGCCCGATCATCCTCTACCAGATCGCGCGCATGTGGTTCCTGGCCCGGCGCGGCAACATGCCGGACGATCCGCTGATGTTCATGATCCGGGATTGGCGCAGCCAGCTGATGGGCGCGGTCGTCGTGCTGATCATGCTCGGAGCGAAAGTGCTGCCGTGAGCGAGGAGCGCGCTGTCTGGCGCTCATGGGGCGGGCTGGAGGCCAGGGATTCCGCGCTGATTGAACCGGATGACTGGCTCGCCGGACGCCGGAGCAATCAGCCGGTGCTGGCCTATGGCAATGGCCGCTCCTATGGCGATTCCTGCCTGAACGATGGCGGCGGCCTGATCGCGGCGCGCCGGCTCGGCCGCATCCTCTCCTTCGACATCGAGACCGGGATCATGGTTTGCGAGGCCGGGGTGCTGCTCGACGAGGTGCTGAAGCTCTGCGTCCCCGCCGGCTGGTTTCCGCCGGTGACGCCGGGCACCAGCCTCGTCACCATCGGCGGGGCGCTCGCCAACGACGTACACGGCAAGAACCATCACCGTGCCGGCACCTTCGGCCGGCATGTGCGCAGTTTCGAGCTGGCGAGATCGGACGGCTCGATTTTGACCTGCTCACCGATTGAGAACGCCGAGCTCTTCGCGGCGACGGTCGGCGGGATGGGGCTGACCGGGCTGATCACACGGATCGAGCTGCAACTGATGCCCGTCGATTCCGCAGAGATGCTGCAGGAGGCGATCCATTTCGACGGGCTCGATGCCTTCTTCGCCATCGCCGCCGAATCCGACGCGACACATGACTACACCGTCGCCTGGGTCGATTCTCTTGCCGTGGGCCGGCATTTCGGCCGTGGTGTGTTCTTCCGAGCCAATCATGCGCCGGCGTCCGATGCCCCGCCGGCGAAGGCTGGGCCGATCCTGCCGTTCCCGCTGAAGCCGCCATTCCCGCTGATCAACCGGTTGAGCCTGCGGGCCTTCAACGCGCTCTATCGCGCTGCCCAGCCGCGGACGCCGGAGCCAAGGCGCATCGCCTATCGCCCGTTCTTCTATCCGCTCGACCGCGTCCGTGACTGGAACCGCGCCTATGGGCCGAAGGGCCTGCGCCAGTTCCAATGCGCCGTGCCGATGAGTACTGCTCGCGAAGCAGTCGAGGAGATGTTGCGGCTGACGCTGAGGGCAGGCGAGAGCTCGTTCCTCACCGTGCTGAAGCTGTTCGGCGACGTGCCCTCGCCGGGGATGATGTCGTTTCCGATCCCCGGCGCGACGTTGACGCTTGATTTCCCGCATCGCGGCGAGCGCACGCTGAAGCTGCTTGATGGGCTCGACCGTATCGCGATCGAGGCCGGCGGGCGGGTCAACCCTTACAAGGATGCCCGCATGTCGGCTGCGACCTTCGAGGCCTCGTTCCCGCACTGGCGCGACTTCGCGCGCCATATCGATCCGGCCTTCTCGTCGAGCTTCTGGCGGCGGGTGACCGCCGCCTGACCCCGCCTACGAGGCCGCCAGTGCGGGCTCCACCTGCTCGACCGCCGTCACTGTCAGGACGTGCTTCTTGCCGTCGCGGGCGGTCCAGGCGATCGACTGTCCAGCGGCGAGACCGATCAGGGCCGCACCGATCGGAGTCAGCACCGAGACCCGGCCCTGCTCGATATCCGCCTCGCCGGGATAGACGAGCTGGACGCGGCGATGCTGGGCGCTGTCTGAATCGAAGGTGACGAAGGAGCCCATGCGCACGACGTCGGCCGGCAGCTTGCCGGGCGCGACGACCTTGGCGCGGTCCATCTCGGCGAGCAGCTCCTCTGCGACCTCGGGCACGCGCTCGAGGGCCGTGGTGGCGAGGCCGGTCAGGCGCTCATGGTCGATCTCGCCGACGATGATCTTCGGCTTGCGGTGGGTCTTCTGGGTCGGTTGGGTCATGGGCTTTCATCCTGCGATGACGCGCGCGACGGCGGCGACAGAGCGCGACCGGCAGATTCTGGGATTTCTGGGGAGAGACGCCTTGGAGGCCGTGCTGCACCGGGAAGGGACAGCATCGACGGCGCCCCTGGACTCGGGGCGCGCTCGGGCCGAGTCCGGGGCTAGAATTCCGCGATCGGGGCGACCCGGAATACAGAGCGGTGCTTCGTCTTCATACCCATAGACTTGGGGGCTGAGGCCTTGCTGTCAAGGCTGGCTGAAGCTTCATGCCCAAAGCAAAAGGGCCGGCGCAGGCCGGCCCTTCGACAAGCGGGGTAACCTTCTTGCTCAGCCCTTCGCCACCGCGACCTTGCGCAGATAATCGGTGACGATGCGGGTGATGCCGCGCGAGAGCAGGTCATCGAGTGCATCGATGAACTGATCGCACTGCTCGCGCGTGACGATCAGCGGCGGCTCCAGCCGGATGACGTTGCGGTTGTACTCGGTGAAGGCGACGAGCACGTCGTAGTCCTTCAGCAGCAGTGCGCCGATGAAGCCGCAGAGCGAGCCCTTCAGCTTGTCGTCGAGCAGCGCGACCATGTGCTTCACGCCGAAGGGCATGGTCTCGCTGATGTCCTGGAACTCGACGCCGATCATCAGGCCGCGGCCGCGGATTTCCTTGAGCAGGGTCGGGTGCTTGGTGCGAAGCTCGTTCAGGCGCTCGATCAGATAGTCGCCCTGGCGTTTGGCGTTGCCCATCAGGTCCTCGTCATAGAGGACGTTGAGGGCCTCGATCGCCGAGACACAGGCCTCGCCCATGCCGCCGAAGGTCGCCTGGGCGTGGATCAGCGCCGTCTTCGGCTTGCCATAGGCCTTCATGTAGAGCTCGCGGCGGGCGATCATCGCGCCCATTGCCGCCTTGGAGCCGCCGAGCGCCTTGGCGAGGGCGGTGACATCGGGGACGACGCCGTCACGCTCGAAGGCGAAGAACTGGCCGGTGCGGCCGAGCCCGCACTGCACCTCGTCGGCGACCCAGAGCACGCCGTGCTTGTCGCAGAGTGCGCGCAATTGCCGCCAGAAGCCCTCGGGCGCCTCGACGATGCCGCCGCCGCCCTGGATCGTCTCCATCACCACGATGCCGATCGAAGGATCGCTCTCGAGCGCCTGGCGCACCGCTTCGATATCGCCGAACGGCACCTTCACCCGGTTCTCGACCAGCTTGAACTGCGACTGATAGAGGCTGGAATCGGTGACCGAGAGCACACCCTTGGTCTTGCCGTGGAAGGAGTTGGCGGCGTGCAGGATCTTGGACCTGGCCGGTCCCTGAACCTGCTCGGCGACTTTCAGCGCCGCCTCCATCGCCTCCGAGCCGGTCGAGCCGAGGAAGACCATGTCGAGATCGCCCGGCGCGATGGTGGCGAGGTTCTTTGCCAGCGCCGAGGCGTATTGCGACATGAACGCCATGCAGATCTCATGGCGGTTCTCGTCCTGGAATTTCTTCCGGGCGCCGACGATGCGCGGATGGTTGTGGCCGAAGGCGACCGAGCAGAAGCCGCCGAAGAAATCGAGGATCTTGCGGCCGTCCCGGGTGATGTAGTGCATGCCCTCGGCGCGATCGACAATGATCCTGTCGAAGCCGAGCAGCTTGAGGAAATGCACCTGGCCCGGATTGATATGGGCGGTGAAGAGCTCCTTGACCTGCTGGGCATCGAGCTGCTTGGCGGCTTCGACGCTGATCAGTTGCGGGCGCGAGGGCTGCGGAGCCGCCTCGTCAGGCTTGTAGGCGGGCATGCTCATGCGGCCTTCCTCCTCAGCTCGTCCTTGGCCTTGCGGTATTCGGTATAGGCCGCCATCAGCATGTCCTCGTCACGATGTTGCGGCGCCCAGCCGAGTTCGCGCTTGGCCTTCGACGTATCGAGGATGCAGATCTCATCGGCGATCATATACTGCTCGGGGTCCATGATCGGCAGGTTGATCGCATCGAGGCCGTTCAGCGTCAGCTTGACCAGCGAGGCCGGCGTCGGCAGCAGGATCGACTTCGAGCCGGCATGGCGGATCAGGTCGCCGAGCAGCTTCTTCACCGGCGGCGGATCGTCCGAGCCGAGATTATAGGCGCTGTTCGGGAAATCGGCCTTCCAGGCGGCGATGCAGGCGCTGGCGCAGTCGAAGACCGAGATGAACTGGTAGGGGTTGTTCCCTGAGCCGATCATCGGCACCGGCAGGTTCATGTCGATCAGCCGGAAAAGCTTGACCAGGATGCCGAGGCGGCCCGGGCCAATGATCAGCCGCGGCCGGAAGATCGGGATGCGGAAGCCCTTGTCGCGATAGCTCTGGCAGAGCGTTTCGGTCGCGAGCTTGCTCTCGCCATATTCGCCCAGCGGCTTGGCCGGATGGGTCTCGTCCTGCGGCACGGTGACCGAATGGCCGTAGATCATGTCGGTGGTGAAGTGGACGAGCCGATTGGCGCCGTTCTTCTCCATCCAGGACAGGACGTTCTGCGTGCCGTGGTAGTTCACCGGCCAGAAGAAGTCGTGGCGCTCCTTCCGGGTCACGATCGGCGACAGCATCTTGGCCGAGAGATTGTAGACGAGATCATCAGGCGTCAGCGAGATCGCCTCGACGCTCGCCGGATCGGTCACGTCGGCGCGCTGGAAGGGCACCTCGCTGTAGTGCGGATGCGCGCTCTGCTGGATGTCGCAGACGAGGACGTCCTCGCCCATGGCCGCGAGATCCGCCGCCAGATGCGAGCCGACGAAACCGTCGCCGCCGATGATGATGTGCTTCATGGATCAGCGTCGCTGGTCGGGGCGGCGCGCCGGCACCGGGATCGGCTTCAGCTGCGGCTGCGCCGGAGCGAAGAGGGCGCCGAGACGGAGAATGAAGCGGGCGAACAGGTCCATGACGTCCCTCAGCTTTGTGCGATGAAAATGGTGCCCAGGACGATGAAGCCGATGCCGGCGATGCGCGCCGGGCTCAGATCCTCCTGGAAGACGAAGTAGGCGTAGACCGCGACCACGACGTAGGCGAGGCTCAAGAACGGGTAGGCGTAGCTGATCTGAACCTTCGATAGCACGATCAGATGCGAGGCCATGCTGACCACGAAGGTGCACAATCCAGCGAAGACGAAGGGGTTGAAGACGACGCGGAAGACGGTGGGAATCAGTCCGTCATTGCCGACGTCGAGCGCCCCGACTCCGCCCATGCCGCGCTTCAGCATCAACTGCGCCGCTGCGTTGGTCAGCACCGTGAACAGGATCAACGGCAGGTAGGCGTTCATCGGCGCTGGAGTTCCGCGTGGCAGATGCAACCTTGGATCGCGCGAAAACTACTTCAAATGCCTTACGCTACAGAAGGTTATCGGCCTGTAACCTTAAGAGTGTCCTGCGCCGAACGGTGAAACCCGCAGGAGATGCGCGCGCCTGGGCGAGCGGGAGGCGGTGCTGGCGGACAACGCGACGATTGAACCATGTCGCCGGCTCGCTTATGGCTAATGAATCGTTAACCGAGAGTGCCCTCCGTTATGGCCAGTCTGTTCCGGCTCGTGCCTGATATGCGCGCCGAACTGCTGCAGGTGAATTCCTGGGCGCGGCCGCATCAGGCTGGCTTTGCCGCTGCGCAGCGTGCGGCGCGCTATGGCGCGGCCGGGCCGGAGGCCTCCGCCTTCATGGCGGCACGGCGCGAGACGACGCTGGCGCGGCTCGGAGAGGGGGCTGCAAGCTGGAATGGCTGGGCCGGCGAGATGGCGCGGCTGCGCGGCCGGATCGGTGCTGACGGGCCGCTCCTTTCGCTCTGGCGCCTGCTTGCCGACGTCGAGCTGGTCGACGAGATCTTCGAGGGCGAGTTCAACGTCGCCGGCATCATCTTCCCGGCCGCAGCCCGTTTCGCCGGCAGCGCCTTCTGCGGTGATGCCTGGTTTTCCGAGGCGCATTTTCACGGCCCCGCCAGCTTCCGCGATGCGAGCTTCCGCAGCGACGCCTTCTTCGATCGGGCGCACTTTGCCGGAGATGCCGATTTCGGTGCGGCGACCCTTCACGGCACCGCCGAGTTCCGCGACATGCGCTGCGAGGGCACGGCCTGTTTCGTCGAGGCTGAGTTCACCGGCGACGCCTGGTTCCGTGGCTCGCGCTTTGACGGCGTGACGCAGTTCCGCGGCGTGCGCCATGCCGGTGAGGCCGGCTTCGGAGAGTGTCGGTTCGCCGGAGCCGCCGATTTCGGCGAGGTCGAGTTCGCCGGCAATGCCGGCTTCGAGGAGGCCCGTTTCGGGCAGCTGGTAACGTTCGCCGGCGCCCGCTTCGACCGCGGCGCCTGGTTCAGCAACGCCGCCTTCGACGGCCGCTCGAATTTCGAGCGTGCCCGCTTCCGCGGCCGCCGGCACTTCGAGGGGATTTCGCTGGCGACCCAGGTCTCCCCGGTCGCGCAGCAGATCGCGGCGCTGGAGCGCCTGCAATTCGGCCGACGCTGACCGAGCGGTCGCCGCTTCATCGCCCCGGCCGCTTCTGGCCCGCGCCTTGCTAGCTCTTCCTCTGACGACCGCCATGAGCGGTTACGGTCAGCGAGGACGAGATGAAGCGCGAAGAGCTCACCGAGAAGATTCTCGACATCAAGCGCGAGAAAGGTTGGAGCTGGAAACACATCACCGACGAGATCGGCGGCATGTCGGAGGTGCTGGTGATCGGCGCCCTGCTCGGCCAGATGAAGCTGGTGAAGCCGCTCGCCGAGAAGGCGGCGACGCTGTTCGGCCTGTCGGAGACCGAGAAGCGCATGCTCAACGAGGTGCCCTATCGCGGCACCGGTACGCCGATGCCGCCGACCGATCCGCTGATCTACCGCTTCTACGAGATGGTGATGGTCAACGGACCGGCCTGGAAGGCCTTGATCGAGGAGGAGTTCGGCGACGGCATCATGTCGGCGATCGACTTCAACATCGCCTTCGAACGCGAGCCGAACCCCAAGGGCGATCGGGTCAGGATCGCCATGTCCGGCAAGTTCCTGCCGTACAAATATTACGGCAACGAGCAGGGCATTCCCGACTACGGCTTCAAGGAGGAGTGATCCGGCTCAGGGCACTTGGCCGGGCTCGAGCGTGCCATCCTTCTGCAGGGTCTGCTGCAGCCCCGGCCGCTCCATCATCCGCCCCATATAGGCCTCGAACACCGGCAGGCGCGGCAGCACACCGACGATGTTCATGCCGAAATGGATGCCGGCGCCGAGCTGGGTGTCGGCGGCGGTGAAACGCTCGCCGGCGGCATAGGGGTGCTCGCCGAGTTTCTTCGCGAGATTGGCGACCGTGTCGGCATGAGAGCCGAAGGAGAAGCCGCGCGCCTCGTACTGGAACTTGTGCATGGAGGTGGCGATGATCGGGTCGAGCACGGCGTCGGTATAGACCAGCGAGGTCAGGAAGGTCGGGCGATCGGCATCGCCGACGGCCGGCGCCAGCCCGGCTTCCGGAAACTGCTCGGTGAGATAGAGGCAGATCGCGGCGCGCTCGGTGACGGTGGTGCCGTCATGGACGATCGCTGGAACCTTCTTGTGCGGCTGGATGGCGCGATAGCTCTCCGGTGGGCCGTCCTCGGCACGAATGTCGACGAGCTTCATCTCATAGGGCTGGCCGAGCTCCTCGAGCAACCAGAGGATCGAGAAGGAGCGCGACTGCGGCGAATGATAGAAGGTCAGCATAGCGATGTCCCTTTTGGCGTTTCCTCAAGCGATGGACGGGCTGATAGGGGTGTTGTGTGTCAGCAGCTGTCAGGAGCGGCCTGTACTTGCCCGATCGTTTGGAACGAAACGTCGCTGAGTGAGGATTGCTCCACTCAGCCCAAGCTTCCAGCGCTATATCTTGCGCGCCACGATGAAAGGCCGGCTGTCCTTGCCTTTGCTCGCATGGCGTTCCGTGCCCAGGATCTCGAAGCCCGCGGCGGCGATGAGATCGCTCAGTTCCTGCGCACTGAAGACGCCGGCATAGGGTGCCTTTCCGATCATCTGCATGAGCGGCAGGGCAAGCCTGATCAGCGGGTTCATGTCGCCGAGGCAGGGTGTCTTGGTGATGAGCAGGCCGCTGGGCGCGAGCACAGAGTGAATGCTGCGCAACGTGCTGGTGAGGTCGCGGACCAGATGCAGATAGCTGAAGCCGAGAACCGCATCGAACCGAGCAGCTTCGGAAGCGAGCGCCTCGGCGGTCGCGGTGCGGAAGGTAAGACCCGCAATCGGGTTTGCAGTGTGCTTCTCCTGCGCGATGGCGATCATGCCGGCGGAGAGATCCGCTGCGAGATAGCTCTTGACCCCGCTCGCGAGCCGGAGCGCCGTTGTCCCGGTGCCGCAGCCGACTTCGAGCACGCCGTCGTCCGGCTTCAGCAGGGCGCTCGTCCGTTCCAGGGTGCGCTCATATCCGGCCTGGTCCGAGATCCGCGATCTGGCGTAGCTCTTCGAGGACCGGTCCCAGAAGCGGGCATCGCTTGCCGTGCTCATGCTGCGTCTCTCCTGCGCGATGCGGGCTTAGCACAGGCCCTGCAACAGTTCGTTGCCCGCTGCAGGGGCAGTTGGTCCGAAATCCAAGTTCACAGGCCACAATAAATTGAGTGTTATAACGTAACATTATTGCCCCGAGCGCAGTAATCATAGTGTCATCTGACGCTCCTAACGCTCCGCCGACCTGGCTTTCCCATGGGGCGGAGAAGATCATGCAGAAGCGAACCTGGCTGATGGCGGCGGCGATGCTCGCCAGCGCGGCGCCGGCGACGGCGCAGACCATCTACCCGCTGACCCGCGCCGAGATACTCGAAGGCTCGCGCTTCGACTTCAAGGTCGAGTTCCCCAACGCGCCGACCTCGGCCGACGTCAAGGTCACGATCAACGGCAAGCCCGTCGCCGAAGCCTTCGGCCGCGAAGTCCAGTTCGTCCAGAACGAGGAAGGCCAGAAGCATTCGGCCCTCTGGCTGCGTGGCGCGCAGCTGCCGGCCGGCCAGTACGTCGTCGAGGCGACGCAGGGCAGCGACAAGGCCACCGTCAACTGGACCGTCTACCCGACGGCTGAGCGCAAGGCCAAGAACGTCATCCTCTTCGTCGGCGACGGCATGTCGATCGCGCATCGCACCGCGGCGCGGATCCTGTCGAAGGGCTGGGAGCAGGGTCTCTACGGCGGCGAGCTCGCCATCGACGACATGCCGAACATGGCGTTGATCTCGACCTCGGGCACCGACTCGGTCGTGACCGACAGCGCCAACTCCGCCAGCGCCTACACCACCGGCCACAAGTCCTGCGTCAACGCGCTCGGCATCTACTGCGCCAAGAACGCCCTGACGCTCGACCACCCCAAGGTCGAGACCATTTCCGAGGTGATCAAGCGCAAGCGCGCCGGCATGGCGATCGGTGTCGTTACCAACGCCGAGATCGAGGATGCGACCCCGGCCGCGATGGTCGCCCACACCCGCCGCCGCTCCGACTACAACGACATCGTCAAGATGTTCTTCGACGTGCAGCCCGACGTGATCATGGGCGGCGGCTCGCCGAACTTCCTGCCGAAGTCGACCCCGGGCACCAAGCGCACCGACGATCTCGACTTCATCGCCAAGTTCAAGGAGGCCGGCTACACGCTCGCCACCACCAAGACCGAGATGAACGCTGCGGTCGCCGGCGGCTCCAAGAAGCTGCTCGGCCTCTACAACACCTCGAACATCGACGGCGCCTTCGACCTGCGCCTCGCCAAGAAGGGCTCGATCTCGAAGTTCCCCGATCAGCCCGACGTGGTCGAGCAGACCAAGGCTGCGATCGAGATGCTCAAGGGCGCGCAGGACGGCTTCTTCCTGATGGTGGAATCGGCCCGCATCGACAAGTACAGCCACTCGCTCGACTGGGAGCGCGCGGTGTTCGACACGATCATGCTCGACAACGCCGTCAAGGCCGCCAAGGAGTTCGCTGGCGATCGCAACGACACGCTGATCATCGTCGTGCCCGACCACGCCCATCCGATCTCGATCATCGGCACCTATGACGACGATCGCCCGGGCCAGCTGCTGCGCGACAAGCTCGGCACCTACCACGAGTCGCTGCCGCCGAATTACGGCCCGCGCGATGCCGACGGCTACCCGACCAAGGTCGACACCTCGCGCCGTCTCGCCGTCGCTTTCGGCAGCTATCCCGACACCTGCGACACCGGCCGGCCTTATCTCGACGGCGAGCGCGTCCCGGCCGTGAAGGGCCCGGACGGCAAGACCAACATCGCCAACGAGAAGGACTGCACTGGTCCGCTCGCCACCCGCAAGCAGGGCAACCTGCCCTTCGACGCCAACTCCGGCGTCCACGCGGCCGACGACGTGCTGCTCACCGCCATGGGCCCGGGCTCGGAGCGCTTCCGTGGCCACAAGCCGAACGTCTTCGTCTTCCGCGTCATGGCGGAGGCGCTGGCCCTCGGCGGCAAGTGAGCGATCGCTCGTCCGATCGGCGCCCCATCGGGCGCCGCACGCTCTCCCGCCGCGGGCTCCTCATGGGGCTCGCGGCGTTGCCCGTCTCGCTGCGCGCGTTCGCGACCGAGGCGGAGATGCTGACCTTCGACGGGCTCTACAAATCCTTCGGCGTGCTCGGCTTCCAGTTCTCCGACCGGGCGACCTCGCTGCGCGGCAAGCCGGTCAGGATGCTCGGCTATATGGCACCGCCACTGAAGCCGGAGAGCCATTTCTTCGTGCTGACGCGCGAGCCACTGGCGATCTGCCCGTTCTGCCAGTCGGATGCCGACTGGCCGGTCGACATTGTCGTGGTCTTCATGCGCGCGGCGACGCCGATGGTCAGCGCCGGCCAGAAGGTTGCGGTCAGCGGCCGACTCGAGATCGGTTCGTCGACCGATGCCGAAACCGGCTTCGTCAGCCAGGTCAGGCTGGTCGATGCCGGCTTCCACAGTGTCTGAGCGAGCGGCCGGCGCGGTTCGGTCCCTACATTTCTCCGGCGTCCAGGTCGACCATCGCGATGGCGACGGGCGGCCCTTTCGCGTGCTCGACATCCCCGAATTCGTCGCGCCGCCCGGCACTTTGATCGGCCTGCGCGGTCCGTCCGGCTCGGGCAAGACCTCGCTGCTGCACCTTGCTGCCGGGCTATTCTCGCCCGATGCTGGGAGCGTCGGTTGGGGCGATGTCGCGGTCTCCACGCTGCCGGGTGCGAAGCGCGACCGCTGGCGGCGCGAGACGGTCGGCTTCGTCTTCCAGGATTTCCATCTCGTGCCCGAGCTCGACGTGCTCGCCAACATCACGCTGCCGGCGAGTTTTTCGCGCTGGCGGCGGACGGAAAGCCAGGTTTCGCGAGCGACTGCGCTCGCGGGGCGCATGGGGCTGACCGATCTGCGCCGGCGTGCCGCCGTGCTCTCGCGCGGCGAACAGCAGCGCGTCGCGATCGCCCGGGCTCTGTTCAACGCGCCGGCGCTGATCCTCGCCGACGAGCCGACAGCGAGCCTCGATCCAGCCCATGCGGCCGAGGTCGGATCGTTGCTGGTCGAAGTGGCCAAAGAGAGCGGCGCGACGCTGCTCTGCGCCTCGCATGACTCGGCACTGCTGGCGCGGATGCAGCATGTCGTAGCGATCGGCGATGGGCCGCTTCATCTGAAAGCTGCCGCATGAACCCGCTGCCGATGGTCATCGCCGATCTCCGGGCGCTGCGCTGGACCGCTGCGGCGATCGTGGCGCTGGTCGCGCTGGCAGTGGCGATCGGCGTTTCCATCGGCGCGCAGGAGCGGGCGCTGCGCCAGTCCTCGGCCCGGGCGGCCGATGATTTCGACCTGCTGGTCGGCGCGCCCGGCAGCCAGATGCAATTGCTGATGTCGGCGATCTACCTGCAGCCCGAGGCGCTGCCATTGATCGACGGGCGCCTGATCAACGAGCTCGCCCGCGATCCGCGCGTCGCGGCCGTCGCGCCGCTCGCCTTCGGCGACATCGCCCGCGGCCATCCGGTGATCGGCACCACGCTCGCCTTCGCCGGCCGCTGGGGCCGCCTGCAGCCGAGCGAGGGCCGCCTGTTCGGGCGCGAGGGCGAGGCCGTGCTTGGCGCCGACGTCACCTACAAATTAGGCGACAAGATCGAACCGTCGCATGCAATCGCCGGGCATTGGCCGAAGCGCGGCGTCGCCGATGCCGAAGAGGCGAGCCATCGCCATGAGGGCCATGCCTATATCGCGGTCGGCCGCCTGCCGCGGCTCGGCTCGCCCTTCGACCGCGCCATTCTGGTGCCGATCGAGAGCGTCTGGGAGGTGCATGGGCTCGGCAATGGCCATGCCGGCGATGGCGCCGCGCTCGGCCCGCCCTTCGACGGCCAGCGCATTCCCGGCGTGCCGGCGCTGGTGGTGAAGCCGAGAGCCGTCGCCGACGCCTATACGCTCAGGGCGCGCTACCGGCAGGGCGGCACCATGGCCTTCTTCCCGGCGGAGGTGCTGGTCGGGCTCTATCGCACGCTCGGCGATGTCGGTCAGGTGCTGAGCGTCGCCTCGGTGCTGAATGCAGTGTTGATCCTGGCGGCGATCTTCCTGCTGCTCGTTGCGGTCACTGGTTTGAGGCGGCGGCGTTATGCCGTGCTGCGCGCCCTCGGCGCGCCGCGGGCCTATGTGCTGCTGGTGGTTTGGCTCGGCATGGCCGGGCTGGTTGCGGCGGGGTGTGCCCTCGGCCTCGGGCTCGGCGCCGTCGCGACGCTCGCGGTCTCCGGCCTGTTCGAGGCGCAGACTGGCCTACGGCTCTCGCTCGCGCTTGGTCGGCCGGAGCTGGCCCAGGTCGGGCTGATCCTGCTGCTCGGCTCGCTGGCAGCGCTGATTCCGGCAGCGCTGTCCTATCGCCGTTCGATCACCGCCGGCTTGCGCGGCTGAGCCGGGGTTGACCCCGCTTTGCCTCTTCCGGTTAAATCCCGGTGGGGGGCGTTGCAGGGATCATCATGCTGCGCGCCATTATACTGACTGCCACGGTTCTCGCCTTCGCTACGCCTGCATCGGCCTATTCCAACCCGATCAGCCGCGGGCTCGCGGACTTCCTCAACATCTTCAGCGAACAGCCGGTGCCGCGCCAGACCGTGGCCTGGAGCGGCAAGCAGGCGCCCGGCACGGTCGTGGTCTCGACCAGCCAAAGGCGGCTCTACTACGTGCTCGGACGAGGGCAGGCGATCCGCTACGGCGTCGGCGTCGGCCGGCAGGGCTTCAGCTGGTCCGGCACCAAGACCGTCACGCGCAAGCGCGAATGGCCGGACTGGCGCCCGCCCGCGGCAATGCTGAAGCGTCGGCCCGATCTGCCGCGCCATATGGAGGGTGGCATGGAGAACCCGCTCGGTGCGCGGGCGATCTATCTGGGATCGAGCCTCTACCGCATCCACGGCTCGAACGAGCCCGACACGATCGGAGCGGCAGTCTCGTCGGGCTGCATCCGGATGACCAATCGCGACGTGACGGATCTCTATGACCGCGTCAGGCCAGGCACCAAGGTCATCGTGCAGCGCTAGCTGTCGCTGTGGCCGCGCCTGATGCGCCGGACCATCAGCCAGACACCGAGGATCGCGACCGGTACGAACAGGGCGGTCGCGATGCCGATATCGATCGGCAGGAAGCCGGCATCCTTGGCGCCCTTGGCGAGATAGCCGAACAGGCTGACGACATAGTAGCCGATCGCCGCGACCGAGAGCCCCTCGACCGTCTGCTGCAGGCGCAATTGCAGGCGGGTGCGGTCGTTCATCGCCGCGAGCAGGTCCCCGTTCTGCTGTTCGAGCGCGATGTCGACGCGGGTGCGCAGAAGATTGGCGGCACGGGCGAGCCGGCGCGACAGGTCGAGCTGGCGTTGCTGCAGCATCTGGCAGGTGCGCATCGCCGGCGCCATGCGTCGTGACAGGAAGGCGGCGATGGTCGGCCAGCCACCGAACGGCGCTTCGCCGATCGCCTCCAGGCGCTGGCCGACGATGCTGTCATAGGCGCGGCTGGCGCCGAAGCGATAGTTCGACGAGGCGGCTTCCGATTCCATCGTCGCAGCGATGGCGGTCATCTCGTCGAGGAGCGCATTGTCGGCGGCGAGCCCGTCGGTTTGGGTCATCGTCCCGGCGATGCGCACCAGCACCTCCTCGGTGCGGCGCACGGAGGGCGCGAGGCGGTGCGCCTCCGGCAGGCCGAGCAGAGCCAGGATGCGATAGGTCTCGACCTCGAGCAGTCGCTGGGCCAGTGCGCCGGCTCGCGCCGGGGTGAGTTCGCGGTCGAGGACGAGGATGCGCACGAAACCATCGGCGCCGGCCCGAAAATCGGTCGCCGCTACGCCGGCCTCGCCGTCGACCAGCGATGCGGCAAGGCTCGCCGCATCGAAGAGCGCCCCCAGATCGGGGGCGGCCTTTTCGGGCAGCAGATGCAGGTCGACCGCCACCAGATGCGCTCCCGGCTGCGGCAGAGCGTGCATGCCGTGCGGCAGGACGGTGCTTGCCGGCAGGAACGGGTCTGCGCCGGGTGAGGGCAGTTCCCAAGTATAGGTGGTGAACTCGCTGTGCTGCTCCCAGCGCAGGCTGACATCGCCGAGCCGGGCACGATGATGCTTGGCGCCCTCGGCCGGGCCGGGCACGCCGCGCTCGGCGCAGAAGCGGGCGAGTGCCTCGCGATCGGCGGTGGCCTGCGCCTGGTCGGTCATGAAGGCGAAGTGCAGCAGCCGCTGCGGCGTTGCCAGCGGCGCGAAGGGGCGGGCATGGATCTCGCCGAGGATCGTGCCGCGCGACGGGTGCGCGACGAGCGGCGCAACAACGCTCTCGGTCGTCTGGTCCATACCGTCCTGCCCCTTTGCACGCTCGCCCTTCGGCTTGTCCGCGCATCGGGAAGCTTGCCGGAAAGCGAAGAGCGCTACGAGTCGGGCACGGTGTCGCAAGGGCAGCGCGCTGGTGACATGATCCGGCGTCGCCGCCGCCTAGGCTCGTCTCATGCCACTACCCAACCGCATCCGCCCCGATGGCTCGCTCTTCGCCGATCCGGCTCGCGGCCTGCTGTTCGGCAACCGCGGCGGCAAGTTCCACGATCCTGCGACGAAAGCGCTGCCGGCACGCCTCTATGCGACGAACCAGTGGATCTGCTGTGTGCTTTCGTTCAAGGGCCGCCAGCGCAATGTCTGGGGCCGCTATTACACCGAGCTGTTCTTTTGCGACGAGGTGACGGCGCTCGCCGCCGGACATCGCCCTTGCGTTGAATGCCGGCGCGCCGATGCCCATGCCTACCGGGCGGCGCTGGTCGCGGGGCTCGGGCTGGCCGAGGTGCCGCTTTTCCCCGTGATCGACGAGCGGCTCGATCGCGAACGGCGCGACGGCAAGGCGAAGCGCCTGCACCGGTTTGCGGCGGAGAGCCTTCCTGACGGGGCGATGATCGCCGCGGGCGAGGGCGAGTTCCTCGTCTTGCGCGGGGACAACGCCCTGCTTTGGTCGCCTTCCGGCTATGTCGCGACGCGGAAGCGGCCGGCCGGTTTGGTGACTGCCGTCACCCCGCCGTCATCGCTGGCCGCGCTTGTGAACGGCTATCAACCGCTCTGGCACCCTACGGCCGCCGAACTGGCCTGAAACGCGGTTTGCGCGGCTTGTCAGCCTCAAGGGCGACAGCGCAACGTCCCGCCCTGTGGGCTCGCGGGCCGAGCAGATCCTGGGGGAGTTTCGATGCTGAAGATTGTTTTTGCGCTCGCTGTCGCGCTGGTCGGTTTCAGCGGCTTGCCGGCCTTTGCCGGAGCGCTCCAGATCACCGATGAGGACCCGGTCGCCGTGGTCACGGTGCCTGACGCCTGGACGACTGCGAAGATCAAGCGCGGCGTCGAGATCAAGACGCCGGACGACGAGATCTATCTCTGGTTCGAGCTCGTGGCACCGGACCAGATTGACACGTTGCAGAAGGAGCACAACGGCTATTTCGACAAGGAAGGCGTCACCATCACCGGCGCTTCCGAGACGATCAAGCAGGAGGTCAAGGGCAAGGCCTGGTCGTTCACCGAGCTCAAGGCCAAGAGCAAGGATGGCGATTCGCTCATCCGCTATGTCGCGATCAACCCGAACGTTGCGAGCGGCAAGATCATCATGATGACCTATTGGGCCTCGCTCGACGGTCACAAGACGCATGACGCGGCGATGAAGGCGATCATCGACAGCATCGCCTACAAATAAGATCCGCTTCGCGCGAGGGAACCGCCGGCCGGCTCGCGACGTTGTCCCGTCATCTTCATCCGATGACAATCAAAGGGTTAGCGTCGATGCGTTCAATCATTCTGTGGCTGGTCGGCGTTCCGATCCCGATCATCATCCTGCTCTGGTTCTTCATGCGCTGACAGGAACTGGTAGAAGGACTTGCTATGGCCGGGCTTGCCCGGCCATTCTTGTTCCGCGGGATGTCGTGCCGGCAGGGCGAAACGGCACCATCCCGCCTTCACCCCTTTGCCGTGCTGCGAGTATAGCTTTCGCCCATGCAACCCATCATCCAGATATCCGGCCTGTCGAAGACTTATGCTTCGGGCTTCCAGGCCTTGAAGAGCGTCACGCTCGACATCAGGCGCGGCGAGATTTTCGCCCTGCTCGGGCCGAACGGCGCTGGCAAGACGACGCTGATCAGCATCGTCTGCGGCATCGTCAACCCGAGCACCGGCACGGTCCTCGCCGATGGCCACGACATCATCCGCGACTACCGCGCCGCGCGCAGCCAGATCGGCCTCGTGCCGCAGGAGCTGACCACCGACGCCTTCGAGACGGTCTGGGCGACGGTGTCGTTCAGCCGCGGCCTGTTCGGCAAGCCGAAGAACCCGGCAATCGTCGAGCAGGTGCTGCGTGACCTCTCGCTCTGGGACAAGCGCGACAGCAAGATCATGACGCTGTCCGGCGGCATGAAGCGGCGCGTGCTGATTGCCAAGGCGCTGGCGCACGAGCCGCAGATCCTCTTTCTCGACGAGCCGACCGCCGGCGTCGACGTCGAGCTCAGGCAGGACATGTGGAAGCTGGTGCGCCGCCTGCGCGACAGCGGCGTCACCATCATCCTGACCACGCACTATATCGAGGAGGCCGAGGAGATGGCCGACCGGGTCGGCGTGATCAGCAAGGGCGAGATCATCCTGGTCGAGGAGAAGGCCGAGCTGATGCGTAAGCTCGGCCAGAAGCAGCTTACCTTGCACCTGCAGGCGCCGCTCGCGGCGGTCCCGGAGGCCCTTTCCGGCTACGGCCTGACCCTCCAGGCTGAGGGCGAGGAGCTCGTCTACACCTACGACACCAAGGCCGAGCGCACCGGCATCACTGCCCTGATGAAGGGCCTCGCCGACGCAGGGATCCGCTTCAGCGACCTGCGCACCAGCCAATCCTCGCTCGAGGACATCTTCGTCGGCCTTCTGAGGGCGAACGCATGAACCTGCACGCAATCAAGGCGATCTACCGCTTCGAGATGGCCCGCACCTGGCGTACGCCGCTGCAGAGCATCCTCTCGCCGGTGATCTCGACCTCGCTCTATTTCGTCGTCTTCGGCGCGGCGATCGGCTCGCATATGGGCGCGATCGACGGCGTCCCTTATGGCGCCTTCATCGTCCCCGGCCTGATCATGCTCTCGCTCTTGACCCAGAGCATCGCCAACGCCTCCTTTGCGATCTATTTCCCGAAATTCGTCGGCACGATCTTCGAACTGCTCTCGGCGCCGGTCGCCTGGTGGGAGGCCGTGTTCGCCTATGTCGCGGCGGCAGCGACGAAATCGGTGATCCTGGGATTGATCATCCTCGCCACCGCCTTCCTGTTCGTGCCGCTGAAAATCGAGCATCCGATCTGGATGCTGCTCTTCCTGATCCTGACGGCCGCGACCTTCAGTCTGTTCGGCTTCATCATCGGCGTCTGGGCCGATGGTTTCGAGAAGCTGCAGGCGATTCCGCTCCTGATCATCACGCCGCTGACGTTCCTTGGTGGCTCGTTCTACTCGATAGACATGCTGCCGCCGTTCTGGCGGGCGGTGACGCTGGTCAACCCGGTCGTCTACCTGATCAGCGGCTTCCGCTGGAGCTTCAACGGCGTCGCTGATGTCGGCATCGCCGTCAGCCTGGCGATGACGCTGGTCTTCCTCGCCGCCTGCATCGCGGTGATCGCCTGGATCTTCAAGACCGGCTACCGGCTGAAGAACTGAGCTCCGGCGGAGGGGCGTCAGGCGGCCTTGATCTGGCCGAAGAAGGTCGCGACCGCGCCGCGCAAGGCTTCGGCCTCGCGCGCCAGGTTCTCGGCGGTACGCAGCGTGTCGGACGCGGCGCCGGTCGCCTCCCCTGAGGCCGCGGCGAGGCTGTCCAGCGCCATGGCCGCGGTCGCGGCGCCGTCGGCGGTCGCCTGGGCGTTGCGGGCGATCTCCCAAGTCGTGCTCTTCTGCTGCTCGGTCGCGGCGGCGATGGCGCTGGTGTGCTGCGATACCTCGGTGATCGTCGCAGCGATCGCGCCGATAGCCGCGACCGCGTCCCTCGCTTCGCCCCGGAAGGCCTCGATCTGGCTGGCGATGCCGTTCGTCGCCTCGGCGGTGCGGCTCGCCAATGTCTTGACCTCGGCGGCAACCACGGCAAAGCCGCGCCCGGCCTCGCCGGCACGAGCGGCTTCGATCGTGGCGTTGAGCGCCAGTAGATTGGTCTGCTCGGCAATGTCGCGGATCAGGTCGATGACGCTGACGATGCGCTCGGAGGCACGCGCGAGCCCGTCGACACGTCGGCTCACGCCTTGAGCGTCTGTGGCGGCGCTGCCGACCATGGCGCTTGCCTGCGTCACGCGCTCGGCGATTTCGGCAATCGAGCTCGACAGCTCCTCGGCTGCAGCTGCGACGTGCTGGACCTTGCCGGATGCATCCTGCGAGGCGTTCTGCGCTCCGCCGATCTGGACGGTCCGGGCACTTGCGATCTCGCTCACCGCCCGCGCGGCGCCCTCGAGTGTATGGGCACCGATCTCGACGGTTTCGAGCGCATCGGCGAGCCTGGCATCGAAGGCGGCGACGATTTCGGCGATCCGCTGTTGGCGCGCGGTCCGTCCAGCTTCGTTATGCGCGGCGGCGGCTTCCAGGGCCTCGCGGGCGAGGGCGTTGTCGCGGAAGACCTCGACCGCTCGCGCCATGTCGCCGATCTCATCCTGGCGGCGCAGGAGCGGAATGTTCGTGACGGGTTCGGCGGCTGCCAGGCTGCGCATGGTCGTCGCGAGCCGGCGCAGTGGGCGAGAGACCCGGCGATACACGACCAGGACCGTGAGGCCGAGGCCGGTCAGGATCGAGAGGACGCCGAAACCGATCTGCAGGTTGACGCTGTCGCGCTGCATCGCTTCGAGCCTGGCGTCGAGCGCAGTACTGCGCCCGTCATAGCTGCCTGCGATGCGCTTCAGCGTTTCGTTGAGCGCCTTGCGATTGTCGCGATTGGCGTCGTCATTGCCGGCTGCTCGCGCCGCCATCGTGGCGCCTTGCCGGCCAAGCCGGACGATGTCGCGCCGGAAGTGGAGAAATTCCTGAACGCGCGTTTTGAGGTTGTCGAAATCGGCCCGCTCCTGGTCCTCGACCAGCGGTTGCCATTCGGCCATCAGCAATTCGATCTCGACGAGGTTCTGCAGCAGCGGCGGCGCAAAGCGCTCTGCTCCGATGGCGCCTTCGCTCATATAGATGCCACGCGATTCCATCACGACCGCGTTCACCAGCCCATTGATCCGCTCGGCGAGGGCCGAGCGATGGGTGATCGACTGCATCTCGTCCGTCATCGTCGCATAACGGCTGAGGCTGTAGACTCCGAGGCTGATAGCGATCGCAGCCGCGATGACGAGAAGCGAGATCGCACCGAGAATCTGGCTCGAGATCGTGCGCAGGGTGGCCATCTGTGTCGCGCGTCAGGAGGCCACGGCTTCGTCACGGTGCGCGGCAGGGAACCCGGCACCGATCTACGCGCAGCTTGGTTAAATTAGCGTTGGAGGGTTCGTGATGCGCGGGCGGCGATACCGCGATGACGCTTCGCCCGATTGACTTGCGCGGCGCATCCTGTCTTCACCACGCCATGACCGATCTCTCGACCCTCGACATCCCGGCCGAGGCCGCGGCACCCCATGCGCGCCGACGCACCTTCGCCATCATCTCGCACCCAGACGCGGGCAAGACCACGCTGACCGAAAAGCTGCTCTATTTCGGCGGCGCCATCCAGCTCGCCGGCGAGGTCCGCGCCAAGGCCGGCCGGCGCCAGACCTCGTCCGACTGGATGAAGATCGAGCGCCAGCGCGGCATCTCGGTCGTCACCTCGGTGATGACCTTCGAATATGACGGGCACGTCTTCAACCTGCTCGACACGCCCGGCCACGAGGACTTCTCGGAAGACACCTATCGCACCCTGACCGCCGTCGACTCGGCCGTGATGGTGATCGACGCCGCCAAGGGCATCGAGGCGCGCACCAAGAAGCTGTTCGAGGTCTGCCGTCTCAGAGACATCCCGATCGTCACCTTCATCAACAAGGTCGACCGCGAGACGCGCGATCCCTTCGACCTTCTCAACGAGATCGAGACGACGCTGGCGCTCGACGTCGCGCCGATGACCTGGCCGGTCGGGCGCGGGCGCGAGTTCGTCGGCACGCTCGACCTTGCCTCCAATACGCTGCGCCGCAACCAGAAGGGCGACGAGAGCGATGCCGGGCAAGCGGTCGCAGGCGAGGACGACAAGCTCTTCGACGAGCTCCTGCCCAATGGCGCGGTCGATACCTTCCGCGAGGAGGTCTTCCTGGCGCGCGAAGGCTGCAAGCCCTTCGATCTCGAGGCCTTCCGCGAGGGCCATCTGACGCCGGTCTATTTCGGTGCGGCGCTGCGCGATTACGGCGTGCGCGACCTGATCGACGCGCTCGGGCGCCTGGCGCCGAGCCCGCGCGCGCAGCAGGCCGACAAGCGGGCGATCGAGGCGGACGAGCCGAAGATGACCGGCTTCGTCTTCAAGATCCAGGCGAACATGGACCCGAACCATCGCGACCGCATCGCCTTTATGCGGGTGTGCTCGGGCAAGCTCTCGCGTGGGATGAAGGCCAGGCTGGTGCGCACCGGCAAGCCGCTGCCGTTGAATGCGCCGCAATTCTTCTTTGCCCGTGACCGCTCGATCGCCGAGGAAGCTTATGCCGGAGACATCGTCGGCCTGCCGAACCATGGCACGCTGCGCATCGGCGACACGCTGACCGAGGGCGAGGACATCGTCTTCCGCGGCGTGCCGAGCTTCGCGCCGGAAATCCTGCGCCGCGTCAAGCTCAAGGACGCGATGAAGGCCAAGAAGCTGCGCGAGGCCTTGCAGCAGATGGCGGAGGAGGGCGTGGTCCAGCTCTTCCTGCCGCATGACGGCGCCCCGGCTATCGTCGGGGTCGTCGGCGCGCTGCAGCTCGACGTGCTGAAGGAGCGCATGGAGGCGGAGTATTCGCTGCCGGTCGATTTCGAGCCCTGTCAGTTCGCGATCGCGCGCTGGATATCGAGCGACGACAAGCTTGCCCTGCAGAAGTTCGTCGGCGCCAAGCCCTCGTCCATGGCGGATGATCTCGACGGCGACCCGGTCTTCATGGCCTCGTCGCAGTTCACCCTGAAATACGATGCCGAGCGCGCCCCGGAGATCAGTTTCTCCGATGTGAAGGACTATCAGAAGGTCGCTGGGGGCTGAGCCGCCGGGCCGCAGTGCGGTTTCGTGCTGCCATTACCTGTCCGGACCGATTGTAAGCGTGAAGCTGGCGGAGTTCGGTCAGGCCCATGCGACGAGATGGTGACGTTCCCAGGCGATCGTGGCGCCGACGCGGGCTCGGGCTCCTGGTGATCGCCGCGGCATTGCTTGTTCTCATCGCGGCGCCGCTTGCCGTCATTCTCTACCCGACGCTGAAGTCTTACCCGAAGGCGAGTGTCTCTGTCGCTGCATCGCCGCGGGACAGGAACCTGCAGGACCTCGCGCATTTGCGGCGTCTGCCGGAGGTCGAGCGCAGCTTCACGGCCGAGAACCGGGCGGCATTCGAGCGGGCGGTGGCCGCGATCGAGCCGCGGGCTGGTGGTCTCGACCGGGCCGGCCTGGCCATGGCGGCGGCGATGGCGGTGGCCCTGGCAGACAATGGCCATACCAACGTACTCGGGCTCGCCGGCGACTACGGCTTCAACGCAGTGCCGATCCGTCTTGGCTGGTTTGCCGATGGGCTCTTCGTGATCGCCGCTGACGAGGAGCGACGCGCTCTCCTCGGGGGCCAGGTGCTCGGCGTGAACGGGCGTGCGATTGCGGCGCTGGTGGAGGCGCTGCGCTCCTATGTCGGCGGCCCCGCCAATCTCTCTCGGGAGTTCGTGCCGAACTTTCTGATCTCGCCCGCGCTTCTCCATGCAGCTAGTCTTGGCGAAACAGCAGACGGCGGCGCCTTTGAAATTCGCCTCGCAGAGGGGAGTGCAGTTTCAGTCGACCTCGCTGCCGAGGCTGCCAAGCACCCGCCCTTGGCCGCCCAGCTCTGGCCCAAGCGCAATCTCAGCCCGGCTGCAGAAGCTGCCCGCCCGGTCCGGTGGCGGCATGTCCTCGACGGGGTCGCCCTCCCGGCCTATCTCTCACGCCCTGACACGAACTATTGGCACGACTATCCGGCGGCCGATCTGCTCTATCTCCAGATCAACCGCGTGGCTGATCAGGCGCCGATTGGTGCATCCCGCTATCTCTCCGACATACTCGATGAAGCTGCGAAGAAGCCCATTCGCAACGCGATCGTCGACCTGCGCCTCAATCGCGGCGGCGACTATACCTTGACGGCTGATTTCGCCCGCCGGCTGCCGCAGCTTCTGCCTACGAACGGCAAGCTTTTCATCTTGACCAGCGCCAACACCTTCTCGGCCGCGATCAGCACGGCGGCGATGCTGAAGCATTTCGCCGGCACGCGTGCCGTTCTCGTTGGCGAGCCGGTGGGCGACCGCTCGCAGTTCTGGGGCGAGGGCGGGCTCACCTTGCTGCCTAACGCGAAGATTGCGATCCGCTACACGACCGCCTTCCACGATTGGGAACACGGTTGCGGCCTGTCCCAGATCACGACCTGCTTCCTGCTGAACTACCTGTATGGTGTGCCGGCAGGGTCGCTTCAGCCTGCGGTGACATCAGCGCCGAACTTCGCCGACTATGCCGCCGGCAAGGATCCCGTGATGGTCGAAGTCATGCGCCAGCTGGCAACAGGCCAGGGGCGCTGAGGCGTCGTACTCGCGCCTTAGCCCTGCCAGCGGCTCAGCGCCTCGGCGATGGTCCGGTTGCCGGCACCGCCCTTCTCGAAGGTGATGATGCCGCGCCGGCCAGAGGCAAAGCGCACCGGCAGGTCGATCCAGTTGCGGTTGCGCAGCAGGTCGAGATTGCGTTCGGCCTCGACCGGGACATTCGAGAGGGCTGCGACGAACAGGTTCTCGCCCAGCGCCGAGGAGATGGCCGAGAGCGGGGCGCCACGCTCGCCCTCTTCGAGCTTGAACTGCGGCACGCCGACCTCGCGGATCGCGTCGTTCGCAGCCTCGCCGGTGGTGGTGAAGCGCATGCCGATGATGTGCGAGGCCGGGAAGGCCGGATCTGTGTTGCGCCGGATGGTGAAGTCGAGCGCCAGCCCGGCATCGGCGACCTCGATGGTGCTGCGGACGATGGTTTCGACCGGCTGGCCGGGGCCGGTGATATCGCTGTCGAGCCGCCAGAGGACGCGACCCTGGACAATGCGCGGCTGCGCGTCCGGCACCTCGATATACAGGATGGCGCGCTGAGCCACGGCGATGTCGCTGCCAGGCTGGGCGCCGGCCTGTTGGTTCGGGCGCTGGCCGGTCTGTGGCGTCGGCGTCGGTGTCGGTTCGCCGCCTGCGCGCTCGCTGATCTTTCCGGCCTGGTCCTGCTGCGCCGGCGGCGCTTGAGCCTCGACCCGTTGCCGCACCGGCTGGTCCTGCGGTGCGATCTTGTTGACGTAATAGGCCGAGCCGGCGATCACCGCGACGGCGAGTGCGACGCCACCGCCGACGATGGCGGTGCGGACATGGCCTGGGTCGACGCTGCGCTTGCGCGGCGGCGCGACGCGCGGTCGGATCGGCTGCGTATCATCTTGGGATGCTGCCCGCTCGTCGAAGCGCGGTGTCTCCTGCGGGAGGGCCTGGCGCGGCTTCGGTTCGGGTTGTGGGCGGGTAATGGGAGACGCAGGCGCGGACACCGGCTCGTCGGTGGCCAAAGGCGGCAGGCTCGGCTCGATCGCCTCAGCGAGCGCGATCTCGGCCTCGATGCGCGACACGGCTTCGTCGAGCGAAAGCCGCTCGCGGGTGATGTCGGCTTCCGACAGCGGCGGATCGAGGCTGCGCAATTGGCCGAGCAGCGCCGTGCGCGCCCGGTCGTAGACGGAGCGGCGCGCTTCCGGAGACTTGTCGGTCAGTCCAGCGATCGCACGCGCCAGAATGGGGTGGAAATCGGCCATTGGCCTCACATGTCCGCGTTGTACGGGTCCGTCAACCCTCGAACGGGTTCTGGACCAGGATCGTATCGTCGCGCTCCGGGCTGGTGGAGAGCACCGACACGGAAGCGCCGATCAGTTCCTCGATGCGCCGGACGTATTTGATCGCCTGCGCCGGAAGCTGCGCCCAGGAGCGGGCGCCGGCAGTCGAGCCTTCCCAGCCCTCGATCACCTCGTAGATCGGCTCGACCCGGGCCTGGTCGCTCTGGCCGGCGGGCAGGTGCTCGATGATCTCGCCATCGAGCCTGTAGCCGGTGCAGACCTTGATCTCCTTGAAACCGTCGAGGATGTCGAGCTTGGTCAGCGCGATGCCGTCGATGCCGGATGTCTTGACTGTCTGGCGCACCAGGCAGGCATCGAACCAGCCGCAGCGGCGCTTGCGGCCGGTGACGACGCCGAATTCCTTGCCCTTCTGGCCGATCAATTCGCCGATCTCGTCGAAGAGCTCGGTCGGGAACGGACCTTCGCCGACACGGGTGGTGTAGGCCTTGGCGATGCCGAGCACATAGCCGACGGCGGAGGGGCCAAGCCCCGAGCCGGTCGCGGCCTGGCCGGCGACGATGTTGGACGAGGTCACGAAAGGGTAGGTGCCGTGGTCGACGTCGAGTAGCGCGCCCTGCGCGCCCTCAAACAAGATGCGCTTGCCGGCGCGGCGCTGCGCATCGAGCAGGGCCCAGACGGTGTCGGCATAGGGCAGCACCTGCGGCGCGATCTCGGTCAGCTGCTTCAGCAGTTCGCCGCCGTCGACTTCGGCGATGCCGAGCCCGCGGCGCAGCGCGTTGTGGTGCGCGAGCAGGCGCTCGATCTTGGCCTTCAGGATCGTCTCGTCCTTGAGGTCGATGACGCGGATGGCGCGGCGGCCGGCCTTGTCCTCATAGGCCGGGCCGATGCCGCGCTTGGTGGTGCCGATCTTCAGCGCTGAGTTCGAGGTCTCGCGGAAATGGTCGAGCTCGCGGTGCAGCGGCAGGATCAGCGTCGCATTGTCGGCGATGCGGAGGTTCTCAGGCGAGATGGCAACGCCCTGGGTGCGCAGCCGAGCGATCTCCTCGACCAGGTGCCAGGGATCGACGACGACGCCGTTGCCGATCACCGAGAGCTTGCCCGGGCGCACGATACCGGAGGGCAGCAGCGAGAGCTTGTAGACGGTGCCGTCGATGACGAGAGTATGGCCGGCATTATGGCCGCCCTGGAAGCGCACCACCACATCGGCCTGGCTCGACAGCCAGTCGACGATCTTGCCCTTGCCCTCGTCGCCCCACTGGGCGCCGACCACGACCACGTTCGCCATGGTGGTGATTCCCTCTCGCTGACTTACAGGGCCAGCGCGAACTCCAATCGCCCGATCGGGATCGGTCGATGTCGGAAACCACACTGACGCAAGCGCCCGCACGAACAAAAACCCCGGCGCAAGGCCGGGGTTTCGGGTGGGTCCTTGCAAGCCCTCTTCGGCCAAGAGCATGGCAAGGTCAAGGCTGACGGCGGCAAAGCCGGAGAAAGAATTTTTCGGACCGCTGTCGATTCCGCCGTTTCTCCTTCGACGTCTGGGCAGAAGGGGCAGCGCAGCGCTGCTCGGCGGATCACCGGAGAAGCAGCATGCGCAAGCTCGTCGTTACCCAGTACATCTCGCTCGACGGCGTCATCGAGGACCCGGTCGGCATGGAGAATTCCGGCCTCGGCGACTGGACCGGGCCGTTCTCGCGCGGGCCGGAAGGCGAGCGGCTGAAGCAGGAAGAGCTCGATGCCGCGGATTCACTGCTGCTCGGCCGCCGGACCTATGACGCCTTTGCCGCGGTCTGGCCGCACGTCACCGATAGCCCCTTCGCCGACCAGATCAACGCGCTGCCGAAGCACGTCGCCTCGACCACACTGACGACCGCCGAGTGGCAGGGCACCTCGATCCTGGCGGGCGATGCGCTAGCCGCGATCGCGGCGCTGAAGGAGCAGCCGGGCGGCGACATCCTGGTCTATGGCAGCCTGAAGCTCGTTCATGGCCTGCAGCGCGCCGGGCTGGTCGATGCCTACAACCTGATGGTCTATCCAGTCGCCCTCGGGGCCGGCGGGCGGCTCTTTGCCGATGGCGCGCGCAGCAATCTTGCGCTTGCCGAGGCAAAGACCCTGGGCGACGGCATCCAGTGGCTGCGCTACGAGGTCAGGCGCTGACGGGGCAGGGCAGCCTTGCGGCCGCGGCGGTTGCAGGCGAGCGCCGGGAGGCTTAACCCGGCGCCATCAACCTGCGGGACCGAAGCCGATGCAGCCGATCGCCATTTCCATCCTCACCATCTGCGGGATCGAGGAACTGCCGGCGCAGAGCGCGCGCAAGGTCAGCCATGTCCTCTCGCTGCTCGATCCCGACCTGCCGGAGCTTGAATCCTTCTCGGCCTACAACGCTCATGAGCGCGTGACGCTGCGCTTCCACGACATCATCACGCCGCAAGAAGGCCGCGTGCATCCGACGGAGGCACATGTCGCCGAGATCCTCGACTTCGGCGCCAGCTTGCGCGAGACGGCGCTGAAGCGGCAGGAAGGGCACCTGCTCGTCCATTGCCATATGGGCATCTCGCGCTCGACCGCGGCGATGCTGTCCTTGATGGCGCAGGTCCATGCCGACGAAAGCGAGGACGCTCTGTTCGCGCGCCTGCGCATCATCCGGCCGCAGGCCTGGCCGAATTCGGTGATGATCGGCTTCGCCGATACGCAATTGAAGCGTGGCGGCCGGCTTAGCGCTGCGCTCGGCCGACACTATGCCCATCAGCTTGAGGCCCAGCCGCGCTATCGCCAGTGGATGGCCGATCTCGGCCGTGGCGCCGAAGTCGCGATGGCAGGCTGAGGTCTCTGCCCTCAGCCTTCTTGTCAGCAGGGCCTTTTTCCTGTGGCCAATCGCCCGAAGCATGGCTGTTTTGCTATGTTTGCAGAGTACCTTGGTGATGATTGGCCTTATGAAGTCGAGGGGGCGGCGAACGGCACTGGCATGAGCCATGCTTGCAAAAGAACGCCGCAGGCTGGGGAACGACAATCATGACGAAGCTCGATGACTGGCTCGGCGCGCACCACGCCGAGTTCACGGCGATCCGCCGCGACATCCACGCCCATCCCGAGCTCGGCCTCGAGGAACATCGCACCGCCAAACTCGTCGCCGACAAGCTGCGCGAATGGGGCGTCGAGGTCACTGAAGGCGTCGGCCAGACCGGCGTCGTCGGCGTCATCCGCGGCAATGGGCCCGGCCAGCGCGCCATCGGCCTGCGCGCCGACATGGACTGCCTTGCGCTGGAGGAGCTGACGGAGCTGCCGCATGCCTCGAAGTTCCCCGGCCGCATGCATGCCTGCGGCCATGATGGACACACCACCATGCTGCTCGCGGCGGCGCGCTATCTCGCCGAAAACCGGGATTTCGGCGGGACCGTCAACCTGATTTTCCAGCCGGCTGAGGAAGGCCGCGGCGGCGCCAATGCCATGCTCGCCGACGGGCTGTTCGAGCGCTTCCCCTGCGATGCGATCTACGGGCTGCACAATACGCCGGGCGTGCCCGCCTCGCATTTTGGCACGGCGGTCGGTCCCTTCCTGGCGTCGGCTGACTCCTGGCGCGTGACCTTCCATGGTGTCGGTGGCCATGGCGGCTCGCAGCCGCATCGCTCGACCGACATCACCTATGCGCAGGCGCATTTCGTGCTTGGGCTGCAGGGCATCGTCGGCCGCAATGTCGCGCCGCTCGACACAGCCGTGATCAGCGTCGGCTTTATCCATGGCGGCGACGTGAACGCCTCGAACGTCATCCCCTCCGAACTCGTCATCGGCGGCACCGCGCGGACCTATTCGAAGGAGGTGCGCGATCTCATCGAGCGGCGCATCGCCGAGCTGGCGGCGGCGACGGCGCAGGCCTGGGGTTGCGAGGCGCAGGCTCATTATCATCGCGGCACCAGCCCGTTGGTGAATGCGGCCGAGCAGGTAAAGGTCGCTGTCGCAGCGGCGTCCGCCGCGGCCGGGGCTGCGCATGTCGATGGCGAGATGCGGCGTGGCACGGGCGGCGAGGATTTCGCCGAGATGATGCTGGTTTGCCCCGGCGCCTTCATGCGCATTGGCAACGGTGTAGAGGCGGACGGCTCGTTCAAGGGGCTGCACACGCCGCTCTACGACTTCAACGACGAGATCATCCCGGCCGGCGTGCGCTACTGGGTCGGACTGGTCGATCAGGAGCTCGGCCAGGGCTGGCAAGCGATCGCGGCCGAGTAGAGCCGGTGACGGGCTAACCCGTCATTGCGGGGAGCGCAGCGACGAAGCAATCTAGGGCAGCAGAGCTCTATGCCCCTGGATTGCTTCGCTTGCGCTCGCAATGACAGGGATTACCGCCGCGTCTGGTCGAAAACCACCTCGCGGTCGCCCGGATACTTGATCCGGTAGGCGAGGCGGATTTCCTTCTGCGCGCCGGGCGCGAGCTCGAAGCTCCAGGCCGAGACGCCGCGCTTGTCGCCGACCTGCTTCTCGGTCGGCGGCGTGCTCTGCGACAGGAGCTCGACCGTGATCGCGCTGTTCTCCGAGAACGGCACGCGCTCGATCACGGTGAGCTTGACCGGCTGGGCGTGCAGGCTCTTCACCACCGTCCTGAACTCGCGCTGGTCGGTTCGTGTCGAGCCGAGCCAGCCGGAATCGTTCTCGCGCCGGCGGACCGGCACGCGCGTCACCTTGAGGCGGTCATCAGCGCCGAAGCCGAGCTCGACCTTGTCGCCGGGCGCGACCTGCCCGAGCCGACCTTTGCCGATGTAAGCGCCGTCGCGGTGGAGATAGACCTCGCCGGCGAGCAGCGGTGCCTCGTCCTCATGGCTGAAGCTCGCCTCGAGATAGGCCTTTTCCTCGAGCTCGGGCGTGGCGCGGGCTGAGAGCTCCGGCTTCATCTTGGCTTGCGTCAGTACCACCGCCTTGCTGGAGCCGTCCAGCGGGATGCTGACCCGGCCGGGCACCTTGAAGCTCGCCTGATAGGCGCCGGCCGTCACGGTCGCGGTCTGGACCTCGGCGCGCTGCTGTTCGGCTTCCTTGGGGGCGGGGGCGATGACCGCATCGACTTCCGGCGCTGCGCCCAGAGGCGCTATCGGTCGCGCTGTCGCGGGGGCGCTACGGCGGAGCCGCTCCTCATAGACCACTGGCGGCTCATAGAAGGCGATGCGCAACGGGTTGAGCTCCGGTGCACGGGTGCCCTGGGCCGAACGCGTGGTCGAGAGCTCGACTGCAACCTCGCTCCAGTCCTCGCCGGTGCGCTGGCGCAGGTCGGCGCGGCGGGTGAAGGCGATCTCGGCGGCGTCATTGGCACTGCCGGTGGTCAGCCGCGCCTCGTAAACCGGCAACCAACTCGCACCGGAGACGCGGTAGCTGACGGAGATATCGGCCGCGACCGGCGCCTTCGCCTCGACGGCGATGGCGACGTCGCGCTTGGGCTGGCTGGCGCGCGGCGCCAACGGCCTTGCCTTCTCCAGCGCGGCGATCTCGGCGTCGAGATCGGAAATGCGATTGCGCAGCGCGAGCAGTTCGCCCTGGACCTTGACCAGTGCGGTGCCGATCGCGTCGAACACTGCCGGCCAGTCGCTGACGGGGAGGACCTTGCCGCCCTCGCCGAGCTTGTCCGGGCCGACCTTGCCGAAATTCTCGATGGTGGCGCGCTTGGCCTCGATCGCGCTGATCTCGCCAGTAAGCTTGGCTTTCTCGCCCTGAAGCGTGCGGATCTTGCCTTCGAGGACCTGGTCGAGGGCAGGGCGGGCGTCTCCCGGAACCTGGCGGACATCGACCGCGCCGATCGCGAAGGCGCCGTCGCCCTGCGCCTCGACGCGGATCGAGGCCGGATCGACGCTGGCGGGCAGGCCGCGCAACACGATCTGCGAGGCGCCTTGCAGCAGCGCGGCCTTGCCGAGCCGGGTCACCACCGCGCCATCCGGATAGACGGTGACGCGATCGATCTTAGAGGCGAACTCGATCTCGGCGGCGCCAGCGAGGCTCGGCGCGAAAATCAAGGCTGCGGCCAGTCCGGTCTTCATCATGCTGTCCCCCGACAAATCACATGGCCGCGATTTGCCCGGTGGATTTCGGCGCGGCGAGGGCGGAATTGGGCCGGAAGGTGGAAAGGCGCCGCGAGGGCGCAGTCACCGCCCGGCGACGATGGCTGCCCATTGCCGGTACCAGAGCGGTTTTCGCTACGTCAGCGGCCGGCCAGTGTCGTAAAAATTGGTGGCAGCCGGGACGGAATCAGCTTGCAAGCGGTGCCTGGCTCCTCCTCAGCTCCGCAATCCCGGCGCCTCCTGGCCGGTACTGGCGACGTATTCGGTGTAGCCGCCGCCGTAATTGTGCACGCCGTCCGGCGTCAGCTCGAGCACGCGATTGGAGAGCGCCGCCAGGAAATGGCGGTCGTGGCTGACGAACAGCATGGTGCCCTCATATTGCGCGAGCGCCGTGATCAGCATCTCCTTGGTGGCGATGTCGAGATGGTTGGTCGGCTCGTCGAGCACGAGGAAGTTCGGCGGGTCGTAGAGCATCTTGGCCATCACCAGCCGCGCCTTCTCGCCGCCCGAGAGGAAGCGGCAGCGCTTTTCGACATCGTCGCCGGAGAAGCCGAAGCAGCCGGCGAGCGCACGCAGCGAGCCTTGGCCGGCCTGCGGGAACGAGCCTTCGAGCGATTCGAAGATGGTCTCGTCGCCGTCGAGCAGCTCCATGGCGTGCTGGGCGAAATAGCCCATCTTGACGGTGCCACCGACAACGACCGTGCCCTCGTTCGGCTGCGTGACACCGGCGATGAGCTTCAGCAGCGTCGACTTGCCGGCGCCGTTGACGCCCATCACGCACCAGCGCTCCTTGCGCCGGACCTGGAAGTCGAGCCCCTCATAGATCGTCTTGCTGCCGTAGCGGACATGCACGCCCTTCAGGGTGGCGACATCCTCGCCCGAACGCGGCGCCGGCTGAAACTCGAACTGGACGGTCTGGCGGCGCTTGGGCGGCTCGACGCGCTCGATCTTGTCGAGTTTCTTGACCCGGCTTTGCACCTGCGCGGCATGCGAGGCGCGGGCCTTGAAACGCTCGATGAAGGCGACCTCCTTGGCGAGCATGGCCTGCTGGCGCTCGAACTGCGCCTGCTGCTGCTTCTCGGCGAGCGCCCGTTGCTGCTGGTAGAACTCATAGTCGCCGGAATAGCTGGTCAGCGTGCCGCCATCGATCTCGACGATCTTGCCGACGATGCGGTTCATGAACTCGCGATCGTGCGAGGTCATCAGCAGGGCGCCGTCATAGCCCTTGAGGAAGCTTTCCAGCCAGATCAGGCTTTCGAGGTCGAGATGGTTGCTCGGCTCGTCGAGCAGCATGGCGTCGGGCCGCATCAGCAGGATGCGGGCGAGCGCGACACGCATCTTCCAACCGCCGGAGAGCGCGCCGACATCGCCCTCCATCATCTCCTGGCTGAAGCCGAGGCCGCCCAGAACCTCGCGGGCGCGGCCGTCGAGCGCATAGCCGTCGAGCTCCTCGAAGCGGCCCTGCACCTCGCCATAGCGGGTGATCAGATCATCCATCTCGTCGGCGCGACCCGGATCGCCCAGTGCGACCTCTAGCTCTTTCAGCTCGGCGGCGATGGCGCTGACCGGGCCGATGCCATCCATGACCTCGGCGACGGCGCTGCGCCCGGCCATGTCGCCGACATCCTGGCTGAAATAGCCGATGGTGATGCCGCGATCGACCGAGACCTGGCCCTCATCCGGCGCTTCCTCGCCGGTGATCAGCCGGAACAGCGTAGTCTTGCCGGCGCCGTTGGGGCCGACGAGGCCGACCTTCTCGCCCTTCTGCAGCGCCGCCGAGGCTTCGATGAAGATGATCTGCTGACCGTTCTGCTTGCTGATGCTTTCGAGGCGAATCATGGTGTCCGGGGCGCTGAGAGGCTGGAGTTGCCGCGGACTTACAGGGCCGACGGCGCGGGCGAAAGCCCGGTGCCCGCAAACGGTTCGTAGCAACAGTCTGCGACCTGCGAAAAACCGCAAGATCGGTCGAGCGGGTCATGTCTGCGTGCGCTTAGCTGGTGCTGCCACGGATGACGAAGGATGAGGACAGCAGCGAAATGTCCGCAGAGCGGCCGTTCAGACTGGCCCACCATCCCGGTGCAATTTGGGGTTTATTTGGATAAGTATTAAATTATATAAATGGTTGATTACATATTAGGCGCCCGCCATGACCACCCTCGATCAGTCCTTCGCCGCTCTGGCCGACCCCACTCGCCGCGCCATCATCGCGCGGCTGGCGGAGGGTGAGGCGACGGTGCAGGACCTCGCCCGCCCATTTTCCATCAGCCAGCCCGCGATCAGCCACCATCTGAAGGTGCTGGAGGAGGCGGGACTGATCGAAACCCGCATCGAAGGCACCGCCCGCCCCCGCCGCCTGAAACCGGACGCAGTCGAGGCGCTCTGGGACTGGCTCGGCCAATACCGCGCGCTTTGGGAGACTCAGTTCCTGAAGCTGGATGCGGTTCTCGACGGCTTGTCAGACGAAACGGACCAAACACCTTCCGACAACCCTGAAAGGAACACATCATGAACATGACCCCGGACCTGGCTAAGCTGCAGCTCGTACTGGACGGCGAAACCGATATCATCGTCCGTCGTGATTTCAGCCATTCCCCCGCCCGCGTCTGGCGGGGTTTGACCGAGCCAGCGTTGATCCCCCAGTGGATGGGCGCGATGAAAAGCTGCGAGATGGACCTGCGTCCGGGCGGGGCTTTTCACTATGAATGGGAAGAGTTCTTTTTCTCGGGGCCGATCCTGGCCGTTGATGCCCCGCACCATATGACCCATGTCGAATACTTCAACGGCGACACGGCTTCGGGTGCCACAATCATTACCGATCTGGTCGCGCGTGGAACCGGGACTCGCATGACCCAGGTGATGCGCTATGCAAATGCCGAGGCGCGGGCCGCCGCGATTGCGATCGGCATGACCGACGGCCTGGACGACGTTTATGGCAAGCTCGAGGTGTTGCTGACCGCGGAATGACGGCTTTTCGCCTTAAAGCCGTCGAGTGCCTGTCACAGGGGCATTGCGCATCGCGCCTGGGTGCTGCACCGCCAGAGGTGTCCGTGCTCGAAGAACTTGACCCCGCTGAACGTGCTGCTTCGCTGGCGGCCTAAAATCATTGAATGACCACTCCGTCTGCGCTGCGGTCATTCTCCGTATTCCGTCAACGTCTGCTACTCGAAGCAATCGTTGGGGTGACTGGCTGTTTGTAGGTCCAGAATCTGGTTCTTTGCGCTGCGCGCGACCATGGCGGTGATCGTCTCGAACAGCTCCCGCTTGGCCTCGTCGGCGCCGACCTCGCCGGTCGCGGCGGCATGCGACAACGCCTCGGCGGCGCCGAGCATGGCGCGCAAGCCCGCGGTCGGGATCGTCCGGCCTTCGGCGAAGGGTGCGAGCAGGGCGCGGCAGCGCTCCAGAAAGATCACGTCGCAGTCGCGCTTGACCGCAGCGAGCTCGGGCGAGCCCGCCAAGGCGGCGACGACGCCGGGGATCTCGCGCCCCTGGGTCAGCACGCAGTCGACATAGGAGGAGGCGATCGCCCCGGCCTTGCCGGCAAGGCTCGCCTCGCTGCTGTCGAGCGCCGCACCCATGACCGCGTACTCCCGCAGGTCGAAGTCGCGATAGAGCGCGATCAGCAGGCCGCTGCGAGTGGTGAAGTGGTCGTAGACCACCGGCTTGGTGACGCCGGCCCGCTCGGCGAGGCGGCCGAGCGTCAAGGCATCGGTGCCTTCCTCCCCGACGATCCGCCAGGCGGTCGCGATGAGCTGGCGCTGGCGATCCTCGCGCGTCAGGCGCTGACGGCGCGGCCGATCGGTTTCAAGGCTTGACATATCTTATGTACCAAAAGTAACTTACTACGAGTATATAGCGATTGCTGGCCGATCGCAATCACCACAGGAGACATCCCATGCATGCCCTCGTCGTCGTCGCTCATCCCGATCCAGCCTCGCTCAGCCATGCCGTTGCGCAGGCGCTGGCCGACGGCGTCTCCGGCGCCGGCCATACCGTCGAGATCGCCGATCTCGCCAGGGAAGGCTTCGACCCGCGCTTTTCGCTAAACGATCTTTCCGTCCATCGCCGCGAGATTGCGCAGCCCGCCGACATCGCTGCCGAGCAGGCGCGGATCGACCGAGCCGATGCGCTGGTGCTGGTCTATCCGATCTACTGGTGGTCGATGCCGGCGCTGATGAAGGGCTGGATTGACCGCGTCTTCGCCAATGGCTGGGCTTATGACGAGCTCAAGGACATGAAGACGATCAAGAAGCTCGGGCATCTGCCGGTCCATCTCGTCGCGCTCGCCGGCGCCGACATGCGTACGTTCGCCCGCCACGGCTATTACGGCGCGATGAAGACGCAGATCGACCACGGCATCTTCGGCTATTGCGGCGCGCCGGTCGTGACCTCGGAATTCCTGGTGCCGGTTCCGGACATGTCTGACCATCTCGACACGGCGCGGGCGCTCGGCGGCAAGGTGTTTGGTCTGGCGGCGAGCAAGACAGCCGAGGCGGCGTAGTTCTGTCGTTCCAGACGCCGCGATGTCCGTCATGGTCGGGCTTGTCCCGACCATCCACGTCTTCGCTGGTCGAGACCTGAGTTCAAGACGTGGATGCTCGCCACAAGGGCGAGCATGACGGGAAAGCTCAAGCCCGTCCGCGCACGCTCGCCTGCGGCTTCACCCGCATTTCGATGAAGTTGTGCAGCTCGGTCACGCGCCTGACCGGATCGAGCACCTCCTCGTCGAGGCCATGAGCCCAGGCGAGATCACGGCGAGAAGGATCGGCGTCGAGCGCGTCGAGATCGGCGAGCCAGGCCTCTGTATCGGCCTCGTCCTTGCGGAAGCCGCGCTCGATCAGGATCTTGCTGTGCCGCCGCAGGATCGTGGCGACGAGGCTGAGCGAGAATTCCGGATGGTACTGCACGCCCCAGAAGCTGCCGCCGTCCTGGCGGAACTCGGCGGCCTGGATCGGGCTCATCGCGTTCGAGGCGAGGATGGTCGCATCCGTAGGCGGCGCGACGATGCTGTCAAAATGGATCGCCGGCGCATCGAAGGCGGCGGGCCGGCCGGCGAGCAGCGGATGCCGGGCACCGGCTTCCGTCAGGCTGATCCGGCGGGCAAAGCCGATCTCGAGCCCGTTCGGATTGAGCGCAACCGTCCCGCCGGCAGCGACGGCGCCGATCTGGATGCCCCAGCACGAGCCAAAGCAGGGCGTGCCGCTCTTGTAGATCGCCCGCATCAGCTCGATCTGGCGCGTTACCGCCGGCTCGGGGCTGTGGATGTGCAACGAGGAGCCGGTCAGGGCGATGCCGTCATAGGAGGAAAGGCCGGCCCCATCGGGCAGATTGGCGCCCTCGTCGGCCGGCAGGCAGATATCTGTCACCAGCGATGGCTCGATCCGGCGCAATTCCGCCGCATAGGCTTCAGACGGAGTTGCGTTCCAGTCGCGGGCATATTCCTCGCGCTGCTCGCGCTTGTAGCCGTCGATGACGAGGACACGCAGCGGCTTGGGGCTGAACACGTTCATGGGGTCCTCGGCACGTTTGCGTGCGGCGACGGGCTGCATTGCGCCTCCTCTCATAGGAGAAGCGCGGCGTGCAAGGCTATGCAAGCGCTTCGCTGACATGAGGATCATGCATCTTGCAGCCGGCCGCCTCCCTCCCGCAGCGAATCTGGGCCAATGCCTATGTCCTGCTGACGCTGACGACCCTGATGTGGGCGGGTAACGCCGTCGCCAGCCGGCTCGCCGTCGGCGAGATCGCGCCGATGACGCTGACCGCGCTGCGCTGGGTCCTGGTCTGCGCCGTCATGCCCTATTTGTTCCGCCAGGGCTTGCGCGAGCACTGGCCGGCACTGAGGGCGAACTGGCTCAAGGTGATCCTGCTCGGCGCCTTCGGCTTCACCGCCTTCAACACGCTGATGTACATCGCCGCCTATTCGACCACGGCGATCAACATCGGCATTCTTCAGGGCTCGATCCCGGTCTTCGTGCTGCTCGGCGCCTTCCTCGCCTTCCGCACGCCGATCGGCGGCCTGCAGGCGCTCGGCGTCACCGTCACCATCCTCGGCGTTCTGGTCACGGCGAGCCGCGGCGACTGGCACATCCTCGCGCAGCTCAGCTTCGTGCCCGGCGATCTCTGGATGATCATCGCCTGCGTGTTCTATGCCGGCTACACGGTTGGCATCCGCACGCGCCCACCGATGCCGGGGCTGATCTTCTTCACCGCCATGGCGATTGTCGCCTGCGCGGTCTCGCTTCCGCTGCTCGGCGTCGAGATCGCGACGGGCAAGGCCTTCTGGCCGACGGTGAAGGGCTGGCTCATCCTGATCTATGTCGTGATCGGTCCGTCGATCCTGTCGCAGCTCTTCTTCATGCGGGCGATCGAACTGATCGGCCCCGGCCGCGCCGGCGTCTTCGTCAACCTTGTGCCGGTGTTCGCGCCGCTGCTCGCCGTCGCGATCCTCAGCGAGCAGATCGCGCTCTATCACGGCCTCGCGCTGGCGCTGGTGCTCGGCGGCATCTGGATCGCCGAGCGCAAGCTACGCTGAGGCCGGTGCGGCGACCGCGGCAAGCGCGAGTTCAGGAGAGGGGCGGGCGCGTCGGTGATAGAGCCGTGCGCTAGGCGCGCCGGTCTCGCCGGCATCGATGGGCGCTGGCAGCCCGACGCTGCCGATCGGACAGAGTTTTACTTGGCGCGCCGGACCCGCGGCTTCTTCGCCGGCTCGCTTGGGAGCAACGCCGCGGCTGCGGCATCGGCCGCCTCCTTGGCGAGCCGCAGAGCGCGCAGCCTTACGGTCTTCTCGGCGACGGCGCGCTGCTCGGCGCGCACGGATTCGAGCGCGCTCTCCGCTTCTTCCCGCCGCTTCTCGACCTTGGCGAAGTTCCGTTCCGCCCGAAGCTTGGCGTCCTCGGCGGAGAGTCCCTTGGTTGCCATGGCTGCGGCTCCTCTGATCTAAATCAGGCGACGGCCGGGCGCGGCGGCCGAACCGGACGCGGCTTCGGCTTGGGCGCGGCGATCAGACCCTCGCGCTGGGCCTGCTTGCGGGCGAGCTTGCGCGCGCGCCGGATGGCGTCAGCCTTCTCGCGCACGCGCTTCTCGGACGGCTTCTCATAGGCCGAACGCCGCTTCATCTCGCGAAACACGCCCTCGCGCTGCATCTTCTTCTTCAGGACGCGCAACGCCTGTTCGACATTGTTGTCGCGGACGAGAACCTGCATTCGGACTTCCTCGTGTAAATGTCTCTTGAAACAAAAAAGGGCCGGGTGATCCCGACCCTTCCTCAGCTATCCTGCGCGGAGCGGGTCTGGCGCCGGTACATCCGCGGTCGCCTGCCCCTGATCTCTTATGCTGGACAGCGCGTCAGCTCACTCGGCGCGGAGATTGTCGGCCGACATCTTGCCCGAACGCTTGTCCTGGACGAGCTCGTACGAGATCTTCTGACCGTCGCGGAGGTCGCGCATGCCAGCGCGCTCGACGGCGCTGATGTGAACGAACACGTCCTGACCGCCATCATCCGGCTGAATGAAGCCGAAACCCTTGGTCCCGTTGAACCATTTCACTGTGCCACTGGCCATAGTCATATTCCTTCTTGCGAGTGGTAATTCACACGCAGCCGCATGCCGCGCATGTTTTCGATTTGAGCAGGAAGGTCGTCAGCGGTGCGCAGAAGCGCGGGCCAATTCGTTCGGCCTACATCGAATGCTACAAATGGGGGTTTGTCCCTGATTTGTCAATGCAACTTTGTCGTGCATCATCGGAGTGCAACGGCTGCTCGCCGCGGCTCCTGCCGATTCAATGGTGCTAGCGCAAACTCTCCACCGCCAGCCGCGCCACTGCGGCATGGGCCGCCTCGCGGTCTATCTCGCCGACTTGAGCGCCGGCGAGATAGACCGCGATGGCGAAGCGGCGGCCATCTGGCAGGGTGACGATGCCGATATCGTTGGTGGCGTGGTTGAGCCCGTCGGCGCTCGGTCCGAGGCCCGTCTTGTGAGCGAAGCGCGCGCCTTTCGGCAGGCCGGCCTTGATACGGTTCGGGCCGGTCTTAGCTTCGAGCATGATCTTGTCGAGCAGAGCGGCATGGGCGGGATCGCGCAGCCAGGTGCCCTTGGCGAGGCCTTCGAGGAAGGCGATCGAGGCCTCGGGCGACGCAGCATCGCGCTTGTCGGTCAGCGTCGCCGCGAGCCGCTTCTTGCGCTCGGCCGCGGGAATTGCACCGATCGCCGCATAGAACCTGGCGGTGTCGATCGCCTGGTCCCAGCCATAGCCGGGAAGCCCCAGGATCTCGGGCTGGAAGACGCGCTCATAGCGGTCGACCGAGATGCCGCTGACGCCGCCATCCTTGAGGATGGCCGTCAGCGCCTGCGGCCCGCCGATCAGGCGCAGCAAGAGGTCGGCGGCGGTGTTGTCGCTCTCGGCGGTCGAGCGGGTCAGGAGCTCGCGCAGCGGATAGTCGTTGCGCTCGCCCTTGAAGGCCTTGGCGAGCGGGCTGTGATAGAGCGAGAGATCGTTGCGGGTAACGGTGATTGTCTGGTCGAGCTTTAGTTTTCCGGCCTCGACCGCCTGCAGCACGCCGATTGCCAGCGGCAGCTTGAACACGCTCTGCAGCGGGAAGGGTTCGCTCCCGCGATGCGACCAGCTCTTGCGGTCCTTGAGATCGATCAGGCCGACGCCGAGGCGGCCCTTCGTGCCCTGCTCGATCGTTCTGATGCCGCTGTCGAGCCTGGCCTTGTCCCAGTCGGCGAAGGCGGGGGAGGCGGCAAGTCCGGCGAGAGTGAAGGCGAGGGCGCAGGCTAGGCGGGTCGGCATGAAAAATCCCCTGTGGCGGACGCCACAGGGGAGGGTGATTGCGGCGCGGTTTGGGCGCTTAAAAGGCTTTCGGCAGACCTGCCTGTTTCAGGATCTCATTGGCAGTGTGCCGGGACTTCGTGCCGGCGTCGAGCGAGACCTGTTTCTGGGTCTCCGGATGGCGCCATATCTCGTGGTCGCCCTTGGCCGGTCGATAATACTCGTAGCCCGCCTTGCGCAGGATACGTTTGAGACGCGGGCCGATCTCGACCATCAGGCCGCCTGGACGATGTCCGAGACCTTGATGTCGAGATCGAGCCGAAGCTCTTCCTCGGTTTCCAGGAAATCCGGCACGAGCAGCTTCAGCCGCTCGCGCAGGGCTTCGATCGTCTCGGCCTCGGTGACGATACCGGCATCGCTGGTCGAGCTGGCGTACCAGACGCCGGCTTCATCGTCGCGGCGGACATCGAAGGTGACGATGCGCATGCGCAATTCTCCGTTCCGGAGAGATATAGCACGCGCAACGCCGTCTCGCAGCGGCCTTCAGAACTTCAGCCGGCGCGCCCGCTTGACCATCGGGATCTCGTGGATCTTGGCGAGCAGCTCGTCGGAGACCGGCTCGTCGACGGCGACATAGCAGATCGCGTCCCCGCCCGGCTTGTCGCGGCCGAGATTGAAGGTCGCGACGTTGACCCCGGCAGCGCCGAGCAGCGAGCCGAAGGCGCCGATGAAGCCCGGCTTGTCGGCATTGCGGACATAGAGCATGTGCGGCGCGAACTCGGCGTCGACCTGGATGTCGCGGATCTCGATGATGCGCGGCTTGCCGTCATGGAAGACGGTGCCCGAGGCATGGCGCGGCATGTCCTCGGCCTCGACGACGATGCGGATGACGCTTTCGAGATTGCCGGCGACCTCGCGGGTCAATTCCTCGACGACGATGCCCTTCTCCTTCGCCACCATGGCCGAGTTGACCATGTTGATCTCGGGCAGGAACGGCCGCAGCACGCCGGTGATCGCCGCAGCCGAGATCGCCTTGAGGTTGAGGCTCGCGACCGCGCCCTCGTACTCGATCCGGATGCCCTTGACCGGCGCCTCGGTGAGCTGGCCGAGGAAGGAGCCGAGCTTCTCGGCGAGGTCGACGAAGGGCTTGATCCGCGGCGCCTCTTCTGCCGAGATCGAGGGGAAGTTCACCGCATTGGTGATCGCGCCCTTGAGCAGATAATCGCTCATCTGCTCGGCGACCTGCAGGGCGACGTTCTCCTGCGCCTCATTGGTCGAGGCGCCGAGATGCGGGGTGCAGACGACGTTGTCGAGGCCGAACAGCGGGTTCGTCTCGGCCGGCTCGGCCGAGAACACGTCGAAGGCGGCGCCCGCGACATGGCCGGACTTGATGAGGTCGGCGAGCGCGGCTTCGTCGACGAGGCCGCCACGGGCGCAGTTGATGATCCGCACGCCCTTCTTGGTCTTGGCGAGATTCTCGGCCGAGAGGATGTTCTTGGTCATCGCCGTCATCGGCACGTGCAGCGTGATGAAGTCGGCGCGCTTCAGGAGATCGTCGAGCTCGACCTTCTCGACGCCCAGCTGCACCGCCCGCTCCGGCGAGAGATAGGGGTCGAAGGCGATGACGCGCATGCGCAGGCCGATGGCGCGCTCGGCCACGATCGAGCCGATATTGCCGCAGCCGATCAGGCCGAGCGTCTTGGCCGTGATCTCGACGCCCATGAAGCGGTTCTTCTCCCACTTCCCGGCCTGGGTCGAGGCGTCAGCCGAGGGGATCTGCCGGGCGAGCGCGAACATCATCGCGATGGCGTGCTCGGCGGTGGTGATCGAGTTGCCGAAGGGCGTGTTCATCACGATCACGCCGCGGCTGGTCGCGGCGGGTATCTCGACATTGTCGACGCCGATGCCGGCGCGGCCGATCACCTTCAGCCTGGTCGCGGCTTCCAGCAGCTTGGCGGTGGCCTTGGTCGCCGAGCGGATGGCGAGGCCGTCATAGTCGCCGATCACAGCGGCGAGCTTGTCCTTGTCCTTGCCGAGGTTCGGATCGAAGGTCACGTCGATGCCGCGATCCCGAAAGATCTGCACGGCGGCGGGGGAGAGGGCGTCGGAGATCAGGACGCGGGGTTTGGTCATCGGGATGGCTCCGGCTGCGCGCCGCAAGCGGTCGCGCGCGTGAATGGGGTCTGGCGTCATGGCCGGGCTTGACCCGGCCATCTCGGGACGCGAAGGCGCGGGAGGGCGCCTCTTTCGTAATGAGATGGTCGGCTCAAGGCCGACCATGACGGCCTGATCAGGCCGCCTTCTTCAGCCCCGCCTTCGCTTCCGCGAACGCATACGCGATCCACGGCAGCAGCGCCTTGAGGTCGCGCGACTGCACGGTCGCGCCGCACCAGATGCGGAGGCCCGGAGGGGCGTCGCGGTAATGGCCGAGATCGTAGCCGGCGCCGGCCTTCTCGATGATCGAGACGACCTGCTTGGCAAAGGCCGCCTGCGCGTCGGCCGGCAGCGCCGTCACTGCCGGGTCGGTGAACTTCAGGCAAACCGAGGTGTTCGAGCGCGTCTTCGGCTTCAACGCAAGGAAGTCGATCCAGTCGTTCTCGCGCACGAACTTGGCGATGACGCGGGCATTGCCGTCGGCGCGCTTCACCAGCCCGTCGAGCCCACCGACCTTCTTGGCCCAGGCCAGCGCATCGAGATAATCCTCGACCGCGAGCATGGACGGGGTGTTGATCGTCTCGCCGGCGAAGATGCCTTCGGAGAGCTTGCCGCCCGAGGTCATGCGGAAGATTTTCGGCAGCGGCCAGGCCGGCTTGTAGGTCAGGAGCCGCTCGACCGCGCGGGGCGAGAGCACGATCATGCCGTGCGCGGCCTCGCCGCCGAGCACCTTCTGCCAGGAGAAGGTGACGACATCGAGCTTCGGCCAGTCGAGCTTCTGGGCGAAGGCGGCCGAGGTCGCGTCGCAGATCGTCAGGCCTTCGCGGTCATCGGCGATCCAGCTGGCGTCGACGACGCGCACGCCCGAGGTGGTGCCGTTCCAGGTGAAGACGACGTCGCGGTTCTTCGTGTCGACCTTCTTCAGGTTCGGCAGTTCGCCATAAGGGGCGGTGAAGGTGCGCACATCCGCCAGCTTGAGCTGCTTGGCGACATCGGTGACCCAGCCTTCGCCAAAGCTCTCCCAGGCGACCATGTCGACGCCGCGGGCGCCCAACATGCTCCACATCGCCATCTCGACGGCGCCGGTGTCGGAAGCGGGCACGATGCCGATGCGGTAATCGGCCGGGATCTGCAGGACCTCGCGGGTCAGGTCGATCGCGAGTTTGAGCTTGTCCTTGCCGATCTTGGCGCGGTGCGAGCGGCCGAGCGCTGCGTCACCAAGGGCCTTGAGGGTCCAGCCGGGGCGCTTGGCGCAGGGGCCGGACGAGAAATGCGGCACGCGCGGAAGCGCTGCCGGAACGGTATTCGCCATCGATGTCTCCATCCTTACAGATGGGCGCGCCGCGTTGGGGCGGCGTGTCCCGTCGATGGGCGTAGGATGGGGAGGCGGGGGGAGTCAAGGCGGATGAAGTTTGAAGCGAACAAGCATATGGCAGCACGCGGCATAGACACCAACACATTGGTATTAGTCTCGCGCGCTATCCCTCTACTCGTTCAGCGTGTAGCGTTCCTCGACGCTCGCTGAAACAGTTCGGCGTCTTGGGGGGATAGCATGGACGTCCGACACTCTGATATCGTCAATCTTGAAGAGAAAGCCAAAAAACTTTCCTATTCGCGGTATCTTCCAAAGATGAAGCTGCTGAATGTGCGTAGCTTTGATAGTCAAACGATTACGTTCGATTTTCCTGTTACTGCAATAATCGGTACAAACGGAGGAGGTAAGAGTACGATTCTGGGCGCGACAGCTCTCGCTTACAAAGATGTGAAGCCGGGAGAATTTTTCCCTAAATCTAATATCGGCGACAATAGTATGGCAAACTGGCGGGTTGAGTACGAATTACTTGATCGCACTGTCAATAAAGCATCGGTATTTCCACGTAATGCACGTTTCACGAAAGCTAAGTGGCGGCGCGATAAAGTTGCGGAACATGATGTTGTCGTCATACCGATTCAGCGCACAGTTCCCGCGAATGAGCAGACCAAATTTAAACATTTCATTGGCATCTCGGCGAACTCCGAAGTCATAAAGAAGCCTATTGACGATGCCGTTATTGGGTACGTGAGCCGCATTTTGGGAAAGGATGCCAAAGGATACGAACGAGTCACTCTCAAGAGTGATAAGTCCAAAAGCATCCTCGTAGGTATGCGTGGTGCCAACGACTACTCTCAGTTCCATTTCGGTGCTGGCGAAGCATCTATTATCGAAATGGTCTCCAAGATCGAGGGAGCAGACAGCAATTCCCTTATCCTAATCGAAGAGATTGAGAACGGCCTGCATCCGCTCGCTACCGAGAAGATGGTTGAGTATCTTATCGATGTCGCCAAGCGGAAGGGTGCCCAGGTCGTTTTCACGACCCACTCGGAATACGCTCTTACAGTTCTGCCGCCAAAGGCGATTTGGGCCTGTATCGAAGGGATCGCCTACCAAGGGAAACTGACCATCGAAAGCCTGCGGGCCCTTACCGGCAAAGTAGCAAAGGACGCTGCGGTTTTCGTTGAGGACGACTTCGCTAAGGATTTGGTTGAAGAAATGTTCCGGCAGTATGCGCCTACCGTCTTTGAGCGGGTGCAAGTTCATAAAGCCGGTGGCTACCCGTATGTCGTGAACGTTTTGAACCATCACATCCAAAATCCGACAATTTCTTACTCGGCAGCCGCAATCATCGATGGCGATAATCCTCCACTAGAAGAGCCAAATGAAGCGGTCTTTGAATTGCCCAAAGGTGCTCCAGAAATAGTCGTGTTCGGCTATATTAGGCAAACGGCCGAGACAAACAGTGCGCTTATTAAGCAACGTTGCCAGTGCCCCGGAATATCGCAAACCGATTTGGTGAAAATCATCGAATCAGTGGCTATTGATACCACGGACCATCACCTTTATTTTTCGAAATTGGGCGATTGCCTGGGTTTCATCTCAGAATTGATTGTTCGCCGCGGGCTGATTTCGATATACGTTGAACAAAACAGCACTTCATTGAAGTCGCTAGTAACAGCCGTTCGTGACCACATGAAGCTGTAGCAATCACAAGGCCGGTTGGGAGGGGGCGAGGAGAGGTGTTCTGACCGTACCCTCTCCTTACAGGAGAGGGGTTCTGTCGAGGTTCCTGCACTCCACGGTGATAGACCGCAACTTTATCCCCGCTCTCCCAACCTCCCGTATACTGGCCTGCATCCCATCCCCGAGGGGCGGCCATCCGGAGGCATGTCGTTTGGCGGGGTGGGTGCGGCGCCTGCGGGCGAGGGTTGCGCCTCGCTCCCGGGAGGCTTCGGGAACCGACCTGGGGGTACTACGGCCCCTGCGCGAGGAGCTCGCTAGCTGGACGGCCCGCCGATGACCAACCGCCCGGCCGCCGACGCGACGACCCGATGAGGGACACTGGCGAAGGCGGCGGGCGGGATCGGTGGACGATCCGAAAGAAGCGCGGCCCGGAGCTTTAAAATCGCCGATGGCGGAGCGCCACGGGGCGTGCGGAGGGTGGCTCAATCCCTTCGCGCCGCTTCCTGGCTCAATGGAAGCGGATACCAAACGCGCGTCGCGGCGCTCCGCTGCCCCTCGATTGCGATAACGCCCGCGGGAGGAGCCTGCGGGCGGGGACGACGCTTGGGCGCGGGACGCGCGGGGAACCCCTCTCCTGGAAGGAGAGGGGCAGGGGTGAGGGACCGCCGCTGATCATTTGAGTGCAACGGAACCGTTGCGCCTTCTGCGGGTAGGGCAGGCCCTCATCCGGCGCTCCGCGCCACCTTCTCCCAGCCGGGAGAAGGTTGGGCCGAGGTTCTCGCGCCCTTGCCGGAAACCAACTGGAGGACATCCATGCCCCGCAATCCCGACCATCGCGGCGCGACGAAAGAGGAGTTCGAGCGCTTCCAGCGCGAGCGGCCGATCATGCTGCGCCAGTTCGCGACATTGCTGCAGTGCTGGCGCTTTTGCGGCCGCAAGGATTGCCGGCGGGCCAAGGCCTGCACCGGGCCGGATGGCGCGCAATGCTCAGGCGACTTCATGCAGGGTCTCTCCGACGAGATGCGCGCGACCTTCCGCGAGGCGATCCGCCTGCGCCTCACCGGCGTCGATGGCAGGGAGGCCTGGGAGCAAGCGGAGCGGCGGATCGCGCAGCACAAGGCGCAGCTAGACGCGATTCCCGGGATGCGGGGCGAGAGATAGGCGGCGCGACGCGGGCAGGCTGCTATAAGCTCGCCCTCAATCGCGATTCACGGAAAACCCTGCCATGGCCAAGAAGACCCCGGAACAGCTCGCCAAGGAATTCGAGGGCCGCAAGGCCAAGGGCCTCGCCAAGGGCGGCGCGGCCTTCTGGCCGAACGTTTTGTCGAATGCCGTGCTGAAGCTCGTCGCCGCCGGCGAGGTGCTCAGCGTCGAGGCGCTGATCGGCCGCATCGAGCAGGATTCCGCCGCGCTGGACATCCAGGTCAAGGCCGGCGCGGACGAGGCGATCGCGCGGCTGAAGCAGGCGGTGGCGAAGGCGAGCTGAGTAGGGCGCGGGGAACCCCTCTCCTGGAAGGAGAGGGGCTGGGGTGAGGTGTTCGGGAGGGAGATCGTTGGCTGGGGCGGAGCCGCTGTCTGGCCTCGCGGAGCTGGTTTAACCTCCTACGCCTCACCCAAACGCTCTCCTTCCAGGAGAGGGCTTTCTGTTGCGCAGGCCCTCTCGATGCGCGCAATGACGGCATCGAGATCGTTCAGCACCTCGTCATTGCGGAAGCGGATGAGCATGAAGCCATGACGCTCGATCTCTTCCGTACGAGTCGCGTCGTAGTCGCGATCCCAATCATGCTGGCGGCCATCGAGCTCGATGATAAGCCTGCGCTCGAAGCTGAGGAAGTCGACGGTGTAGCCGAGTACAACAACCTGACGCCTGAACTTCACGCCCGCTAGTTTTCGGCCGCGCAGGAGCGTCCAGAGGATGTCTTCCGGCTTGGTCGATCGTTGACGGAGTTTTCTGGCGAAGTGGTCGCGCTCGCTGACCATTGCGGCTTCTCCGGAGAGGGCGCACACCTCACCCCTGCCCCTCTCCTTACAGGAGAGGGGTTCTAGCGTCGCGCTCACTCCCCCATCGCGATCAGGCTCGCATTGCCGCCCGCCGCCGCGGTGTTGATCGTCACCATCTGCTCGGTGGCGAAGCGGGGCAGGTAGTTCGGGCCGCCGGCCTTGGGGCCGGTGCCCGACAATCCGTGGCCGCCGAAGGGCTGCACGCCGACGACCGCGCCGATCATGTTGCGGTTGACATAGATGTTGCCGGTCGAGAGCCGGTCGACGACCAGCTCGACCGTGGCCTCGATGCGCGAATGCAGGCCGAAGGTCAGGCCGTAGCCGGTCGCCTCGATCTCGGCGAGCACCTTGTCGAGCTGGCCCGCCTTCCAGCGCACGACATGCAGAATTGGGCCGAAATGCTCGGCGGAAAGGTCGGCGACCTTGTCGAGCCGGATGATGTGCGGGGCGACGAAGGTGCCGGGCAGAGCCGGGGTCTTGCCGGCATAGGTCACGCGGCCGGCGGCGCGCATCGCGGCGATGTGGCTGTCAAGGCGTTCCTTGGCGGCCTGGTCTATCACCGGGCCGACATGGGTCTCGATCGCGCGCGGGTCGCCGAGGGTGAGCTCGCTGGCGGCGCCCTCGATCATCTCGACCATCTTGTCGGCGACGTCCTCCTGGACGACCAGCAGGCGCAGCGCCGAGCAGCGCTGGCCGGCCGAGCGGAAGGCGGAGAGCACGACGTCGTCGGCGACCTGCTCGGCCAGCGCGGTCGCGTCGACGATCATGGCGTTGAGGCCGCCGGTCTCGGCGATCAGCGGGACGATCGGGCCGTCCTTGGCGGCGAGCGCGCGGTTGATGGCGCGGGCGGTCGCGGTCGAGCCGGTGAAGGCGACGCCGGCGACGTCCCTGTGCGCGACCAGCGCCGCGCCGAGCTTGCCGTCGCCGGGGGCGAAGTGCAGCGCGGTCTTGGGGATGCCGGCCTCGTGGAGGAGGCGCACCGCGAGCGCGGCGATCAGCGGGGTCTGCGGTGCCGGCTTGGCGACGACGCTGTTGCCGGCGACCAAAGCGGCGGCGACCTGGCCGACGAAGATCGCGAGCGGGAAGTTCCAGGGCGCGATGCAGACGAACGGACCGCGGCCGCGCAGGATCAGGCGGTTCTCCTCGCCGGTCGGGCCGGGAAGCGCGGTCGGCACGGCGAACTTGGCTTCGGCCTCGGCGGCGTAATAGCGCAGGAAGTCGACGGCCTCGCGCAGTTCGGCGATGGCGTCGTCCAGGGTCTTGCCGGCCTCGGACTGGAGCAGCGCAAGGATCGGCCCGCGGCGCGCTTCCATCAGGTCGGCGGCCTGGCGCAGCGACGCGGCGCGGTTGCGGGCGGGCGTCGCGTTCCAGGCGTGGAAGCCGGCCTTGGCGGCGGCCATCGCCTTCTCGGCGCTGGCTGCGTCGCCCTCGGTGACGCGGCCGACCGGCTTGCCGTCGATCGGCGAGAGCACGTCGCGGGCGATGCCGGAGCCGGGCTTGCCGTCGATCAGCGGCACGGCGTCCGGCACGGGCTTGGCCGCGGCGGCGCGGATCTCAGCAAGCAGGGTGGCGAGGCTTTCCGCATCGCCGAGCTCCACGCCGGCGGAATTGCGGCGGCTCGGTCCGAAGAGCTCGGCCGGCAGCGGGATGCGGCGATGGCGCGCGGCGCTGGGCGAGCCGATCAGGTCGGCCGGCGGCACTAATAGCTGGGCGACCGGCACGTCGGGATCGCCGGAGACCGAGACGAAGGAGGAGTTGGCGCCGTTCTCGAGCAGGCGGCGGACGAGATAGGCGAGCAGGTCCTGATGGCCGCCGACCGGCGCATAGGTGCGGCAGGCGAAGCCGGAATCCTCCTGCAGCAGGCGCTCATAGAGCGCCTCGCCCATGCCGTGCAGGCGCTGGAACTCGAAGTTCTCGGCGTTGCCGGCCATCTCGGCGACGGCGGCGACTGTCAGCGCATTATGGGTGGCGAACTGGGGAATGATGCGCGGGCGCAGGGCCAGGAGCTGCCTGGCGCAGGCCTCGTAGTTCAGGTCGGTCATCGCCTTGCGGGTGAAGACTGGATAATCGGGCAGGCCGCGCTCCTGGGCGCGCTTCAATTCGGTGTCCCAATAGGCGCCCTTGACCAGACGGACCATCAGGCGGCGGTCATAGGTCTCTGCCAGCGCGGCGATGTGGTCGATCACCGCGGCGGCACGCTTCTGATAGGCCTGGATGGCGAGGCCGAAACCATCCCAGCCGGCGAGCGAAGCGTCGGCCATCACCGCGGCAATGACGTCGAGCGAGAGCTCGAGCCGGTCGGCCTCCTCGGCATCGACGGTGAAGTTCAGGTCGTAGGCCTTAGCCTGGCGGGCGAGCTCGATCACCTTCGGGGTGAGCTCGGCCAGCACGCGCTCGCGATTGGTCGCCTCGTAGCGCGGATGCAGCGCCGAGAGCTTGACCGAGATGCCGGGCCGGTTCGGTAGCTTGTCGTTGCCGGCGGAGCGGCCGATGGCGTCGATGGCGTCGGCGTAGGAGGCGTAATAGCGGTCGGCGTCTCCTTGCGTGCGGGCACCCTCGCCGAGCATGTCGAAGGAATAGCGGTAGAGCTTGCCGGAGCCGGAACGGGCGCGCTTCAGCGCCTCCTCGATCGTCTGGCCGAGGACGAAATGGTTGCCCATGACGCGCATCGCCTGGCGCGTCGCGGTGCGCACCGCGGGCACGCCGAGGCGCTTGGAGAGGCTGCCGATGATGCTGGTCGGGGTCTCGCCGGGCTGGATGATGCGGGCGGTGATGCCGAGCGCCCAGGACGAGGCCGAGATCAGGAAGGCATCGGACTTGGATTCGTGATGGGCGAAGTCGCCCTGGCCGAGCTTGTCCTCGATCAGCCGATCGGCCGTGGCGGCGTCGGGTACCCGCAGCAGCGCCTCGGCCAGCACCATCAGTGCGAGGCCTTCCTTGGTCGAAAGCGAGTACTCGCGCAGCAATTCCTCGATGCCGCCGAGGCCGACCTTGCGGGTGCGGATCGCCTCGATCAGCGAGGTAGCGCGCGCGTCGATTCGGGCCTTGGCCGCGGGATCGCGGCGGCCGCCGGAGAGCAGGCGGCCAGCGATCGCAGCGTCGTCCTCGGCGTAGGGAGCATGGAAGACGGGCGCGGTGCTGGCGGCAGGTCGCAGGGCGGGAGCGGCCATGGAAAGAACTCCGGATTTCGGCGGCGGGATGATCTGCAGAATCATCGCAAGTGGTCTGGATATCAATGGAGATTTCAGCGATTATGCCGCAATTAATCCTGCAGGATTTCCAGGTGGCAGAGAATAATCCGGCTCTGGATCGAACCGACCGGCGCCTGCTCGCTCTGCTTCAGAACGATGGCCGCGCCGCCGGCGTCGAGTTGGCGGAGAAGGTCGGCCTGTCGCCGACCGCAACCGGCGAGCGGCTGAAGCGGTTGGCACGCGATGGTTTCATCACCGGCTACCGCGCCACGCTCGATCCGGTGAAGCTCGGCCTGCACCTGCTGGTCTTCGTCGAGGTCTATCTCGACAAGACGACGCCCGACGCCTTCGAGCGCTTCGCCGCGGCGGTGAAGCGGGCGCCGGAGGTGCTGGAATGCCATATGGTCGCCGGTGGCTTTGATTACTTGGTCAAGACCCGTGTCGCCGACATGAACGCCTATCGCCGCTTCCTCGGCGAGGTGTTGCTGGCGTTGCCGGCGGTGCGCGAGACGCGCACCTATGCGGTGATGGAGGAGGTCAAGACGGACGGGGCGCTGCCGCTGTGACCGAGTTCGCACTGCCGTAGAAAAACGTAACCATTTCCGCGATTTCGCCGTGTTGTCGCCCTGTTGCCGCTTGACCTGCCGGCTAGTTGGGTCCTTCTAGGCGAATGCTTCTCCGGCACGATGTTTGCTGGAACGGAGTCCGTGAGTTGCTGCCGCCCTATCGGCCGCCGTCATTCCGGAGCCTGACATGTCCGCTGCGATGCCCCCGTTTCACGTGCCGTTGTCGCGGCGTGACTTCGGGCGCGTTCTCGCTGGAGGCGCGCTGGCCGCGTCGACCGGGTTTTCCGCGCCCGCCGCAGCCGCAACACAGCTCAAATTCACGCTGGACTGGCGCTTCGAGGGGCCGGCGGCGCTCTTCCTCATCGCACTGGAGAAAGGCTATTTCGGCGACGAGGGGCTCTTCGTCACGATCGACGCCGGTACAGGCTCGCGCGAAGCTATTCCGCGGGTCGCGACCGGTGGCTATGACGCTGGCTTCGGCGATGTGAACTCGCTGATCCGCTTTCGCGATGAGAATCCCAACGTCAATCTCAAGGCGGTGATGATGGTCTATGACCGTCCGCCCTTTGCGATTGTCGGGCGCAAGAGCCGCGGCATCACGGCAGACCCTAAGAGCCTCGAAGGCAAGAAGCTCGGCGCGCCGGCAGCCGATGGTGCCTTCGCGCAATGGCCGGTGTTCAAGAAGGTCAACGGCATCGACGATGCCAAGATCAAGCTCGAGAACATCGGCTTTCCGGTGCGCGAACCGATGCTCGCTTCCGGTGAGGTCGATGCCATCTTCGGCTTCGCCCATACGTCTTTCATCAATCTGAAAGCCCGCGGCGTGCCGACCGACGACATCGTCACCCTGCTGATGGCCGATCATGGCGTCGAGCTCTACGGTAACGCCGTGATCGTCTCGCCGAAACTGCTGGCCGAGAATCCGCAGGCCGTGCGTGGCCTGCTGCGGGCGATCACTCGCAGCGTCAGGGACGTCGTTGCCGACCCCGATGCGGCGACCGCCGTCGTGCTTCAGCGTAACGAGGGCGCGCGCTCCGAGATCGAGCTGCAGCGCCTCAAGATGGCGCTCGATCACTATGTGATGACGCCGAACGTCAAGACGAATGGCTTCGGTGGCATCGACAAGGCCCGCTGGCAGAAGGCGCTTGACCAGATCGCGCTGACCTTCCCGTTCAAGGACAAGGCGAAGGCCGGCAACGCCTTCGCCGAGGGTTTCCTGCCAGCGGAGGCCGAGCGGGCGTTCTGAACGGAGTGCCTGCTTACTTTAGGCCATGGTGACAGCGGCTTTAGGCTTCGCCTATCGTGCGCCGCTTTTCGCCAGAGACCTGCCGCATGCTCCCCGACATCCGCGATTATGAGCGCTTGCGCGCCGCCTTCCGCTGGCGGATTCCGGAGCGTTACAATATCGGCGTCGATTGCTGCGATCGCTGGGCTGTAGCCGAGCCCGGCAAGGTTGCGATCCTCGAAATGCAGCCCGACTGGTCGGTCGTGCCAGTCAGCTATGGCGAGTTGCGGGCGCAATCGAACCGGTTGGCCAATGCACTGCGCAAGCGTGGCGTCGGGGAGGGCGATCGCGTCGCGATCCTGCTGCCGCAGGGAAGGCACGTGCCGATCGCCCATATGGCGGCCTACAAGCTCGGCGCCATAGCGGTGCCGCTGGCGGCGCTGTTCGGAGCCGATGCGTTGTCCTATCGGCTCCGGGACAGCGCGGCGAAGGCGCTGGTGACCAATGCAGCCGGGCTCGCCAAGCTCGGCCAGATCGGCGAGCCGCTACCCGAGCTCGAGCTGGTGATCTCGATCGATGGGTCGGATGGGCGAGCCGAGGGGTTTGCTCGCGCACTGGAAGCCGAAAACGAGGACTTCAAGCCGATCGACAGCAGCCCGGACGATCCGGCGCTGATGATCTACACCTCCGGCACCACCGGCAATGCCAAGGGGGCGTTGCATGGCCACCGCGTCATGCTCGGCCATCTGCCCGGCGTGGAAATGCCGCATGAATTCCTGCCGCAGCCAGGTGACCTGCTCTGGACGCCGGCCGACTGGGCCTGGGCCGGCGGCCTGCTCAACAATTTGCTGCCGGCGCTGCATCACGGCATCCCGATCGTGGCGCGGCCGGCGGCGAAGTTCGATCCTGATGAGGCGCTCCGGCTGATGGCGGATGTCGGGGTGCGCAACTGCTTCATCCCGCCGACGGCGCTGCGCATGCTGCGGGCGGTCGAGAACCCGCGCGGGCGCTATGATCTCAAGCTGCGCACGGTCGCTTCGGGCGGCGAGTCGCTCGGCGCCGAGACGTTGGCCTGGGGCCGCGAAAAACTCGGGCTGACCATCAATGAGTTCTACGGCCAGACCGAGTGCAATCTCGTGCTCGCCTCCTGCGCGGCGATCGGAGTGGTCAAGCCGGGTTTCATCGGCAAGGCAGTGCCGGGCCACGAGGTCGCGGTGATCCGGCCGGACGGCAGCCTGTGCGAGCCGGAGGAGGAGGGGCAGATCGCGGTGCGCCGGCCCAACCCGGTGATGTTCCTGCATTACTGGCGCAAGCCCGAGGCGACCGAGGCCAAGTTCATCGGCGACTGGATGACGACCGGTGATCAGGGCTCGCAGGATGGCGATGGCTATATCCGCTTCGTCGGCCGCGACGACGACGTCATCACCTCGTCCGGCTACCGGATCGGGCCAAGCGAGATCGAGGATTGCCTGCTGCGCCATCCGGCGGTGGCGCTCGCCGCCGTGGTCGGCAAGCCCGACGCGCTGCGTACTGAGATCGTCAAGGCTTTCATCGTGCCGAAGCCCGGCTATGAGGCCTCGCCGCAGCTCGTCAAGGAGATCCAGGGCTTCGTGCGCGAGCGGCTGGCGGCGCATGAATATCCGCGCGAGATCGAATTCCGCAGCGAGTTGCCGATGACCACCACCGGCAAGATCATCAGGCGGCTGCTGCGCGACGCCGGATGATGATCGGCGCGCGGCGGGCCGCTGCCGCCGAGACGGAAAGCCGGATGTCGCCGAGCCGCAGCGGCGCCATCACGGCATGTGGGCCAGGGACGTCGCCGATGATCTCGCGCTGGCGACCGCGCCGGCCGAGCCAGGTGACGAGCTGCGCCAGCGGCGCGAAGCTGGCGAAGCGGTCATCCTCGGCGCCAGAATAGAGCCAGAGGCGTGGTCCCTTGCCGATCAGGATCGCGCCGGCGATGGGCCTGTCGTCGAGGCTCAGCAGGCCGATCCGGCAGCGATGCGAGCCGGCGAGATTGCGGGTCATGGCGCGCAGGAAAGAGCTCTCTCGGATGTCCTGCAGCGCGGCGACACCGGCGCGCGCCAGCGAGCCGGAAGCTTCGAGAGCCAGATGGAGCTCGACCATGTCACGCAGCTCCTGGCGTGAGCCAGATTCGGCGAAGGAGAGCTTGCCGTGGCGCGACAGGCCGTGGCGCAGGGCAGTGAGATCTGGTGCGCCCACGCGGGCTGGCGATTTCGGCGTCGGTTCGAGCGAGGCGGCGTGGCCCGTGTGTTCGGCAACCCGCAACAGGCTGCGCAGGAACGGGCCATCGAGATCAAGGTTGTGCAGCTGGAGGTTTTGCGCGTTGGCGAGACCCCAGCGGCCGGAGGCGTGGAGCAGGGTGGCGACGACGCGCTCCGCCTGATCTGCGTCGATCAGTGGCGTGGCGATGCCGAGGCGAGGATTGCTCAAGCCGGTCAGTTCGTCATGGCCGAGCAAGCGGCGCTGGAGACGAGCCGGGACGAAGCCGAGCAGGCGCCGCGATGTGGCCGCACCGCTCCAAATTAGCAGTACAGGCGTGTCGCGGAAGTCGACGAGGTGCTGGGCGGCGGGCAGGGCAAAATCGGGTTCGAAGAAGGGGTTTGCCTCGATCGCGCGGGCGGCGAGATCGCGCCATTCGGGCTCGATGGTGGCGCAGGCGGCGAGCGTGCGGCGCTCGAGCCCGAGTGCGCTTTCCTCCGCAGTTGGCTCGACGGCACGGGCCCGCTCGGGCGGCGCCGGGCTCGCTGGCATCGCAGAGGCGACAAGGTTCGGCATGGCGCAGCCCTTTCGCGGCTCGCCCTGCTTCGGTGCGCTTTCGTGCCGGATCGGCACGCGGGCGCGGGACGGCGCAGGGGTCTGCGCGCTACGACCCAAGAAACGGGCCGGACGGGACAGGCCGGTCAGGCGTGATGGTGGTGGTGATCAGGCTGCGCCTGGGCAGGTGCGGGCCGGCCGAGGAAGGCCGACCAGAGCCGCGAGACGGTCTCTTCCTCCAGATCCTTGACGATCAGGACGAGGCGGGAGCGCCGGTCGGCATCGGGCCAGGCCGGCAGCAGCACCGGTGGATGCAGGATCTGCTGGACAGCATGGACCAATAACGGCCCTTCGGGATGCTCGGCGAGCGCGACCAGCCCCTTCAGACGCAGAAGTTTGGCACCATGGGTCGAGCGCAGCAGGGTCCAGAACAGATCGAAGGTCGCCTCGCGGATCGGTGTCTCGGCGGTCAGCGTGAAAGCGCGGATGCTGGCGTCGTGGCGGTTGACGTCGTGATGATGGTGGTCGTGGCCGCCATGGTAGTGATGGCCGTGGGTCTCGTCATGATCGTGGTGATGGTCGTGATCGTGATCATGGCTGTCCAGCACCTCGGCCGCGAGCCAGCGGCGCAGTTCTTCCGGTCGCTCGGCGATGTCGTAGAGGCCGGCGCCGACGAGCGCCTCGGCCGGGGCATCGGGAGAGAGGATGGCAATGCCGGGATTGAGCTCGCCGAGACGCTTGCGCAGCGCGTCGACAGCCTGAGCATCGGTCGCGATGTCGGCCTTGGTCAACACGAGCCGGTCGGCGGCGACCACTTGCCGGAGCGCCTCCGGGTGGGCGTCGAGGGTCGCCATGCCGTTGACCGCATCGACCAGCGTGACGACGCCGTCGAGCTTGAAGCGCATGGCGAGATAGGGGTGGTTGATCAGCACGTTGAGGACTGGCGCCGGGTCGGCGAGGCCGGTGGTCTCGATCACCAGGCGCTTGAACGGGGCGGTGCGGCCATTGTCGAGCCGGCGTAGCAGGTCCTCGAGCGTGACGATCAGGTCATCGCGGATGGTGCAGCATAGGCAGCCCGAGGCGAGCAGGATCATGCCGTCCTCGATGCCCTCGACGAAGAGGTGGTCGAGGCCGATCTCCCCGAATTCGTTGACCAGCACCACCGTGTCGGCGAGCGCCGGATCCTTCAGCAGGCGATTGAGCAGAGTGGTCTTGCCGGCGCCGAGGAAGCCGGTCAGCAGCGTGAGCGGAATTGGCGCGGGGCGGTCGGACATGCGCTTCAGGTTCCTGGCGCGGCCACCGCTGGCAGCCGGCGGGCTCGCTTTTGTTCCAGTATTACATTGGCGATGATCGCCGCGACGACAAGGGCGCCGCCGGCATATTGCAGTGAGCCGACGCGCTCGCCGAGGAAGATTGCGGCGATTGCGACGGCGAAGACCGGTTCGGCGCAGAAGGCGAGGGCGGCGGGGCCGGGCGCCACGCGGGCGAGCGCGAGCACCTGCAGCAGGAAGCCGATCAGGTAGCCGCCTATGGTGATGGCGACCGCGATCGGCGCGAGCATCAGGGCCGAAGGCGATTGGAAGAGGCCGGTGAGGGCGAGGATCGCGAGCGTCACCGGCAGGATGACGAGATGCGACCAGAACAGCTTCGGCAAGGTTCCGGTGTCGCCGCAGCGTGCCGCCGAGAAGAACTGCACCGCAGCCAGCACGCTCGCGGCGAGCGCGAGTGCGAGCCCGCGCGGATCGAGCCCGTGCCAGTCGGGGCCGACCACCATGGCCACGCCGAGGAAGGCGACGAGCGCGATGACCACCCGGTCGAGGCTGAAGCGGACCGGGGTGAAGAGCGGCTCGGTCAGCACGATCAGGATGGGAAAGGTATAGAAGACCACGGCCGCCACCGTGATCGGCAGGAAGGCGACCGAGGAGAGATAAGCGCAGGCGGTCAGCGCCGTGCTGACGCCGAAGAGGGCGAGCGCCGGCCAGCGATGGCGCGGCACGGCAAGGCTGGCGCGCCAGAGGATTGTCGCACCTACGACGAGCGCCAGCATCAGGAAGACGCGATAGAAGACGATGAGCGGGCCGCTCAGCCCGGCGTGGCCGGCGAGCTGGGCACTGACGATGTTGGTGCCGAAGGCGGCGGCAGAGGCGAGCGCCAGCGCAAGGCCTTGCTGGACCGAGGACGCACTGCGCTCCACGTTGCAGTCCCCGGTCGGCGTTTTGGGATCAGGCGTCGGGCTTGGCGGCAGTCGGCTTCGCGCCCGGTCGGACTGGCGGCTTGGCGAGCGGCTTGGCCTGGGCCTGGCTGGGCTTTGCCTGCGCTGGAGCTGCTTTCTCCTGCTTCGGCTTGGTCAGCAGCGGCTTTGCGGCGGGCTTGTTCGCGGCCTTGATGCCGGCTGCAGCACCGGGGCGCAGGCTTGCAGGCGTTGCAGCACCAGGCTGGATCGCGCCCTGCAGGCGCATCGGGCCGGAGCCGAGCGCGGCGGCAGCCGGGCGCTCCTCCGGCGTCGGCGCGACCGGCGCGAAGGCGGAGGAGGAAGGCGGGATCGCACCATTGCCGGAGAAGGTGCGGCTGCCGGCGACGAGCCCGGCTGCGACAGGTGCGCCGGGCTGGATCGTCTCGCGCGCGACCTGGGTATCGGGCTTGGCCACGGCATTGGCGGCGAGCGGCGCCGAGGCCGAGCCGGGCGAGCGGCCAAAGGAGACCTGGACGGGATCGAATTTGACGCGCGGGCCGAGTGTGATGCGGCCGGAAGGTGAACGGGTCAGCACCGAGCCGGAGGCGCCACCCTGGGACATCGCAACGGCAAAGCGATCCGAGGTGCCTTCGGCATTGCCGCCGACGCCGTGGTTCGTCGAGATGAAGCTGATCGGCCCGGAGGTCTCGGCATCGTCGCCGAGCGCGTGGCCGCCGCGGCGGACACTGTCGCAGATGCTGTAGGCGCGCCCACCATTGCCGGCCGGCATGCTGGAGATGCTGCCGCCGAAGCCGCCCCATTTGCCGAAGCCGTCATCAAGCAATTGCGCTGCCTTGACCGTGCGCTCCGCGCCCGAATTGGCGCCGAGGACAACGGCGATCAGGGTGCGGCCATTGCGCGAGGCGGTCGAGACGACGTTGAAGCCGGAGGCGCAGACGAAGCCGGTCTTCATGCCGCTGATGCCGTAATAACGGCCGACGAGACCATTGGTGTTGTTGAGCACCTGCTTGCCGAGCTGGACCGCGCCGGTGTTCCAGTAGTCGGAGTACTGGCCGAACTCGTTCATTAGCGCCATGGCGAGCACGGCAAGGTCGCGGGCGCTGGTCTGCTGGTCGGGATGGTGCCAGCCGTTGGGATTGGTGAAATGGGTGTCGCGCATGCCGAGCCGCTGCGCCTCGGCGTTCATCATCGAGACGAAGGTCTCGACATCACCGCCGACGCCCTCGGCGATGACATAGGCGATGTCGTTGGCCGACTTCACCATCATGATACGCATGGCGTTGTCGAGCGTGATCTCCTGGCCGGCCTTGATGTAGACCTTGACGCGCGGCTGGCTGGCGGCCCGCTTCGAGGCGGGGATCGCGGTCTCCAGTCCGATCTTGCCCTCGCGCACGGCCTTGAGCGCGAGGTAGAGCGTCATCATCTTGGTGGTGGAGGCCGGATGCCAGGCCTGGGTCGGGCTCTCGCTCGACAGCACCGCGCCGCTCGAGGCGTCGACCACTACGCTCGTGCCGGCTTCAGCCGGAGCGGCAACAGTGAGGAGCGAGGCGAACGTGGCGCCGGCGGCGAGGCGGAACGAGATCATCGGCAGAGGTCTGAACCTGTCTTGGCGGGGGTCGAGGGCTTCAACGCGACGCTTGAGGCATTTTCGAGACGGCGGGCGACAATCCTGCCTCGCTGATGACGCATACCTACCCCTCATCGGGCGATTTGCCTAGCGGGGCGCTGCGGTACAAAGCATCCACGATGCTTTTTCTTCGGGATGCCAGCGCGTGAGTCTCAGCCTTCTGTGGATACCGGTGACGCTTGCCGCCTCGATGCTGCAGACCGCGCGCAACCTGACCCAGCGCTCGCTGACCGAGGTGATCGGTGTCGTCGGCGCGACGCAGGTGCGCTTCCTGTTCGGGCTGCCTTTCGCGCTGATCTTCCTCCTCCTCGTCTGCCTCGCCAGCAGCAGCCCACCGCCGATGCCGGATCTCCGCTCCTTCGGCTTCGCGGTCTTCGGTGCGCTGACCCAGATCCTGGCGACGGCACTGATGCTGGCCGCGATGCGCGAACGCTCCTTTGCGGTGACGACTGCCTACACCAAGACCGAGCCGGTGCAGGTCGCGCTCTTCGGCACAGTGCTGCTCGGCGATGCACTGGGCTGGGCGAAGTTCGCAGCGATCGTCGTCGCCACCGCCGGCGTGGTGCTGATGTCGTGGAAGCCGGGCGACAAGCTGAGCGCGGCGGGCCTGCGCCCGGCAGCGCTTGGGATCGGCGCCGGCGCGGCGTTCGCGCTGTCGGCGATCGGCTTCCGTGGTGCGATCCAGGCCTTGCCGGAGGGGCACTTCCTGATGCGGGCGACCACCATCCTGGCGCTCGGGTTGGCTATGCAGACGCTGACCCTGACGCTCTACATGCTCGTCGCCAACCGGCCGGCGCTGATGCTCAGCCTGCGCAACTGGCGCCGCTCGCTCGCTGCCGGCTTCCTCGGCGCGGCCGCTTCGCAATGCTGGTTCATCGGCTTCTCGCTGACGACGGCGGCCAATGTGCGCACGCTCGGGCTGGTCGAGGTGCCGCTGGCGCAGATCGCCTCGCGCCGGATCTTTTCGGAAGGCACGAGCTGGCGCGAGCTTACCGGCATGGCGATGATCGTCGCCGGCGTCGGCGCTCTACTTCTGCTGGCGATTTAAAAACCGAGACACGGATTTGTCGCAGTCGCTTCCTACCGCTTCCGGACGACGGGCCTGCGGAGATGGATGATGGCGACGAACTATCATTACGTTGGAACCTACGACGAACGCATCTTTGAGCAGGAATTCAGGGAGCGCTTCGGCAAGAGGCCGCAGATCGCCAACACGATTCCCAACGCGCTCGTCTTGCTGCGTCTGATCAGTCGGGACGTCAACATCACCGATGTTCGCTGGGCCGCCTACATGTTGGCTACCGTCCTGATCGAGACGACGAACCGCTTCGATCAGCTCGTGCCCGCCAAGAACAAGAAGGGCAAGCCGCTGGTCGACAAGGCGGGGAAGCCGGTGATGCTCAAGCGCCAAACATGGTTGATGGTGATGGCACCGATCGATGAGGTCGGCCATGGCAAGAAGAAAGACTATCACGAGCCGGTCAAGGTCGCGAAGCTCGCGGATGGCAGCGTTCGTATCACCGAGCAGGATGGCGATCAGTTCAAGGTCACGACGACCGGCAATATCTCGAATCTGACCAAGGGCGCCGTGATGGGCTCGCCCGATGGCGGAGCGGCGGCCAAGGTCTATACGAACGATACCGGCGTCGAGAACGCCTATTACGGCCGCGGCTATGTTCAGTTGACCTGGTGGTCGAACTACATCAAGGCCGGGATTGCGCTCGGCAAAGGCCTCGATCTGCTGCTGGACCCGGAATCGGTGAAGGCTCCCGCCACGGCCTATGCTCTGATGTCGCATGGCATGCGCACCGGTTTCGGCTTCGCCAATGGCCGCACATTCTCGAGGTATTTCAGCGGGCAGTCGCGCAACTATGTCGGCGCGCGCGCCATGGTGAACGGGCAGGACCGGGCTGTCGAAATCGCCGAGATCGCCGAAAAGTTCGAGGCGATCCTGCTGGCGGCGGGGCCGCAGCGGCCGGGCAAGTTCCCGCCGCCGATCGATTCCAGCCTCGCCGGCATGCCGCTGCCAGGCGAACGGTTCTCCGGTCAGTCGAGATTCTTCCAGTGAGCCGCCAATGGCTCGCCGCGGCCGTTGCGGCTGCTCTGACCCTCGGTCTCGGAGTCGGCATTGCGACGGCGCAGCAGCCGGGACGCGAGCAGCGCTGCGGCTGGTTCGACAATCCGAGCCCGGGCAATGCCTGGCTTCACGACAAGGATGGTCGATGGACGGTCGCCATCCAGGGTGATTATCAAGCGGAAGGCGACTGGCCCCCGGTCTATAAGACCGGAGAACTGCGCAGGCAGGGCAATGGCAATTACGGCTATGGCTGCGCCTGCCTGACGGTGAAGGTCGACGCCGCGGAGAAGAAGATTCTCGAGATCTTTTCCTCCAAAGGGCAGTCCTTGGCGACATGCCGGAAGGACAGAGCTCTGTCGACGGTCGAGAAGCGCCTGCGTTGAGCGTGTCCGGCTTCGCTCGAGCCACAAAGCGTCAGGTCTCGGCTTCGATCGCCATGCCCTGATTGCAGGGGCGGTCCCCGCTTGCCTGAACAGCGTCCTATCCGGCTTGACTTGACCCAGCTTCCGTTGGCCTTTCCACGCACGGGAGAAGTGCGCGCATGCTGGCTTGCAGCCGAACGTGCGCAGAGGCAGATACTGTGTATCTGCACATTAGTGAGGAGAAGGCCATGAGCGCTGCAATCGTCGGCTGGGCACATACCCCCTTCGGCAAGCAGGATACCGAGACGGTCGAGAGCCTGATCGTGCGCGTCGCGACCGACGCGCTGGTCGATGCCGGCATCACCGCCGACCAGGTCGACGAGATCGTGCTCGGCCATTTCAACGCCGGCTTCTCGGCCCAGGACTTCACTGCCTCCCTCGTGCTGCAGGCCGATCCGGCGCTGCGCTTCAAGCCGGCGACGCGTGTCGAGAACGCCTGCGCCACCGGCTCGGCCGCGGTTCATCAGGGCGTGCGCGCCATCAAGGCCGGCGCCGCCAAGGTGGTGCTCGTCGTCGGCGTCGAGCAGATGACCACGACGCCTGGCCCGGAGATCGGCAAGAACCTGCTGAAAGCCTCCTATCTCGTGCAGGAGAGCGATGTGCAGGGCGGCTTCGCCGGTGTCTTCGGCAAGATCGCCTCGTCCTATTTCCAGCGCCATGGCGACCAGTCGGACGCGCTCGCCATGATCGCGGCCAAGAACCACAAGAACGGCGTCGACAACCCTTACGCCCAGATGCGCAAGGATCTCGGCTACGCCTTCTGCCGCGAGGAGAGCGAAAAGAACCCATACGTCGCCGGACCGCTGAAGCGGACCGACTGCTCGCTGGTCTCGGATGGCGCCGCTGCACTCGTGCTCGCTGATGAAGAGACCGCCAAGACGATGCGCCGCGCCGTCGGCTTCCGCGGCATGGCCCATGTCCAGGACTTCCTGCCGCTGTCGCGCCGCGACATCCTGAAGTTCGAGGCTGGCGCGCTCGCCTGGCAGCAGGCGCTGGCCAAGGCGAGCGTCGCGCTCGATGATCTCTCGTTCGTCGAGACGCATGACTGCTTCACCATTGCCGAGCTGCTCGAATACGAGGCGATGGGCCTGACCAAGGAAGGCGACGGCGCTCGCGCCATCAAGGAGGGCTGGACGCAAAAGGACGGCAAGCTGCCGGTCAACGTCTCCGGCGGTCTCAAGGCCAAGGGCCACCCGATCGGCGCGACCGGCGTCTCCATGCACGTTCTCTCGGCCATGCAGCTCGTCGGCGAGGCGCCGGAAGGCATGCAGGTGAAGGATGCCCGCCTCGGCGGCATCTTCAACATGGGCGGTGCCGCGGTCGCGAACTACGTCTCGGTGCTCGAGCGAGTGAAGTGAGTCAAAGGGCTGCCGACGAACTCATGTCGGCGGCCGTCCTGAAACTGGCCGGAGCAACGGCGTGATCATCTTCTTCGCGCTGCTGCCGGCCTATGTGCTGTCGATCTTCTATCGCTCCTTCCTGAGCGTGATCGCCGCGCCGGTGATGGGGGATCTTGGCATCGGGCCGGCCGAGTTCGGCCTGTTAGGGGCCGCTTGGTTCATGGCCTTCGCGTTGGCGCAGTTCCCGGTTGGCTGGGCGCTCGACCGGATAGGGCCGCGCCGGACGGTGGCGGCGACCATGGCGATCGGCAGCGTCGGCGCCTTCCTGTTCTCGCAGGCCGGCAATCCCACGACCGCAACGGCAGCGATGGCGCTGGTAGGGATCGGCTGCTCGCCGATCTTCATGTCGTCGCTCTATCTGTTCGCGCGGACTGAAGCGCCGGCGCGCTTCGGCCTGCTCACCTCGATCTTCATCGGCCTCGGCTCGCTCGGCAATCTCGTCGGCGCCGCGCCGTTGGCCCTGGCTGCGCAGGCCTATGGCTGGCGCCCGACCATGCTCGCCTTCGCCGTGGCATTCCTGCTCGCAACTATTCTCGCCGCGGCGCTGGTGCGCGATCCGCCGCCGGTCACCGACGCCTCGGGCAAGCATGAGGGGCTGCTGCAGGGCCTCAAGAGCATCGTCGCGATCGGGCCGCTTTGGCTGCTCGCGCCGATTACCCTCGTGGGCTACGCAATCATCGCGACGGCTCGGGGTCTTTGGATCGCTCCTTACATGACGCAGGTGCATGGGCTCGACGGTATCGCCGCCGGCCATGCGACGCTCGGCATGGCGACGACCATGATCGTCGGCGCCTTCGCCTATGGCGCGCTGCAGAAGCGGGCCGGTCGCAGCAAGGCGCTGGTCGCCTGGGGAACCGTGGCGACCGGGATTGGCTTTTGCCTGCTGGCGCTGATCGGTGCGCAGTCGCTGGCCGGCGCCATCCTGCTCTTTGCGCTCGTCGGGGCGACGGGCTTCACCTACGCGATCCTGATGGCGCATGCGCGGGTGTTCTTCCCCGAGCATCTGGTCGGGCGCGGCATGACGTTCATCAATTTCCTGTTCATTGCCGGGGCGGGACTGATCCAGTGGGGCTCCGGCTGGTTCGTCGCGGCGCAGCGAACTGTAGGGCGCGACGCGGCACAGGCTTTCGCCAACATGCACTGGGGCTTTGCCGCTCTGCTGCTCGTCTCGACCGCGATCTATCTGGCGACGCCGGAGCGGAAGGCCGCTTGAGGCTCAGGCATCTCCTGGCGCGCGCGCCACAATCGCCAGCGCGTGCACGCTGCCGGCGAGTTCCTCGGAGAGCGCCGCATTGACCAGGCGGTGCCGCTCGAGCCGGCTCTTGCCGGTGAATGCGGGCGAGACGATTTCGACGCGGAAATGCGTCTCGCCGCCTTCGCGCCAGCCGGCATGGCCGTGATGCTGGTGGGATTCATCGATGACCTTGAGATGCTCGGGCGCGAGCCGAGCGGTGAGCTTGCCGGCGATCCGGTCGGCCATGGTCGGCATGCGGGTTCCTATCGGGTTCATTGGAGCTGCTTGCTCCGGTTCCGGGGCAGTCTCATAGTCCCTCGGGGGCAGGGCGGATACGCGTCTTTCGCGTGGAGGCGATGATGATGATCTGGCGCATGCTCGCTCTGGCTCTTTCCGTCGCTGCAAGTCCGGTGTTGGCGCAAGACGAAGGGCGTGTTGCCGACTACAAGCAGAGCGAGGCAGTGCTGGCGCGCTACAAGCCGGTGCCGATCGCGCTCGCGACGCCGGCGCTGACGCGCGGGACGCCGGGCCTGACGACGCAAGCCGAGCTCGACGCCTTCGTCGCTGAACTCGCCGCCAAGGTCCCTGACCGGGTTGTGCTCGGCTCGCTCGGCCAATCGCAGCAAGGGCGCGATCTGCCTTATCTGATCTTCTCCAAGGAAGGGCTGAAGGATCCCGCGGCGCTGAAGGCGCTGGGGCGACCGATCGTCTGGTTCGTCGGCCAGCAACACGGCAATGAGCCGGCTGGGGCCGAGGCGATGCTGGCGCTGGCGCATGATCTGGCGCTGGGCCCCCTCGGCGCCGTGCTCGACAAGCTCGTGGTGGTGATCGTGCCGCGCAGCAATCCGGATGGCGCTGCCGCCGACAAGCGACCCGGCGCCAGCGGCTTCGACCTCAACCGCGACCATCTGCTGCTGACCCTGCCGGAGACGCGGGCACTGCACGCCAAGCTCGCCGAATTGCCGGCCGATGTGATTGTCGACGTACACGAGTTCTCGGTCGCCAATCGCTGGCTGGAGAAGTTCGGCGGACTCAATGCCGCCGATGCGATGATCCTCTACGCCACCAATCCGGCCGTGCCGCAGCCGACGACGCGGATCGCCGCCGAGCTGATCAAGCCAGCCATGGACAAGGCGATGGCGGAGAAAGGGCTTTCCTCGTTCTGGTACTTCACCACGAGCTACCGCAAGGACGACAAGCTCGTCTCGATGGGCGGCAATGCGCCGGGGATCGCGCGCAACCTGTTCGGGCTCTCAGGCGCGGTCTCCTTCCTGATCGAGACACGCGGGGTCGGCCTGAAGCTGGAGAATCTGGAGCGCCGGATCGCGACCCATTACGTGATCTCGCGCGCCGTGCTCGACACGGTGGCGGCTAACGACAAGGCCGTTTTGGAGGCGGTGAAGGCGGCGCGGGCGGAGCTGGCGCGCAATCAGGGCGAGCTGATTGTCGGTCATCGCATTGCGACGGAGACGGTCGCGATACCGCTCGTCGATCCGGCGACCGGTGCGGACATGCCGACCCCGGTCGAGTTCCGCGACTCGCGCAAGGTCACGGTGACGAGCAGCCGGGTGCGGCCGGAGGGCTACCTTGTCCTGCCGGCGGGGCAGGCGGCGCTCGATGCGCTCAGGCTCAAGGGCATCGCCACCTGCGCGCTCGGCAGCCCCGCGACGCTCGAAGTCGAGGCCTTCATGGTCGAGCAGAAGGGACCGGTGAAGAAGATCGACCGTGAGAACATCAATCCGGACCAGGCGGTGAAGGTCGAACTCCGGCCACGCCGGATAGAGGTCCCGGCCAACGCCGTCTTCGTGCCAATGACGCAAACAGGCGCCAATGTCATCGCCGCCTCATTGGAGCCGGATTCTCCGGGCTCTCATGTCGGCGTCGGCGTGGTGGAAACTGCTTCGGCTTCCGGCGAGGCGCCGATCTATCGCGTGCCTCACCGGACCAAACTCGCGATTGCGGCCGGGGGCGATCTTGCCTGTGGCCGTTGAGTTTCGAGCGCGGAAACACTATTTTGGTGAAGGTTCCGGCCGTTTCGGCTGAGCCGGGTTCCTTAAGCAATCAGGGCCAAGCTGTCGCCGAGGCGATTTGCTTGCTGCAGGCGCAGAGTGATCCGCGCAGCAGCCGGCTTGTCGATGCAGCGTTCCGCCCGCATAACCATGAGACGATGAACTTCAACTCGCGCCTTTTCGACCGGATCAGGATCGGCCCTTCCGAGGCGGAAGAGGTGGTCGAGGCCGATGCGCGCCATTGCGACCACGCCGGCTGCACCAAATTGGGCGAATTCCGCGCGCCGATGGGGCGCGGCAAGGAAGGCAAGTTCTTCCAGTTTTGCCTCGAGCATGTGAAGGCCTACAACGCCACCTACAACTACTTCTCCGGCATGAACGACGAGGCGCTCGCGGCTTACGCCAAGCAGGAGGAGATCGGCCATCGGCCGACCTGGAAACTCGGCGTCAATGCCAGCGCCGCCCGGATGGCGCAGCGCGGGCGTGGTCCCAGCGAGCAGGACGGAGCGGATGTGCAGGACGCCTTCAACCTGTTCCGTGGCCGTGCCCGCCGCGAGCAGGAGCGGGCTGAATCGCGCGTCGGCGTGCTGGCGAAGAAGGCGCTGGAAACGCTCGATCTCGACGAGACCGCCGACCGCGCCGCCATCAAGGCCCGCTACAAGGAACTGGTGAAGCGCTTCCACCCCGACGCCAATGGCGGCGACCGCTCGCGCGAGGGGAGGCTGCAGGAAATCCTCAAGGCCTACCAGACGCTCAAGACGAACGGGCTGGTCTAGCTTCGGGCGATCCGGGCCGGGTTCTCCGGTGCCGACAGGACATCCATAAAAAAGCGAGCTGGCGGAGCAGGCCATGACGACGGATTCGCAGGTCACCATTCCCGCCGATGCGGCCGAGAGGCGGGCCAGACCGCCGGTCGTGGTCTATCCCAATGGCAGCCTGCCCGGCGCCGACATGGCGATGCTGCAACGAGCCCGCCAGACCCTGACCAAGCGCGACGAGATCATCGTGCCGCCGCGCGAGGCCGGCAGCTTCCATGTGCCGAAAGGCCATTTCTTTCGCGTCGTCAGCATCGAGGGGCCGCAGGTCGGCGATCTCAATCTGTGGAACGCCGACGATTTCGACGAGCGCTTCTTCAGCGGCAAGACGCGAGCTTTGCACGCGACCCATGTCGGCACCGGCGACCGGCTCTGGAGCAACCTGCCGCATTTGCGGCCGATGGCGACGATCACCCATGACACGCTCGGCTGGTACGGCTTCGACCAGGACGGCGCCGGCGTCCACGACGTGATCGGCACGCGCTGCGATCCCTATACCCACAGGCTGCTCGGCGATGGCGGCGACTATCACCATTGCTGCCATTCCAACCTCTCCCGCGCCTTGGGACAGGCGAGGGGGCTGCCGGCGCGGGAGGTCGAGCACCATGTCCACGACGTGCTCAACGTCTTCATGTGCACCGGTTTCACCCGGGACACGCACCAGTACTTCATGAAGGCGAGCCCGGTCAGGCCGGGCGACTTCCTCGAGCTCTTTGCTGAGATCGACCTGCTCGGGGCGATCTCGGCCTGCCCGGGCGGCGATTGCGGCCAGACGCATTCGAGCGATGTCGCGCGCTGCCACCCGATCAAGGTCGAAATCTACGAGGCCGATCCGGCCGCGCTCGCCGGTTGGCATTCGCCGCAGCGCAGCCCTTACGGGCGCAGCCACGGCGAGCGGGGCTGAAATCCGTCATTGCGAGGAGCGTAGCGACGAAGCAATCCAGGGGCGGCCGAGCTCTACGTCCCCCTGGATTGCTTCGCTGCGCTCGCAATGACGGCAGCCGTCGGGCTCAGTTCTTCAGCAGCGAGTTCATCCCGTCGGTGTCGAGATTGTCGGAGCCGCGCACCGCGCTGCGCTCGGTCGAGCTCGGCTGGTCGTCCTGTCCGCCGCCCGAGGCGACCGAGCCGCCGCCATCCGCAGCCGGGGCCTGCCCACCCGCGCCGGCCATCTTGCGCAGCAGGGGGCTGGCCTGGAGCAGCGCGGTCATGCTGGTCGCGGTGTTGTAGCTGTTGGGATCATTGGGAGCGAGGCCGCCCTGCTTGTGCAAGGCGACGCCGGCATTGCCGGCGTTGTAGAGCAGCGAGCCGGACGAGCCGCCGAGCGTGTCGCAGCGATGGCGCATCTCGGCCGCATCGCCCTGCTGGCGCGTCGCCATGCAGCGGAAGCGGCTCATCACCTTGGGCCGGCCGGCCGGGTGGTGGATGACCATCAGCGAGGGGGCGCCGCCAGTCGGCGTCGCTGCGAGCTTGACCGAACCATAGGTCGCGGTCGGATTGCCCTTCGCCTTGGCGATGGCGTAGTCGAGATTGGCGTTGAACTCGACCGGCTTGGGGTCGAGCTCGAAGACCTTCGCGCCTTTGCCGTCCTGCGTCAGGAAATCCATGACGATGATAGCGCGCACCGGCGTCATCTCGCCGCCCTGCGGCAGGCAGTGATGGTTGGTGAGGACATAGTCGCCCGGCAGCAACTCGCCGGTGCAATGGGCGCCAGACTGCTTGCCGGTCTTGTTGTCCTTCAGCAGGATGTCGATGCGCCCGACAGGCTTGGCCATCCTGGCGAGCGGGTCGCGCTGATCGAGCTCGGCGATCGGCTCGAAGGCGCCCTTGTTGTTCTCGATATGGGTTGCGGCGTCGCCGGTGCTCTGCCGCCGCGGCATGCTGACCTTGCCGAAGTCGCTGGGATCGAAGCCCATCGTCTGGGCTGCGGCGGGAGCCCCAAGGGCAAGGCTCATAGCGCCGACGAAGGCGGCGCGGATCCTGGTCCCGGTCAAATTGGTCTGCAGCCATGCGGGCATGCGCTTCTTCCTCTCCTCAAGCGGGTCCCTCGCGGCCCTGCCGACGACCGCCTTCAGGCACGGACCGGCGCCGCGAGAAGCGGGCACGACCGAGCAGTCCCGGACGATAGTCGTCCGCACGCGCTTGGGAAACCCTGAGCGCTTTTCGCATGAGCCGGAAGCTGCGGAAGGCTGTCGGCTCTCAGCGCTCCTTCGCCGCCAGCCCGGCGACGTCGGCGATGATGCCGTCGAGGGCGAAATCCTTGGGTGTATAGACCCTGGCAACGCCCATGTTCTTCAGCGCGTTCTCATCATCCGGCGGGATGATGCCGCCGACGACGACAGGCACATCCATGCCGGCGACGCGCAGGCGCGCGGTGACGTCGCGCACCAGCGGCAGATGCGAGCCGGAGAGGATGGAGAGTCCGATGATATCGGCCTCAGTCTCCTGCGCCTGCGTCACGATCTCCTCGGGCGTCTGGCGGATGCCGCCATAACTTACCGCCATGCCGGCATCGCGGGCGCGCACCGCGATCTGCTCGGCGCCGTTCGAGTGACCGTCGAGTCCAGGCTTGCCGACGAGGAAGCGCGGCGGCCTGCCGAGTTTCTCGGTTGCCAGGGCGACGGCTGCCTTGACGGTGGCGAGCCCGGCATCGTCGCCGAGCTTGGTCGTGTCGACGCCGGTCGGGGCGCGATACTCGCCGAAGATCTCGCGCAGGGTCTGCGCCCACTCGCCGGTGGTGACGCCGGCCTTGGCACAGGCGATCGAGGCCGGCATGACGTTGCGGTCCTCCTTGGCGGCGCTGCCGAGTTCGGCGAGCGCAACCTCCGCTGCCTTGCCGTCTCGCGCAGCGCGCCAGGCCTTGAGCCGGCCGACCGCCTCGATCTCGACTGAATCCGGCACGGTGACGACATTGCCTTCGCCGGCCGAGAGCGGGGAGGGCTCGCTGGTGGTGAATTTGTTGACGCCGACGACGATCTGCTCGCCGCGCTCGATCGCCTCGATGCGGCGCGCGCCGTTCTCGACAAGCGCCATCTTCATGTAGCCGCTCTCGACGGCGGCGAGCGCTCCACCCATGGCGTCGATCTTCGCCAGCTCTTCCAGAGCAGCCGCCTTCAGCTCCTCGACCTTGGCGTCGACCTCGCGGGAACCATCGAAGATGTCGCCGAATTCGAGCAGGTCGGTCTCATAGGCCAGCACCTGCTGCATGCGCAGCGACCATTGCTGGTCGAAGGGACGAGGCAGGCCAAGCGCTTCGTTCCAAGCCGGCAATTGCACGGCGCGGGCACGGGCCTTCTTCGAGAGCGTCACCGCCAGCATCTCGATCAGGATGCGGTAGACATTGTTCTCGGCCTGCGGCTCGGTTAGTCCCAGCGAATTGACCTGCACGCCATAACGGAAGCGGCGATGCTGCTCCTCCAGCACGTTGAAGCGCTTCAGTGTGATCTCGTCCCAGAGATCGACGAAAGCCCGCATCTTGCAGAGCTCGGTGACGAAGCGCATGCCGGCATTGACGAAGAAGGAGATGCGACCGACGACGCTGCCGAACTCCTCGGGCGCGACCTCGGGCCGGGCCCTGATCGAGTCGAGCAGGGCGATCGCGGTCGCGAGCGCGAAGGAGAGCTCCTGCACCGGCGAGGCGCCGGCCTCCTGCAGATGGTAGGAGCAGACGTTCGTCGGGTTCCATTTCGGCAGTTCGCGCGCCGTGAACACGACGATGTCGGTGGTCAGCCGCATCGAGGGCCGTGGCGGGAAGACGTAAGTTCCGCGCGACAGGTATTCCTTGACGAGGTCGTTCTGGGTCGTGCCCTGCAAGGCGGCGCGGTCGGCGCCCTGCTCGTCGGCAGTGGCGATGTAGAGCGAGAGCAGCCAGGCTGCCGTCGCGTTGATCGTCATCGAGGTGTTCATCTGCGCCAGCGGGATCTGGTCGAAGAGCGCCCGCATGTCGCCGAGATGGGTGATGGGGACGCCGACCTTGCCGACCTCGCCGCGCGAGAGGACATGGTCGGGGTCGTAGCCGGTCTGGGTCGGCAGGTCGAAGGCCACCGAGAGGCCGGTCTGGCCCTTGGCGAGATTGGTCCGATAGAGCTTGTTCGATTCGGTCGCGTCGGAATGGCCGGCATAGGTCCGGAAAATCCAGGGCTTGTCACGCGGCAAAGCCTTGTCGCGCTGGGTCTGGTTCCGAAGCGGATCGATCGCGTTCATGGTCGCTCCCTGCCGTGCCGTCTTTGAGCTCGTGCAAACTGATTGTTGCACTGCAGCGAAGATAACGCCAGTGGGCTGGTTCGTCGCCTACGACATTGGGAGAAGGTCGGTTGAGCTGGAGTTCCTGAAAGGCGAAGCAAGTGAGGGTTGCGGCCAGGGCATGCTCGCCCGGCCATCCTGTCGATTGACTGGTTTCGATGGCCACTCGCAGATTGGCACCCAGCCGCAAGGATAACCCTGCGCAACGATCAAGCGACGCATACGACGCAAACGCCCTGCCGACAGGCAGGATGGCGCGTGGCGATGACGTCGCTGCCATGGAGGAAACCAATGTCGAAAGCGATCATGCTCGCCGCCGCGTTCACCGCGGTTCTGGCGCCGGCGGCTCTGGCGCAAGCGCCGGCCGGCGACCGCTGGACGATCATTCATGCGGGCTCGGTGCTCGCCGTTCCGGGCACGCCGGCTCGGGGCAAGACCAGCATCATCATCAAGAACAGCCTGATCCAGGAGCTGAAGGACGGCTTCGTCACTGCAGACAGCATCGGTGCGCCGGCGCAGGCAGTGACCGTCGTCGACCTCGGCGACCGCTATGTGCTGCCGGGCCTGATCGACTCCCATGTCCACATCACCTCGGAGCGGGCTCGCGACACCGAACTGCAGCGCGTCAAGAAGACCGGCGAGAACGTCGCGCTCGACGGCGTCGTCTACGCTAGGCGCACGCTCGATGCCGGCTTCACCACGGTGCGCGATCTCGGCTCGCGCGGGGCGCCGGCGCTCGCCTTGCGCGACGCGATCCGCCGGGGGCAGGTGCCCGGGCCACGCATCGTCGCGGCCGGCCAGTCGATCTCGGCGACGGGCGGCCATTCGGACATCAATGGCTTTGCGCCCGACGTCTTCCCGGAGCTCGGCGAGAACATCTGCAATGGCCGCGAGCAGTGCCGCCATGCGGCGCGCAACCAGATCAAGCGCGGCGCCGACGTGATCAAGATCACCGCGACCGGCGGCGTGCTGAGCAATACGGCGGCTGGGACCGGCCGGCAGATGTTCGATGACGAGCTCGAGGGCATCGTCGAGGCGGCCCATGCGATGGGGCGCAAGGTGGCGGTGCACGCGCATGGCGCCGATGGCGTCAATGCGGCGCTGCGGGCCGGCGTCGACTCGATCGAGCACGGCACCTATCTCACCGACGAGTCGATCGCCCTGTTCAAGAAGAGCGGCGCCTATCTCGTCCCGACCGTGCTCGCCGGCGCGACGGTGGTGAGGATGGCGGACGAGGAGGGCTTCCTGCCGCCGGCGGTGCGCGACAAGGCGCGCCAGGTCGGGCCGCTGATGCTCGACATGCTCGGGCGCGCCTATCGCGGCGGCGTCAAGATCGCCTTCGGCACGGATACCGGCGTCAGCGAGCATGGCAAGAACGCCGAGGAGTTCGCGCTGATGGTCAAGGCCGGCATCCCGGCCGATATCGCGATCCGGATGGGGACCGTCGATGCCGCCGACCTGCTCGACCTGTCGAAGCAGATCGGGACGCTCGAACCCGGCAAGGCTGCCGACGTGATCGCGGTCGCCTCCGATCCCACCAAGGACATCACCGAATTGCAGCGCGTGCTGTTCGTGATGAGCAATGGCCGCGTCCACAAGGCGGCGCCGGCGAAGGTCGCGGCGAAGTAAGCGCCAGGAGCATCAGTCCCGGTCCGCCTCGCGCGCGGACCGGGCGGGTTGCGCCTTCCGGCCCTGGGCTGTGCCGGGGACGTTCAGCAGCCGGTTCGAGCTCTGCGTATCCAGGATGACCATGGTCGAAGTCTCGGCGACGCAGGGGATCGCCTGCAGCGCCTCGCTGATGAAGGTGCGCAGCGCCTCGATATCCTTGACCCAGACGCGCAGGAGATAGTCGACATTGCCGGTGACCAGCAGGCATTCGGTGATCTCCGGCTGGTCACGGATCGCGCTCATGAACTGCTCGGCGGCGTCCGGGCTCTGCTTGGCTAGCTTGACGCTGACCATCACGCAGATGCCAAAGCCGAGCGCCGCCGGGCGGATCTTCGCCGCATAGCCCTCGATGACGCCGGCCTCCTCCAGCCGCTTGATCCGTCGGGTACAGGGTGTCGGTGAGAGGCCGACCGCTTCGGCCAGGTCGAGATTGGAGATGCGGCCATTCTGCTGGAGGGCGGCCAGGATCTTCCGGTCGATGCGGTCCAATTCGATCATAAGCGAGTTTCACTCCAGGTTTTCTATTTGAGGGTGATAAATCGCGCCAATTAGAAGACATGATCGATCATTGCACGGATTCACTCGCTTCGAGAGTGCTAAACCTTCACAAGCGGCCGCTTCGGCCGAAAAGAGGATGGTGCAGACGTCATGGTGAGATCGGATGCGCGGCGGCCGGCTTTCGCCAGCTGGCTCTCGACCGGCAACAGCATCACCCAGCAATTCATGGCGATCGGCGGGCGCGCCGATGTCGTCAGCCTCGCCGGGGGCTTGCCGGCCTCCGAGCTCTATCCGGTCGAGGCGATCGCGGCGGCGCAGGAGCGGGCGCTGACGCGCTGGGGCACGCAGATCCTCGAATACGGGCCGATCGAAGGCTTGCCGGCGCTGAGGGCGGCGATCGCCGAGCGGTTCACGGCCACGACAGGGCGTCGGTTCGGGCCAGAAAATGTGCTGCTGACGACGGGGGCGATGCAGGGGCTCGACCTCGTCGGCAAGGCGCTGGTCGATCCCGGCGAGCTGATCCTCTCGCAGTTCCCGACCTATCTTGGCGCGCTCGACGCGTGGCGCCCGCGCATGCCGCGTTATGAGAAGCTCGACTGGAGTTCGCAGGCGCCGGGGCAGGATGCGGCGCTGCGCCAGGCCAAGTTCGTCTACGCCGTGCCGAACTATTCCAACCCGACCGGTGTGCTGGTCTCGCAGGATGAGCGCGCGGCCCTGCTCGACAAGGTCGAGGCTGCCGGGACCTGGCTGCTCGAGGACGACCCCTATCTGCCGCTGCAATTCGACGGGCCGGCGGGGCCGAGCCTTCTCGCCCATCACGCGCAGCGCCATCCCAACGGCGCTTATGCCGGGCCGGTGATCTATCTGGGCACGCTGTCGAAGAGCCTGGCGCCGGGCCTGCGCGTCGGTTGGGTCGTGGCCGAAGCCTCGCTGATTTCGACGCTGGCGCTGGCCAAGCAGTCGACCGACATCGCCTCCAGCCTGCTGACGCAGGCGATCGCGCTCGAGATGATCGAGAGCGATTTCGAGGTGCAGCACATCCCGAAGATCGTCGCGACCTATCGCGAGCGGCGCGATGCGCTGTGCGCCGCCGCGGCCGCGCATCTCTCCGACTGGTTCGAGTGGGAGGTGCCGCCGGGCGGCATGTTCGTCTGGATGCGCGCCAAGGACAGGGCGATCGACACCGATGCGCTCTATACTCACGCTCTGGCCGAGAACGTCGCCTTCGTGCCCTCGAGCGTGTTCGACCCTTCGGGCGCCTTGAAGAGCGCGATGCGGGTCAATTTCACCCGCTCGCCGCCGGACGTCCTGGTCGAGGGCGTGCGGCGGCTGGCGCGGGCAGTGCAACGCCTGCTCGCCGAGCGGCCCGGCCGGGCGGCGTGACTCCAACAACCAACAAACCGAGGAAACGCCGATGCCGACCCGTCTCGCCACGCCCGCCCATCCGCGCCTGCCGCAATCGCTGATCGAAGCCTGGCAGGCGGTGCCGAGCTCGGTGATCGCCGACCAGCTCGGCGGCATCGGCCATGCCGATCCGGCGATTCGGCCGACCCGGCCCTTCGCTCCGGGCAAGCGGCTGGTCGGCCAGGCGATCACCGCCTGGTGCGAGCCGGCCGATTACGGGCCGGTGCACCATGCGATCAGCCTCGCCGAGCGCGGCGATGTCGTCGTGGTCGCGGCCAGCGGGCGCAAGGATGCGGCGATGATCGGCGACCTGCTCGGCGGCGCGGCCCGGCGCAAGGGCATTGCCGGCGTCGTCGTCGACGGCGCCGTGCGCGATGTCGGGCCGGTCTCGCAATGGCCGGATTTCGTCTTCTTTTCGCGCTGGATCATGCCGCGCGGCCCGTCCTCGATGGAACGCGGCATCGTCAACGGGCCGATCGTCTTCGGCGGCGTCGCCGTCCAGCCGCATGATCTCGTCGTCGGTGACGATGACGGGCTCGTCTTCGTGCCGCATGGGCTGATCGAGGCGAAGCTCGCACCTTGCCTGGCGCGGGTGAAGGCCGAGGCCGAATGGGAGGTGCTGCTGGCCGGCGGCGCCTCGACGGTCGAGACCTTCAAGGTGCCGCCGATGGAGAGGACCTGACCGGCCGTCAGAAGCTCTCGACCCAGGGCCGGAGCTCGACCTCGAGCGACCAGGCGCTGCGCGGCTGCCTGAGCACGTCGAGATAGCTCTGGGCGATGGCGTCCGGGTCGAGCGTGTTGTCATCCGTGTCCGGATGACGCGTGCTGCGGACGGCGCCGTCGATGACGAAATGGGCGACATGGATGCCCTTCGGCCCGAGTTCGCGGGCGGCGCTCTGGGCGAGGCCGCGCAAGGCAAACTTGCCCATGGCGAAGGGCGCTGACAGCGCGAAGCCCTTGATGCCGGCGGTTGCGCCGGTGAGCAAGATGGCGCCGCGTCCGTGTGGGAGCATCCGCCGTGCCGCCTGCTGCGTCACCAGGAAGGCGCCATAGGCGGTGACCGCGAGTGCCTGCGCGACCGCTGCCGGATCGAGCTCCGCGATCGGCCCGCGCAGCCGGCCGCTGGCGTTGTAGATGACGATGTCGGGCTCGCCGATCCCAGCCTCCGCCGCTTCGAACAGGCCGGCGACGGCAGCCGGATCGGAGGCGTCGACCGCGAACGTCGCAGCGCCGGTCTCGGCAGCGAGCGCTGCAAGCTTCTCGGTATTGCGGGCGGCGAGGCCGACCTTGATGCCTTGTGCGGCAAGCGCGCGGGCGACCGATGCGCTGATGCCCGAGCCGGCTCCGACGATCAGGGCGCTGCGATAGGGAAGGGATGTCATCGTCAGGTCTCCGTTCAGGCGGCTGCGGGCACGGGCTTCGCCTCGCTGCCGCGCATCATGATGCAGAAGCCGGCGGCGAAGAGGCAGAGCGCACCGGCGATGAAGAAGGCCGGTAGGTAGCTGTCATAGACGGTGCGGCTGAAGCCGGCGCCATAGGCGGCGAAGGCGGCGCCGAGCTGATGGCCGGTGAAGACCCAGCCGAAGACGAGCGTCGCCTTGTCGCCGAAGCGATCGGCGGCGATCTTGATCGTCGGCGGCACGGTCGCGACCCAGTCGAGCCCGTAGAAGATGGCGAAGATCGAGAGTCCGTAGAAGGAGAAGTCGGTAAAGGGCAGGAAGAGCAGCGAGAGCCCGCGCAGGCCGTAATACCAGAACAGCAGCCAGCGGCTGTCATAGCGGTCCGAGAGCCAGCCGGAGCCGACCGTGCCGAGGAAGTCGAAGATGCCGATCACCGCGAGCACGCTCGCCGCCGTGACCGCCGCCATGCCGTAGTCGCCGCAGAGCGAGACGAAATGGGTCTGCACCAGGCCGTTGGTGCTGGCGCCGCAGACGAAGAAGGTGCCGAACAGTATCCAGAAGGTGCTTGTCTTCGCGGCTTCGCGCAGCGCGACGATCGGGGAGGCGAGCATGGCTCCGAGGCTGGCAGGCTGAGCCGGTGCCGGCACGATCTGCGTCCCGCCATAGGGGGCAAGGCCGACATCGGCCGGGCGGTCGCGCATCAGGGCGAGCACGCCGACCGCGGCGAGTGCGATCATGCCGAGCACGAAGACCATGGCGGCGCGCCAGCCAACCTGCTCGGTCAGCGCCGCGAGCAAGGGCAGGAAGACGAGCTGGCCGGTAGCGGTGCTGGCGGTGAGCAGGCCGACGACCAGGCCGCGGCGATGCACGAACCAGCGCGTCGCGACGGTGGCGCCGAGCACCATGGCGGTGAGCCCGGTGCCGAAGCCAAGCACGATGCCCCAGAGCAGCACCAGCTGCCAGAGCTGCGTCATGGCGAAGGAGCCGAGGATGCTCACGGCGATCAGGCTCAGCGCGACCATCGCAACGGGCCGAACACCGAAGCGGTTCATGAAGGCGGCGGCGAAGGGCGCCATCAGTCCGAACAGCAGGAGCCGGATCGCCAGTGCCGAGGAGATTTCGGAGGTCGCCCAGCCGAACTCCTTCTGCAGAGGCAGGATCAGCACGCCCGGCGCGCCGACCGCTCCGGCGGTGACCAGCATGGTCAGGAAGGTCACCGCCGCCACGGCCCAGCCATAATGGATGCCGCGGCGGGCGAAGGCGGCGGCGAGGCCGACCGGTTGAACTGGTTCTGCGAGATCTGTCGGCATCAGTAGCTCCCTTTTGCGGGTATATGCCCGCACATGCATGAGAAAATCAGAGTGAATCGAGCGCGACATGAAGCTGTCGCATGAATTCGACGCCGAGGCGGTCGTCGAGGGACTTCTGTGCGCCATCCCAGAGGGGAGCCCCGTCTTCCAGAACCTTGTGTCCGGCCTCGGTCAGCGTGACCGTGGCCTCGCGCTGATCCTCGCCACGGCCGAGCGCGACGAGGCCCATCTTCTCGAGCACGCGGACATTGCGGCCGATGGTCGAGCGATCGAGCTCGACGCGGCGGCCGAGCGCGGTCAGCGTCACCGGCTCGACCCGCGCGATCGAGCGCATCAGGCTGAACTGCGCGATGTTGACCCCGACCGGAGCGATCGTCTCGTCATAAAAGGCGATCATCCGGCGCGAGGCCGAGCGCAGCGTCGTGCAGATGCAGGGAACCGACATGGGTTGCGGGTATATGCCCGCGTAACGTGGATTGCAAGCCCGACGGCTCTCTGGGGCAAACCACGAAAATCGTCCGGCTTGCAATCACTGCAGCATTGTTTATCTTACCTACTAGAAGGTAGGTGAATATGTCGAATGTCGCCAACAGGTCTGATGATATCCTCCTTTGCGCGCGCTCACTGATCGTCGCGGGCGGGTATCACGGCTTCAGCTATGCCGACATCTCCAAGGTGATCGGTATCCGCAACGCCAGCATCCACTATCATTTTCCCAGCAAGACCGATCTGGTCCGCACCCTCGTCGCGCGGTATCGGGAAGAGGCCGAAACGGGGCTCGCCGCGCTGGAGCGGAATATTCCCGACGCTGCCGGCCAGTTGCGTGCCTATGCCGGCTTCTGGGAAGCCTGCATTGCCGACTCGACTGCGCCGTTCTGCGTCTGCGCCCTCCTAGCCAGCCAAATGCCGGCCCTGCCCGACGAGGTCGTGATCGAAGTGCGTGCTCATTTTCGGATGCTATCGGCCTGGCTGAGCTCGGTCATGACGCGGGGCGCCGGAAAAGGCAGCCTGCGACTGGCCGCGACGGCTGACGCCGAGGCCGAGATGTTCATGGCCGCCATTCATGGAGCCATGTTGTCGGCGCGCGCGCATGGCGATGCCAAGGTGTTCGGCGCCGTGATCCATCCACTGTTGCAGCGACTGACGGCTAGGCATTGAGCTCCGGCGAGAGCGGAGTGATTACACATATTTGTCTACCAATTAGTAGGTAGATGGATTTAGCTTCTGACACCAGATCTCCAGGAAGGACTGTCCAATGTTCGGAATTTCTCCGTTAGGCTGGGTGCATACGCTCAGCGCTCTGCCTGCCATCCCGGCAGCCGCGTATATGTTCGCCCGGCATGGCCGCATCGTGCCCCGGTCGAAGCCGGGCGCGGTCTACTTCGTCTCGATGCTGATCGGCAGCGCGACGGTTTTCGTCGTCACGCATCAGCCGGTCGGGCATGTCATTGGCGCGATCACCATCCTGCTGTTGCTCGCGGGCTATGGCGCCGGCCAGATTCAGGCCTTGGGTCGCGCCGGCAGGTACATCGAAACGATCTGCCTGAGCCTGAGCGCGTTCCTGTTGATGCTGCCGACCGTCACCGAAATTCTGCGCCGGGTGCCGGATGGCCATCCCTTCGTCACCGAGCTGAACTCGCTCCTCCTCCTGGGCGCGCAGGCGAGTCTCCTCGTCATTCTGATCGCCGGCCTGACGGCCCAGATCGTTTACCTGCGCAGGAAGAGTGGGTTCGCTGCGGGTTAGCGCATGCGTCGGCGCTAGTTCCGCCCTTCCGGAAGGCGCGGCAGCGGCATGAACTCGACGCCTTCCTCGTGCAGCATCTGGGCGTCCTCGGCGCTAGCCTCGCCATAGATGGCGCGGCTCTTGCTCTCGCCGTGATGGATCTTCAGCGCCTCCTCGGCGAAGTTCTTGCCGACAGGTTCGGCATTCGCGGCGACGTGCTCGTGCAGCGCCGTCAGCATGGCGCGAAACGCCATCTCCTTCTCACCCATCAGCGCGGCAGGTTGGGCGGCGGGGGCAGGGGAGGGAGTGGAGGCGGATGCGACAGCCTCCGGCGCAGGCGCAGCCGGGCGCGGGCCGCGATCGGTCCGCGCCACGGCCGGTGCCATCACGGCGCGCTCGACCCTGGCGCTGTCGCAGACCGGGCAGGTGACGAAGCCGCGCTTCGCCTGCTCGTCGAAGCTGCCGGAACTCGCGAACCAGCTCTCGAACTCGTGGGCGCTGTCGCAGATCAGGGTGTAACGGATCATTTCAACTCAAAGCCGGGTAACGGCTGCAGATGGGGGCGCGGCCGTTCCGCGACAAGTTTTGCTGCCCTGCTCACTCGGCTGCGTCGAGCCGCGGCTGCTCGCCCTTGCGGGTTTCGACCGCGAAGGAGCGGGTGTGGCGCAGGGTCGGGATGCGCTGGCGGGCGTCCGCGACCAGAGCAAGATCGATCTCGGCCATGATCAGCCTGGGCTCGTTACCGGCCTCGGCCAGGACGCGGCCCCAGGGATCGACGATGGTCGAGTGGCCATAGCTCTCGCGGCCGTCCTCGTGCAGGCCGCCCTGCGCCGCCGAGACCATGAAGGCGCCGTTCTCGATGGCGCGGGCCCGTTGCAGCACCTGCCAATGCGCTTCGCCGGTCTGGCGTGTGAAGCAGGCCGGCGCGGTCAGCATGAAGGCTCCCGCCTCGGCCTCGGCGCGATAGAGATAGGGAAAGCGGACATCGTAGCAGATCGACATCCCGACCAGGCCCCAGGGCGTTTCGACCAGTGTCGCCCTGTCACCGCCGGAGAAGGTGTTGGATTCGCGCCAGGTCTCGCCATTGGGCAGATCGACGTCGAAGAGATGGATCTTGTCGTAGCGCGCGGCGATCTCGCCGGCGGGATCGATCATGTAGGCGCGGTTGGCGATCTTCTCGCCGGCCCTGACCGAGAGCGAACCGATCTGCAGCCAGATGCCGGTCTCGCGCGCTGCGTCCCGCAAACCGGCCAGCACCTCGTGTCCATCCTCGCTCTGGCTGATCTCGCGCAGGCGCTTCGTGTCGCGCTCGCAGAGATTGGTCACCTCCGGCGTCTGGACGAAGTTCGCGCCGGCCGCCGCCGCCTCGCGGATCAGGCGGACCGCGTCGTCGCGATTGCGCTGGGGATCGCGCGTCGAACGCATCTGAACGCAGGCGGCGGTGAAGCGTGGCGCGGTCATCAGCGTGTCTCCTTCAGGCCGCCTTCAGCAGCGAATCGAGCTCGCCGCGCGCATCGAGCGCGTGCAGATCGTCCGAGCCGCCGACATGGCGCTCGTCGATGAAAATCTGCGGCACGCTGGTGCGCCCGCCGGCCTTCGCCGTCATCTCCTGGCGCAGCTCCCGCTTGCCATCGACGTCGATCTCCTCGAAGGCGACGCCCTTCCTGGTCAGCAGTCCCTTGGCGGCCTGGCAATAGGGACACCAGCCCGTAGTGTAGATCGTAACCTGCGGCATCGGCCTGTCCTGAAAAAATGTTTCGCCTCGCAATATAGGGAGCCGTCACGCTTCCGTCACGACCCGGGCGAAGGTCAGTATGTCGACCGCGCTCGCTCCGCCGCGCAGCAAGGCGCGCGATGCGGCATTGGCGGTCGAGCCGGTGGTCAGCACGTCGTCGACGAGCAGGATGCGCCGGCCCTCGACCTGCGGGCGCATGGCCGGCTGGACCTTGAAGGCGCCCTGGAGGTTGTCGGCGCGCTGTGCCCGCGTCAGCCCGACCTGCTGCTTCGTCCGCTTGACGCGAGTGAGCACCTGCGGCGCGAAAGGCCGTCCCGACTGGCGGGCGATCGTCACTGCCAGTGCCGCAGCCTGATTGAAGCGCCTTGTCCAGAGGCGGAAGCGGTGCAAAGGCACCGGCACGATGAGATCGGCGTCAGCGATCACCTCGCGGCCGGCTTGCGCCATCATCCGCCCGAGCATCAGGGAAAGCTCGGTCCGGTCGCCATATTTCAGCCGGTGCACCAGCTCGCGCGCCGTGCCGTCGAAGCGGCAGGCGGCGCGCGCCCGGGCGAAGACCGGCGGATCGGCTATCGCCGACAGCGAGATCAGCCCTGGCCCAAGATCGACCTCGAACGGCGTACCGAGCCGCTCGCAATAGGGCCGCTCGATCAGGCTGAGCCCGGCCCAGCACTGGGCGCACAGGCCCTGCGCCTCGCTCGTGGCAGCACGGCAGCTGACGCATGAAGGCGGGTAGACGAGGCTGACGGCACCCGTCGCGCCGCTGCGCAACCAGCTGCGCCCTCGACGCAACCAGCTCAGGGAGAGCGTTTTTTCTGCGCCCTCGGGATTTTCGGAAAGGCTCATGCGCAACGAGATCCGCAAAGAGAGTGTCTTCGCTTTCTCGTGAGCGGGGCAGGGTGGCCCCTGCCAATCCCTGCCATGTGGCCTATGTTCCTGGCGACGGCTCCGGCCCGCATGACGGTGACTGGCGCCATGGATGTCTCCCCCGGCCTTATGGCCGCCTCGCGACAAGGATCGCCACGATGAGTCATGCCTTCGCCACCTCACCCAAGCTGTTCACGCCGTTCCGCCTCGGCGATCTCGACCTGAAGAACCGCGTCGCCATGGCGCCTTTGACCCGCAACCGCGCCAACAAGCACGATGATGCGCCGAACGCGCTCAATGTCGAGTATTACCGCCAGCGCGCCGGCGCCGGGCTGATCATCACCGAGGCGACGCAGATCTCGCAGCAGGGCCAAGGCTATATCTGGACGCCCGGCATCTATCGCGATGCGCAGGTCGCCGGCTGGAAGGCGGTGACCGACGCCGTGCACGAGGCGGGCGGGCGGATCTTCGCGCAGCTCTGGCATGTCGGGCGCGTCAGCCATGTCTCGCTGCAGCCGGACAACCAGGCGCCGGTCGCGCCCTCGGCCGTGCTGGCCAAGACCAAAACCTATATCGAGAGCGGCTTCGCCGCGGTGTCGGAGCCGCGTGCGCTCAGCCTCGACGAGATTCCCGGCATCATCGCCGATTTCGTCCGGGCGGCGGAGAACGCCAAGGCGGCCGGTTTCGACGGCATCGAGCTGCACGGCGCCCATGGCTACCTGCTCGACCAGTTCCTGCGCGACGGCTCCAACCAGCGGCAGGACGCCTATGGCGGGTCGATCGAGAACCGCGTGCGTTTGACGCTGGAGGTGATCGATGCGGTCACCAAGGTCTTCCCGAAGGAGCGCGTCGGCATCCGCATCTCGCCGGTGAGCCCGGCCAATGATTCCCGCGATACCGATCCGCAGGCGCTGTTCGGCCATCTCGTCGGGGAACTCGACAAGCGCGGCATCGCTTTCATCCATGTCGTCGAGGGCGCGACGCGCGATGCGCGCGACTATCTACCCTTCGATTACCTGGCGCTGCGCAAGGCCTTCCGCGGCGCCTACATCGCCAATAACGGCTTCAACCGCGAACTCGCAATCGAGACGGTCGAGAAGGGCGAGGCCGACCTCATCGCCTTTGGACGGCTCTTCATCGCCAATCCCGATCTGCCCGAGCGGCTGCGGCTCGACGCCCCGCTCAACACGCCGGATGTCGCGACCTTCTATGGCGGCGATGCCAAGGGCTACACCGACTATCCGGCGCTCGCGCAGCAGGCCGAGCGCTCGCACGCCGCCGGCTGAGGCGATGAACACGATCCTGCGGGCAGCGCTTTTCTGCCCGCAGGTTTTTCGTGTTCGGTTGCATCGAAGGGCTTGCAGCGTGAGCCCGTGCCGATTATACGGACGGCCTTGCCGCGCTGCTCCCATCGTCTAGCGGTCAGGACGTCGCCCTCTCACGGCGAAAACTGGGGTTCGATTCCCCATGGGAGCGCCATTCGGCCAAATGAGCCTGTTTTATACGGCTCTTCTCCTTTTCTTGTCCCACTTCAGAATCTGGTGGGACATTATCGAGCCAGCCTGCAGCTTCATCATCGCTGAATCCGCCATCTGCGGCTTGCGTGCTGCGCGGGTGTCGTGCTGCACCTCCTCAAGCGTCCGATGGCTCGGACAGAATGTCAGTTCATAGGCGATGGCTTGCTGCTCTGTGCCTGCTGTGCGGCAATGGCTTTGCGCAGGCCGTTGCCGCAGCCTCGAATTTCCTCGACAGACATGGCGTTCCAATCACAGAAAAAGCCACCCGGAGGCGGCTGGGGTCATGCTGGCCAGCAGAGGCCGCATGAGGTATGGACGCGGTGACGGTTTTCCCTGGGGCATCCCTTGAAACAACTTGCTGATCGGCATGTCCCTGAGCTGGACGGCATCCGGGGGATTGCTTGCCTGCTCGTCGTTCTGCTGCATTGTGGAGTTGGGTTGACCAACCCTAGCCTGGGGTCTTGGCAACCCGTCATTCACGGCGCCGTGGCATCCTTCCTTATCGGCGGCGTCGATCTGTTCTTTGTGCTCTCCGGCTTTCTGATCGGCGGGATTCTCATCGATCACAGAACAGCCGGAAACTATTTCAAGGTGTTTTGGGCGCGGCGCGCGGCTCGCATTTTGCCCGTCTACTTTCTGCTTCTGGCCACCTATGTGGCGGCGCTCGCAGCACGCCCCTATTTTGACGCTCCGTGGGCGGACAAATGGTTGCTCCTCAATCCCTTGCCGATTTGGAGCTATATCACGTTCATGAATAACAACGTGATGGCGTATTATGGCGAGACCGGCGCTCTCTGGATTGGCGTAACGTGGTCACTTTGCGTTGAAGAGCAGTTTTACCTAATTTTCCCGCTAATCGTATACTTTTCCCGCAATCGAACAGTGCTTTTGATTTGCGTTTCGGGGGTAGTGATCGCTCCTATTATCAGAACTGTCATTTGGACCGTGTGGGGTAATTTCTACATGGCTTATTTCCCGACGCCCTCGCGAATGGACACCCTTATGTTTGGTGTCTTGGTCGCCATGGCGGTACGGAATCCCGATACGCTCGCTCTGGCGAGGCGCTGGCGTCGCTGGCTCGACTTGTTGGCTCTCTTACTGGTTGTGACACTCACCGGCTTGATCTGGCGAGCCCCGTGGACCATCCAATATTCGTTTGTTGCCGCCGGATGCGCCTACGCGATCCTGCGCATTTACATCTCTGACGGCCTTTATAGGCGCTTGCTGACCGGAAAATGGATCGTCGCAGCGGGTCTGATCTCTTATCCCCTGTATATGTATCATCAAGCGGTCAACGGATTGATGCACGGCTTCATTGCGAACCAAGTGCCGACTCTTGTTTCGTGGCGGGATCTTGGGATCGCGATAGGCGTGGTTGCTGTCTCAGTCAGTCTCGCGACAATCTCGACGGTCTACTTCGAGAGCTTCTTCCGACGATTGGGACGCAAATTGAAGTATGTTCCCGCTGACCCATCCGAGAGGATTCCCGTGGTAGGTACTCCTCGCGGCGCCGCCACTGGCTAAACAAGCCGGCACTAGCCACCGCCAATCAGATGGGGCCTCCAGGCCGGCCAGACGTTCGCCGGCCTCGACTTTCGCCAGCCTGGTATAGGAATGAACCCACACCGCACCGCGCCAAGCGAAAAAAGGCCCGTCCTTGCAGGCGGAGGTATTGGGGAGCGCTTGCATCAGGAAGGCGGCGAGCAGGGCCGGCTCATCTCGACGGTCGCCATGGCGAGCTCGCGATGACACTCCGCGCCCAGGCCGCTGACGTGGCCATCGATCTGTGCCGGCGGCGTTGCGCGGCAACATTCGTTACGTTAGTTAGGTTTTTCACGAAGGAATGCGGTGTGCACAACGACGTGGTTGCAAATCAGCACCGCGGCGGCTTGGTGGTCAAAGCAAAAATCAATTCGAAGACGATACCGCACCTGCTTCTCCATCTGTAATAAGAACTCATGGTAGCGACGTCTGGAGATAGAGAATCTATGACCGCTCACCGTGTAAAATTTCACGCGCACAAAGAACCCACGGTCAAGTGAAGGCGCATTTGAAGGCTATATTCAGTTGGGGGGAGCCGATGGGACTCTGTCGCGGTGGATGCTGAAGACAATTAATTTCTTCTGCGTCATTGCTAGAATACGGCTGTCTGCTGGACAGGTGTCTCGTGCGACGTGAGATTGCGCCCAGCGAACTGCCTCTGGACCAGACGGCTCGCATCCAAAGCTACCGGGTCGTTCCCGATACGTCGTGGTTGGGCGAGTTTGCCGTTCTAGCGGTGGTCTGTCTCCTCGCGCTGAATTCCGGCCTGTACAATCTTTTTCCGCCAATGGGTTGGGTAGACCCGGGACTCTACATCTTCAACTTCCAGAATCTGGTCCAGAACATTGCCGATTACGGCGCGAACTACCACAGCACCCGGGTTCCGTTTATCTTTCTGGGCTGGTTGAGCTACCGGATCTTCGAGCCAGCTCTAGCGCAGCAGGTGCTCGTCAACCTGTGCTATCTGATCGGGCTTGGGTCCTTGCTGTGTGTGGCCCGGGCGAGCATCCCCCGGCAGAGCTCGCGCCTGATTTTTGTTCTGGCCCTCGCCTTGAGCCCGACCTGGATCCGATGCTTCGTCGAGGGTTACGTCGACGGCCTCGCCAGCGCCTTCGCGTTGCTCGGGATCGCTGCAGCCTTGTCGAGGCACCTCGATGGATCGGAGGCCGTGCGTGGGCTCGCTGCCGGTGCGGCGGCGGGCTTCGCGGTGGCGACACATCCGGTACCGGGGATTTTCGCCAGCGCCGCCATCTTCATGATTTTCCTAACCGGCGCGAAGAGCTGGCGTCGCCTGTCGATCGCGATGCTGGGAGCGTTCTGCGGCGGTCTTGGCAGCCTCGTCCTGCTTGGGCTGGTCTCGTTTTGGCTGGGCGGCCCCTTCCTCTTTCTTCTACCCGGCGCCGAAGCCGGCACGCGTATGTTCAGCGCGCCGGGTTCGAGTTTCGCCCTGCCGGTTTCTGTCTGGCTGCCTGAAGCGCCCCGTGCGGTTCTTGTGCCGCTCACGCTGGCGACCGTGCTGGCGGCGATCACGCTTCGCAGGGCCATCAGTCCTGATCGCAGGGTCGATGGCTTCCTGCTCATCAGCTGCATCGCCTTGGGTATCCTCGCGCTGGCAGAGTTTCATCAGCGCGGCGTCCTGCAATTCCGCTTTTATGCAAGCTACCTCCTCATGATCTTCGTACCGCTCTGCGCATTGCTGATCGGTATTGGACGCGACGCCAGTGCCAGAAGGGACCTCGCGCTCGCAGCGGCGCTGGCGCTCGCCCTGATTCCGGTCTGGAGGTGGGACGCGGCTGTCCGGTTCGATCTCGTCTGGGCGCTGCTTCTTGGCGGCTGTCTTCTGGCGCTGATCGCCTTCGTCCTGCGCCGAGCGCGCCTCGGCCTGTTGGCCGCAGTCTCGGCGCTGAGTCTCGCTACTGCCACCGATGGTGAACTGGCGCGTATCCTCACGGTCGACAATCCGGCCAAGCCACGCCTTCAGGCCCAGTTCGCAGCCAAGATCCGCAGCGCCGTCATCGCCGCCGGTGTCTCGGATCGCCGGATCGTGACCTGGTTCAATCGCGAGAGCGCCGAACGTGCCAACAGCTCCACTGCGGTTTCGTCCTATGGCTTGTACTTTGCCGGAACGGTTTACAAGTTTTCGCTGTTCGACGGCGCGACAGCCAGCATGGGCTGGGACTTGACATCCCTCGGCTTCGAAATGCCGAAGCTCGAGGGCGCCTTTTACCGGCAAATAGCTGCGCTTGCGAAGCGGCCGGCCGCCGCCGTATTGCTCTGCGTGACCGAAGCGGAATGCCGGGAGGGGGCTCTCCGCGTGTCGCTCGAACCATCACTCATTGTGTCGGAACGGCTGGCCACGCGGATCGAAATACCGGATCTCCCGATCATCCACCTCATCATCATTGAGATGACATCTCGCCCGACGGCGGGCGCAACGCCCGGCTGAGCCGGGCTCTTGCCTATTATGGCGGTTTCACTGGCAGCAACTGAACGACCACATAGTGCAGGTCCCCGCTGCCGATCGCGAGCCTGCCGCCGTTGAGCAGAGCCATGGTTGAAAGCTCGATCGCATCGAGAGAGCCATGCGCGGCAGAACAATCAGAACGTTCCTCACACGCGATCACCACGATGACCGGTGAGTTCATGTGGCGTAGCGCATAGGAAAGCTCATAAGGCGAGATGTCGAAGCGCCGCGGCAACACGGTCACTGGCCCAAATTTGGGCGCACGTGCGGTCTGGTCCCACAATACGACATGCCCTGCGCGGCGGACGAAGGGGCGCAGCAAGTCCTGAAAGGCGCGCTGCGCCGCGAGCCCCGCCTGCTCCTCCTCGATTGGCCGGCGCGACGAGGAGGCCGGCCCACCAACCGCGAGCCACAAGGCGATGAGACTCAGCGCCAACGTGCCCATGGCAAGTGCTTTGACAGTCCATGACTGGCTCAGCCGGGGGGGCAATGCCAGGATGCCCAGAAAGGGACCCAGAGTGGCGCCCACCAGGAGCAACGGCGCTATCGCGTCGGTTGCGCCGACGCTCATCCAGCCCGTCACCGCAACGAGCAACGCAACGCCCACGGCCGCGGGGATGGCTAGAAAGCGTGCGTGAACCGGCCAGATCGCTCCAAGCAGTGTCAGGACCGGTATGGCCGCCGCGAGTCCGGCCGCCATCCCTGGAGCTCGCGCCAACAACAAGAGCCAGGCCGGATTGCAACCCAGGGCCAAGGCAGCGAACAGGCCCATGAAGGCGGTCGAGCGGAGCGCAGCACAGACGAACGCGGCCGCGCACGCTACACCCTGCAGGACCATGGCGATGAGCAGCGCTGCGCCGGCGGGGGCTAGCGCCCGGGACTGCTGTAGGTCCAGCAGCGAACCCAGCGGCGTCCAATCCACTGACGGCGCCGGACGCGCGGATGCGGGAAGCAACGCCTCCAGCAACTGCAGCATCGACGTCGGCGAAACACCGATGCGGGCGAAGCCGAGGGAGTCGGATGCCGCAATCAGCATGACGATAGGGAGGATAATCGCCGGAAGCATTATCCAGCTATTCGCCATCCTACCTTGGGGGCCGACAGGGCGCCCGGCGGCAGCGAGCACTGTTACGGTCATGCCTGCCACCCCGGGGCTTTCGGAGCTGAGTCCCGAAACTCTGCCTCTGCTCTGCAATCGCGCTGCTTTAGCAAGTCCGCCGCCTCGCTATAAGACGCCGATTACAGCGAAGCGCCCGAGGAGCGGAGGCCGCGCGGGCCGCCTACTTGGCGGATTTGGCGCGCCTCTGCTCGTAATACGCCTCGATATTGACCGGAACCTGATAGTCATAGCCGAGAAGCTTGCGCTCGTAGGGGTCCTGCGTGAAGTCGTCGCCGAGAACGGTCGGCATGTCGACCTGCTGCTTCATCATCGGGATGGTGTAGACGTGATTGACGGCGCGGCGCGGCGTCTCGGTCCGGTTCACCCCGCCGGCATGATAGACCATGCAATCAAGCACGATGAAAGAGCCGGCGGGCGCGACCGCCTGGACTTCGAGCGCCTTGACGATGGTGTCGGACGGGAAAGCCTCCTGCTTGTGGCTGCCCGGCACAACGTGGGTCGCGCCGTTCTCGAGCGTGAACGGATCGAGGCAGAACAGGGCGTTAAGCGCCAGGGGGCGCGACGAGACATAGTGCTGATAGGGCAGGTCGCGGTGATAGGCGCTCTGATTGTAGCGCTGGGCCCGGCCGGGATTGATCACGCCATTCTGCTGGTTGAGCAGAAATGCCTCACCCATCATACGCCGGCAGATCTCGGCCACCGCCGAGTTGCGCGCGAGATCCAGGAAGGCGCGATCATAAACCATCGGCACGCGCACCGTGTTGTGCTCGTCGATCGCCACCAGTTGCTCGCGCCCGAAACGTTCTTCCATCTGCTGCTTGGCGGCATCGAACTTCTGCGACAACTGCGCGAGCTGCTCGCTGGAATAGCCCCCATCGACGATGGCATAACCTAGCAGGCGCAATTGTTCGATCGCGTGGTCGATCGCCGTTTCCGAGAGCGTCTGCTCACGGACGCCATAGCGTGGGAAGGCTTCGTCTGACATTTCACGTTCTCGCAGTAGAGGGTTGCTAAATCGTACTTGGCCGCTTCGCCCTTCCAGGAAACCTCAAAATACTCGACGCGGTTTAGTAAGAGCCATCGGCAATGGCGATGAGATAACGACCATAAGGGCTCTTGCCGACGCGTTCGCCGAGTGCGCGCAATTGCCCGGCGTCGATGAAGCCGCGGTCGAAAGCGATCTCCTCGGGGCAGCAGATCCGCGTGCCCTGACGCCGCTCCAGAGCCTGGACGAAATGTGACGCGTCGGTCAATGAGTCAGGCGTGCCGGTGTCCAGCCAGGCAAAGCCACGTCCGATCAGCTCGACGCGCAGTCGGTTCCGCTCAAGATAGTGCCGATTGACATCTGTGATCTCAAGCTCGTCACGCGCCGAGGGCTTGATCGAGGCCGCAATGTCGACCACCTCCTCGTCATAGAAATAAAGGCCCGTTACGGCCCAGTTCGAGCGCGGCCTGGCCGGCTTCTCCTCGATCGAGATAGCGCGCCGCTCCTTGTCGAACTCGACCACGCCGTAGCGCTCCGGGTCGGTGACGCGGTAGCCGAACACCGTTGCGCCCGCAGGCTGCGACACGGCTTGCGCGAGCAGGCCAGACAATCCTGCACCATAGAAAATATTGTCGCCCAGAATCAGCGCAGACGGCCCACCACGGACGAAATCGGCGCCGATGATATAAGCTTGCGCGAGACCTTCAGGTTGGGGCTGCGCGGCATAGGACAGGGATAGTCCCCAATCGGAGCCGTCGCCGAGCAGATCGCGGAACTGCGGCAGGTCGCGTGGCGTTGAAATGACGAGTATTTCGCGGATTCCGGCCAACATCAACACCGAGAGCGGATAGTAGATCATCGGCTTGTCATGAATTGGCAAGAGCTGCTTCGACGTGACCATGGTCATCGGATGAAGCCTGGTCCCGCTTCCACCCGCCAGAATGATCCCCTTCATTTCCCTAACCTTGTCTCGAGGCTGAGCGGAACTGGCCGCATGGATATCACCCGGCCGAACTCGTCAACGCTGGGGATGTGCCCCTGCGCTCGCTCCGGCCATGATCGCGCTGCTGAATCTCGCCACCGCGAATACGCTTGTGAACGATGAAGAGCGGCCGGTCTTTGGCCTCCTCGAAGGCCTGGAACGCAAGCACGCCAACCAGCATCAGTCCGGAACCGAGACCGATCGCGATCAAGGAACAAAACGCAAGAGCGGCACTGCGGGCAATCCCCGCAGATGCGGTATCGAGGCCCAGAAGCGCGATCAGCAGGAGGGCCACGCCGGACAGCACGACCAGTCCGCTCGCCCCCAGAAGCAAGCGCTGCAGGGACGAAGCATAGAACTTCATACCCTGAAATGCGTGCATGAACAGACGCTTGAAATTGTATGAGGATCTGCCGTGCGGGCGTTTCTCGCGCGCGAATTCGATCTCGGCATGAGCGAAGCCGAGCCAGTATAGAATGAAAAGATAGTGGCGGTTGGGCTCTTTCAGCGACATGTAAGCCTCGACCACAGGGCGCGTGATCAAGGTGAAAGTGCCGTATTCGGGATCGATCCGCCGCCCGGCGATCCATTCGAGAAATCTGAAGTAAGCCTTGCCCATCAGGACGCGCGAGCCCTTCTGGTGAGCGGTCTTGCGCTTGGCATACACCACGGGCGCTTCGGTCGCGGTCGCCTTTTCGTAGATGAGCGGGATGGCCTCGGGCTGATCCTGCAGATCGCCATCCATGACGACGACCTTCTCGCCGCAGCATTCGGCAAGGCCGGCCGAGATCGCGATATGCTGCCCCTGATTGCGTGCGAGGCGCAGCAACGTCACCCGCGAATCACCGGCGACGGCCTCCAGCAGCAGTTCCCAGGACCCATCCGGCGAAACGTCGTCGACGAAGATGATTTCGTAGTCGACCTGCATCCCGACCAACGCCTTTGTCAGCCGGTCGTACAGTTCGAAGATAGCAGCTGCGCAGCCATAGATCGGGATGACGACGGACAGGTCGCGAGCACTGCCGCTAGAGATCATAATGTTTCAGACTCCCCGGAATGGACTTCGGCCCGACGCAGATCTTCGATCGGCGTGCCAATCTCCATGACCCAGTAGGTATAGGGGAACCAGTTCCGATGAATCAGGTGCCCTTTGACATCCGAGTACGATTCGCGGGCCAGTTGCGCATAGGCTTCCGGCGTCCGCACGTTCTGGCCGCGATCCTTCGAGATGATCCAGCGCGCGACCGGGTTTTGACCAGCGACGAAGGTGCCGTCCACGGTGACGATCCGCCCGCCCGGCTTGAGAGCGGGGACGAGGATCCGGAACAGCCCCTTCACTTCGTCGTCATCGAGATGGTGGAGAAGGCCGGTCGCAAGAACGAGATCGAACTCTCCAAGACCACTCAGGGCCTCGGCGTCTAGCAGTGCCGCATGAAAGCGGCCGCGCGTTCCCCAGCGGCTCCGGGCCTTCTCGATATAGGGCTCGCTGACATCGTAGCCGACATAGTCGACATCCGGCAGAACGGAGAGGATGTCGGCGGTGCCGCAGCCGACATCCAGGACGCGATCCCCGGCACGCGCCCTGAAGAACGCGCCCTGCATCCAACGGCGATTACGGCTCGCGCCCATGAGGGTCTGGGCGAAATCGTAAACGGCCGGATGAGACAGGACAGCCCGGATCCCATTTGTAACCTGTGCCATACCTCGTCCTCTCGGCTAAGCCGCAACAGTCTCTTGCCCGGGAGGAGCGGCAGTCACGCCCCCTCCGCTCGCTTCGACGCGCTTTCTGGCAACGACGACGCGGCTCCCGCCAGCCGGCCAACGTATGCCACGCAGCGTGAGTTTCACCTCCATGTCGAGGATCGCCTGCAAGATGCGGTTGAGCCTGGACGGGATGTTGAATTCCCGTCGAGCAAGGTCGCGCGGATCCTGGTTCGGGGCCGCCTTGCGCGAGCGCATCCGCGCCAGCGCCATCATCGGCAACAGAAAGACAGTGTAGCTCGACGAGAACAGGATCTCGAAGCCGGCGCGCTCCAGCTTGGCTTCCAGCTCGCCGCGAACATAGCGGCGCTGATGATGCGCAATATCGTCGGAGACGCTCCAGAGCGAAGGATGCTGCGGCACCGTGGCAATGAAGCCGCCCCCTGGCACCAGTGCCGCCGCGATGCCTGCAATCGCCTCGTCATCCCGATCGATATGCTCCAGCACGTCGAAGCAGCCGGCAAGGTCGAAGGCGTCGCGCAGCGGCATCCGGCGCGCATCGGCCTGCAGGAGCTCAACCTGCCCGGGCAGGCGCGGGCGGGCGAGCGAAAGCCCTGCAGTGTGAATCTCGGTTCCGACGATGCGGCGCCAATGCCGACTTGCGGCGAGAGCGCCGATGACATTGCCCGAGCCGCAACCGATCTCGCAGAATCGAGTCGCCTCGGGGAAATATTTGTCGACGAGACCGCTGATGAGTCGGCGGCGGGCGGCAAACCAGAAATGACCTATCTCCGCCTGGGCGAGAAAGGTGAAATCGGCTGGATCAAAACCGGTCAGCGTATCGGCGAGCGCCGGAGCGGTCAGCGGAATGCCATCTCGCTGCTGGAGCACATGTCCACAGGATTTGCACACCCAACCCAACGGAAGAGCAGCTTCGTCTAATCCAAAAGGTGTTTCATCGTCGCAAGAGAAGCAACGGCGCATTGCCATCATATCAAGCATTCTGCCATCTGATGTGTGCCTCAAATCCGGCGCCTTACTGAACACAACTTGTGCGTGATTCAAGCCCTATCCGGCCCGTTTCGTATCGTCAGATACGGGATATGGCAATCCAGCGACAGTCCTATTTCGCGACGGTAGGGCCTACATCCTTGTACTGACCCTCCAGTGCACAGCCTGCTTGCTGTGCTTGGCACCCGTGCTGTGTACCCCACCGTAGGTGTCGAAGCTATGAAGGTTGTTCATCCGAATCTGGACCTAGAGGCTGGAGGCGCGAAGCTCCAGCTCTTGGGCCGAAGGCACCCGGATGAACGGGCACAAGAATGCCTTCCCGACACCGGCCGGTCGAGCCCTGCTGGCAAAACGGATCGAGGGAAGCTAGCCGGTATCGGGTTTCGCCGCCGAGCCGCATGTCGACAATTCGATCTTGGACAGCACCAGTTCTGCCTGTCCAACGCCTGAGCCGGCCGAGGGCCGACCGAGAAGCCTGCGCTCAGGGCCGGAATCCATCGAGATCGTAAACGCGAATGAAGAATGCCGATGTTCCGGGCTCAGCAACCGGAGTAAGTCCGCGCAACTGCGGCCTGTAACCCAACTCCTCGAGCTTGTCGCGACCCGCATCGCATTCATGCGCGTCACGGCACAGAATCGCGATTGACGTTTGGACCGGAAGTGCTTGCAGCACGCTGCGTTCGGTGGTGTCGAAACGGGGCATCATCGCGCCCAGGTGGGACCTGTCCCACTGCCACGCCGAGATCAGGCTATCCCAATAGTTGAGCCGCAAGTTCATCGTGGCGAAGCGCAGTGAATAGCTCGTCCAGAAGGCGAGATGCGGATTGGAATCGGAATAACTTTCGCGGTTGAACCAGAACAGCAGCCGCCTTTCGCCCAGCCCGAGCCCCTTGACGAAGCTGCTGATGCGAGCCGTCGCCGAGAGATAGTCGCCGAAATCGGGAGCGCCGGCCGGTCGGAAGATGCGGCGCGTGTCGCTGTTAATGACAGCCAGCAGGATGAAAAGCAGGCCCAGCCCGGCAAGAGCGAGACGCCACCGGAAAGCGAAGAGACCCACGAGCAGCAGCGCCAGGCTGGCAAGCAGGAACAGCCACTTGTAGCGGAATTGCGCGACGGAAGCTTCGATCCCCCATAGGCTCGGCGCCAGGTAGATCGCCAGTAGCGCACCGCCACTCAGCGTGAGAATGATCGCGGTCCATCGCGCAGGCGTCTCGCCCGGACGCAACCGCGTCGCAGCGCTGGCGGCGCCGGCGAGAATGAACGCCTGCCCAGGCAACAGGTAGCCTGTGTAGAACGATGATTGAAGCGCTGCCCCCCCGATGACGAGATCCCAGTAGAGCAGGAATGCGAGCGGACCCAGCAGCAGCGCCAGGCCGAGCCAGGTTATCTGCGGTATTCCACCAAGGCGGCGCGTATAGAGGATCGTCGCGCCAGCGACGATCAGCGCGAAGACCGGCCCGAGAACCCGATAGTTCATCGGCACCCAGTCGCTCCAAGCGTACTGATAATTCGAGCCGAACCCATTCAGCGAGCGCGTGATCGCAGGCTGGTCAGCCAGGATAAACAGAAACTTCCCACCGAAGGCGAGGCTGACTAGACCAAGCGCCGCGAGCGCCAGAACGAAGCCTATGCCCAAGGTGAGGATCGTGATCGCCGCGTCGCGCCATGACCGCCACGACATCACGAGCAGCGCTAGCACCCCGCATCCGGCAAGCAGCACGGTGATCGGATGCGTTGCGGCGCCAAGCGCGATCAGGGCGCCTGCGGCGATAAACCTGTAGGTGCGAGTGCCCGCGGCTGACGCCATGACGGCGAGTGCCAGCAGGACGAAAGACATGGCGGGGCCATCGACATAGCCACGCGCCATGGTGGCGACCCAGAGCGGATTCAGTGCCAGCCAGCAACAGATGAAAAACGCGGGACCACGGCCATGGTACTTGGCGACGAGCCCGTAGACACCCGCTATCGCAAGAGAGGAGAACAGGATGACCAGCAGCTCGCCGGCGATGCGTGGCGTGAAAACCGCGTACAGAAAACTGCCGGGCAGGACAAAGGGTAATCTTGCCGAATGATAATTCTGGCCGAATTTTATTAGAAGATTTTGATAGTCCAGAAAGTAACCGATGTACATCGCTGGATCGACCCAGCCCGGGGGCGGGAACGCCTGCATCGGCGCAAAATGAACGACGGTCGCGGTAATGCAGAATAGAGCGAACATCGGCAGCAAGGCTGAGCCTGGCAAGGTTCTTTCTTTATGCATGATCAATAACTTATCTCGCCGGAATCAGATCTAAAGCGATGCTGGAAGAGCGTGCACGGGCACCGGAAGCACCTAGGCATTGAAAGTGCCTTAGAGACCGACGAGCACAACAACAAGACTGTTCGTAGAAGTTGCAGCACGGTTAGCCGAATCGCTTGTGTCCGTTCAGTGTTCCAGCAGGGCGATGCCAAACCCGGTGCGGCCATAGCCGTTGCCGTTATAGAGCATGTAGCGTCGCCCGCGGTGATCGAAGACGGCCGGATAGGTGCGTTCGGCATCCTCCCACCCCCCTGCCACGCCGACGAATCTGACGTTGTCATCGATTCGCTGCCACTGCGCGCCATCGGCTGACACGGCAAAGCCAAGCTCGTAGCCTGGTCTGCGGCGGGCGTACCACATCGAGAATGTTCCATCCGCCTCGCGAAGAACGGCCGGGCGCGATACTGCGAACTCGGCCGGGTCGTCCTCGCCGGCCAGCGGAATCACGACTCCCTCCTGCGGCGACCAGACGCAGCCGTCTGGCGAAGTCGCCTGCTGGATGACATGAACCATATCGAGACCTTGCGCACCCCAGCTCAAATGGCTGCCGAACCACATGCGCCAGTTCTCACCCTGCCGCAGCACCCAGGGATATCCCAGGGTCAGGGGAGTAACCGGCGTGCGTCCGATCACGGGAACCATGCTCGCGCGCTCGAAGCGGGTGCCTTCGGCGTCTCCGACGGCAAGGCCGATAAAGTTCGAGAAAGGCACCGAAGCGCCAACCATCCAGCCCAGATAATAGGCGAGCAAGCGGTCGCCATCCGGCACGATGCTGGTCACCGTGACACCGTCGCCGTCAAAGGCGCCGCGCGCGCCGGGAGTGAAGAGCGGTCCGCGAACCGCGCCCAGCACCGAGAACCGGTCACCGTCGAGAGCAATATCCACGCTCGCAAGGCAAGACCGGTTCGAGGCGTCTCGAACCGAAAAGAACACGCTCACGCGGCCGTCGCCGCGCACCAGTGGCGTCGGATAGGACGCATGTGAATGCCACCACGAACCATTCGGGACAGGGGCGACCACGCGCCCTAGCGGTCGCCAGATCTGAGCCACTGCTGTACCGTTCAGATTTTCAAGCGCGTCGATGGCACCTTGCGTTTTTCGATCGTCGCGACCGGAGAGTAAACGCCTTCCGGGTCGGTATTCGCCTGGACGATGCAGCCGGCCCCAAGCAGGGTGAATGGCGCGACCGCAATATGGTCCACGATCGTGCAGTTCACGCCGATGAAGCTATTGGCGCCAATGGTCACGCCGCCCGATACGACAACATGCGACGAGATGAAGACATTGTCCTCGACGACCGAATGGTGGCCGATATGGTTGCCGCTCCAGAGGGTGACGTTGTCGCCGATCCGGCAAAACGGCTGCAGCGTATTATCCTCGAGAATGAAGCAGTTCTCGCCGATCTTCTCGGTCAGCACGGTGGCTTTCGGGCTGACATAGCTCGCAAGCTGGTAGCCGGCCTCGCGAAAGGCGGCCACCTTGTCGGCTCTCAGGCGGTTCATCTTCGCGTAGGAGACCGCGACGAAGGCGTCATGCGCGTTCGGCGGAAACGCCTTTGCGACCTCTTCGAGCGCGATCAGCGGGCGGCCATGCAGCGTGTCACCCTTGAGGAAGGCCGCATCAACGACGAAAGCCGCGACCTCACGGTCAAGCGTACGGCGGAAATAGAAATCGGCCAGTTCAGCGATATCGCCGGCGCCGAAGATGATGAGCGGTTTCATGGCCTGGCCGTCGTGACGGAGATCGTGAACTCATAAAGCGGGTAATCATGCATCAAAACAACATTGCGTCCATAGCGCGCAATACAGTGATTGAATAATTGGCCGGGATCGGGATACCAGAGCCGGGCTTCCTTCCGATCAGCGTCGGAGAAGCCTGTCAGCGCGTTGAATGCGAAGCCGCGCCGCGCCTTTGCTGCCATCGCATCCAGCGTCGAATGGACGAAATTGGTCCACACCGCATCGTCGTAGCCGAAGCGGACATTGAAGATTCCGCTCGCCAGGACGTAATCGGCCGACTCGGGCGGTTCCGTACCGGCGATGAAGGAGACTGCAGCGTCACCGGCATGGGCGGCCTCGGCCGCAGCGACCATCTCCGGCGAGATGTCACAGCCGACATAACTGAAATCCAGGCCGCTCAAACGAAGATATTCGACCAGCGCGCCATAACCGCAGCCGATTTCTGCGATCGATATGGGCTGGGAGCGGTCGATCTGGCGCAGCAATTGCGCGAAGCGTCGATGCTGGCTGGCCTCGTCCCGCCAGTCGACGCCATTTGGCGTCGCGCCGAACGTACGCAGCTTGCCGGTGTAATACTGGTCAACATCAGACAGGATCTGGGCGGAGATAGGGTCGGACATGGCTTGTTCCATTCGCTGATGCGGGTGCTTGCAGATCTCGAACGTCTAGACAGCCCGACCTGACCGGATGCTCGGACTCTCGAGCAGGCCGGGGCCGCGGTTGAAGATCTGATCCAAAATCGAGACCGCGATATCGAATTCGCCATGCGTTTGCGGGTAGGCTTCGTATGGGCCGTAAGCCATCCATTCGACTGCAACGCCCGCTTGCGCGAAAATAGTCTCGTCCAGATAGCTCTTCGCACTCGGCCCGCTCAGGCAATGAGTCGCGCCCGCCGCCAGGCAGAAGCTGAGGAGCTGCCCTTCCATCTCGCTTGTTGAAAAGAACCGCGCGGCTGCCATCATGCGACGCGGTCCTAAGCTATCGTACCGGCAGACTCAACGCCGACGATCAATGGTGGCGGCATTCGCAATCGTTCGACCACCCTGATCGCCTGTCGCCGAGCTTCAGGCTGTAATGCTGATCGCACGATGGCTGACTTCCTGACGCGGACACCACCGACATGCCGGAGTTACGCATCAAAAGGCCCTTGTTCGGACGTTGTCGGTGTCCGGTTTCTGGTGAACTCGCTAGCCTCCATTGGGGGCTAGCCCGGCGAGTAGTGATAGGCGCTCTCAGGCAGTCCCCGGCCGCAGCCATCGATGGCGAAGACGCTGCCCGATAGCGGTGCCTCCGCCAGCTGCTGTGCCGAGAGGCGGATGCGTGCCGAGGTCACGTAGAGCGTCTCGCGGTTGGGGCCGCCAAAGGTGCAACTCGTCGGGCGCGGCACCGGCAGGTTGATCGTCTGATCGATCCGCCCGTCAGGGTCGAAGCGGATGAGCTGCCAGCCATCCCATTGTGCGCTCCAGACATAGCCTTGTGCATCGACGGTCAGGCCGTCGGGAACGCCCATATGGTCGAGGGTCTGGGCGAAGACGCGGCGGTTCGTGATCGTCCCGCTCTCGGCATCGAAATCATAGACGAAGATCGTCCGGGCCAGAGAGTCGGTGAAATACATGCGCCGGTCGTCGGGGCTCCAGCCGAGCCCGTTCGAGATGCCGATGCCGCGCTCCAGGCAATGGGCCGAACCGTCGCGATCGAGCCGGTAGAGGCTGCCGGCGCCCGGCGCGACGCCCATATCCATGGTCCCAGCCCAAAAGCGCCCGCGCGAATCGCATTTGCCGTCGTTGAAGCGATTGTTCGGCTTGTCGGCTTCTGGGTCGATCAACGGCGTGGTCAGGCGCGTCTGCGGGTCGAACAGCGCAAAGCCCGATTGGGCCGCCAGGACCAGACCGCCGGTCGAGCAATGGGCGAAGGCGCCGACGAGTTCGCCGAGCTCCACGGTACGGTCCGCTCCATTGGTCGGATCGGAGCGATGCAGGGCGGGAGCGAGGATGTCGACCCAGTCGAGCCGCTTCTCAGCCTCGTTCCAAACCGGCCCCTCGCCGAGGAAAGCCTGGGTCTCGACCACGCAGCGTGCTCTCGTCGTCGTCATTGCAGAACGCCTCGTTTCCGGTTGTGAGAAGGCGGCCTGGCCGGTGATGCGCGCCGCTGCCTTCAGGAGGTCGGCGCCGATCTCGTGCAGGCGCTCTGTCGTCAGGCGGAAGGCGGGCGCGACGACCGCCAGCGCGCCGATGGCTCGTCCGCTATGGTCGAGGATCGGCGCGGCGACGGAGCGCTGCCCCATCGCGAATTCCTCGTCCTCGACGGCGTAGCGGCGGGCCTTGGCGATATCGAGCTGCGCGTCGAGCAAGGGCAGTTCGGCCAGACTGCGGGCCGTGTGGGGGACGAGCTTGAGCCGGGCCAGCATGGCAGGCCGCAGGGTCCGTTCGGCGAAGGCGAGGATCGCCTTGCCGGCGGCCGTGCAGTAGCCGGGCAGGATGCTTCCCTCCGCGAGGGAGATGCCGCCGGTCGCGCGCGTCTCCAGCACTTTCGAACAGACAATGTCTGGGCCATGCGGCAGGGCGACGAAAACCGTCTCGCCGGTCTGGACCTGCAAGCGGACGAGCTCGGGCTCGATCAGGGTCGGCAGGTCGAGATCGGCCTGGGCGAAGCGTGCGAACTCGATCAGCTTCCAGCCGAAGCGGTAGCGGTCGTCGCGGCGCTCGAAACGAATGAGCCCGCGTTCCAGCAGTGCGGCGAGGATGCGGTGCACGGTCGCCTTCGGCAGGCCGGAGGCGCGCACGAGTTCGCTGAAGCTGGCGGTGCCACCCGCCTCCGACAACGCTTCGAGCAGGCCGATGCCCTTCTGCAACGCCGCCGTGCCACGCGCCGGATCGCCGTCATGTGAACCCTCTCCGACAGTCTCGATCATCGCTTGCTTGACCTCCGCTGACTGCGATTCTACGATGTTCTACATTATAAAACAAGTTCTACTATGTAGAACTAAAGGGAGGGCGATATGACGATGATCGATCGACGCGCCGTTCTGGCGGGAATGGCCGCTGCGGCTGCGATGCCGGCAATTGGGAATGCGCAAGCGCGCAGCAAGATCACCTATTGGGCCTGGACCGAGCATGTCGCCGCCGCCAATGCGGTGAAGGGCGAGTTCGAGAAGCAGAACCCGGGCATCACGGTCGAGGTCGTCAACCTCAATCCCTTCGATCTTCAGGACAAGTTCCTGGTCGCGCTCGCGGCGGGCGCCGGCGGTCCCGATGTCGCGCTGATCCTGCAGCGTCGCTTCGACGGCTATCTGCCGACGGGCGGTTTGCTCGACACCACCGCGGCGATGGCGCCGCTCAAGGATAGTTTCCCGGCGAGCGTCTATGCCTCGCTTGGTACAGGCGGGAAGACCTTCGCGGTCCCTTATGACCAGAACCCGGCGGTCTATTTCTACCGAGCGGATATCTTCGAGGCGAACGGCATCAAGGCGCCGCTCGAGACCTGGGAGGATGTCGTCGCCGCCGGCCGGATCCTCGCCGCCAAGGGCATCTTCATCGGCCATGTCTCAAGCCCGAGCGGTGTGCCCGGCGTCGCAAACCTCGTCCAATATCTGCAGTCGCGCAATGCGCAGATCTTCGGCGCGGACGGCAAGGTGATCCGCGACAACACGCTCGCCCGTGAGACGCTGCAGTTCTATTTCGACCTCGCCCGCAAGGAGAAGGTCGTCTTCGAGTCGCGCAACAACGCGCCGGAATTCTTCCAGGCGATCAAGGAGTCGAAGATCGCCGGCTATGCCGTGCCGGCCTGGGCGATCTTCCGCCTGCAGAAGGAGGCGCCGGAGCACGCCGGCAAATGGCGGGTCATGCCCTGGCCGAAATGGGGCAAGGACCAGCCGGCAACGACCGGAGCCTGGGGCGGCAATGTGCTCGCCATCCCGAAAGTCTCCCGTAACAAGGAGGCGGCGCTGAAATGGGCGATGTTCATCGGCGCCAATGAATTGACCCAGGTGAAGATCTGGCAGGAAGGCCACCTCGTCCCGGCCTTCGCGCCGGCGCTGCGCTCGCCCGAACTGCTCAAGGGCGAGGATTATCTGTCCGGCCAGTCGATCTACGAGGCCGGGCTCAAGGATCGCACGCTCAACGGCTTCAATTACTTCGACTGGGCCAAGGCCGAGGTGATCATTGGCAACGCGCTCGACCTGATGTTCGGCGGCAAGACATCGCCGGCCGAGGCCTGGGCCGAGATCGAGAAGCAGCTCGCGGGCCAGCTTGGCCGATGAGCGCGACGGCCACAGCAAGGAGAACTGGCGGGACGGTGCTTTGGCCGCGGCTGCGCCGTGGGCTGACGCCCTATCTCTTCCTCGCGCCCTTCTTCCTGACCTTCATCGCCTTCTGGCTCGGGCCAATCATCGCCTCGCTGATCTATTCCTTCACTGACTGGCGCGGCTTCGCCTCGCCGCGCTTCATCGGTTTTGCCAATTACAGCAAGCTCTTCGCCGATCCGCGCTTCTGGGTGGCGCTCAAGAACACGCTGTTTTACGGCGTCGTCTACGTCACGATCCTGAATGTCTCGGCGCTGGCGCTGGCGCTCTGCCTCGACAGCCTGTGGCTGCGCTTCAAGAACGCAGTCAAGGTCGGCTTCTTCCTGCCGGTGACGATCAGTCTGGTCGTCGCGGCGGTGATCTTCGAGATGATCTTCGCCAAGGGCGTCGGCCTGCTCAACATCGTGCAGAAGGGCCTCGGCCTCGGCGAGATCGACTGGCTCGGCGATCCGCGCTTTTCCATCTGGGCGATCATCATCCTGCGCGTCTGGCGGGCGCTCGGCTATTACGCCGTGATCTATTTCGCCGGCCTGCAAGGCATCCCGACCGACGTAAAGGAAGCCGCTCGCCTCGATGGCTGCAGCCCCTGGCAGGTGACGCGCCATGTGACGCTGCCGCTGCTCAAGCCGGTCATCCTGTTCGGCGTGATCATGTCGACGATCTGGGCGCTCGAACTCTTCGACGAGCCCTGGGTGCTGACCAAGGGCGGGCCGGCCGACTCAACGCTGACCATCGTGATCTATCTCTACCAGGCCGGCTTCCAATACGTCGAACTCGGCTATGCGGCGGCGGTCTCCTATGTGCTGACGCTGATGATCGTCGCGATCGCGATCGTCCAGAAGCTCCTCTCCGGACGGGAGGTCGCATGAGCCGGGAATCCCAAGCGGAACAGCCGGCGCCGAGCCTCGCCGCCTATCTCGGCACGCTGATCGTGCTTCTCGTGCTGGCGCTGGCGATGACGCCGGTGCTGTGGGCGGTGCTCTCCGCCTTCAAATCGCGTGCCGACATTTTCGCTGGCGATGTCTGGCCGCGCCGCTGGTCGCTGGAGAATTTCGAGGACCTCCTAGCGAAGACGCTCTATCTGCGCTGGATGGCGAACAGTCTGGTGGTCGCGCTCGCCAGCACGGCACTCGGGCTGCTGTTCTGCTCGCTCGGCGGCTACGCCTTCGCCAAATTCGACTTTCCCGGCAAGACCGTGATGTTCTGGATCGTGATCGCTTCGGTCTCGATCCCGGCCTTCACCACCGTGATCCCGCTGTTCGGCTGGCTGGCAAGGCTCGGGCTGCTCGACACCTATATCGTGCTGATCCTGCCCTTCGCCGCCAACGCCTTCGGCATCTTCCTGATGCGGCAATATGCGGTGGCCATTCCGAACGAATTGCTCGACGCGGGCCGCATCGACGGTGCCGGCGAATTCCGCCTGTACTGGAGTGTCGTGCTGCCTTTGCTGCGCCCGGCGCTCGGCACCGTCGGCGTGCTGATCTTCATCGCCTCCTGGAACAGCTATATCTGGCCGCTGGTGATGATGCGCACCGACGAGATGCTGACCCTGCCGGTCGGCGTCGCGACGCTGAAGAGCGACCAACTGCCCGAATACGGGATGCTGATGGCGGCATCGGTGCTGTCGAGCGTGCCGATCATCATCGCCTTCCTGATCATGCAGCGCCAGTTCATCGCCGGCCTGACCCAGGGCGCGGTCAAGTAGTCATCGGAGCTGATTCATGGATCTCGGACTGAACGGCAAGGTCGTGCTGGTGACCGGCGCGGCCAGGGGCATCGGCCTGACGAGCGCGCAGCGCTTTGCCGCCGAGGGCGCGCTGGTGATGCTCGCCGACCGCGACGAAGGGGCTCTCGCTGAAGCGGCGGCCTCGGTGCCGGGTTCACGGACGGTCGCGACCGATCTCACCGAGGACGGCGCCGCCGACCGGGTGCTGGCCGCGACGCTCTCCGCCTTCGGCCGCCTCGACGTGCTCGTCAACAATGCCGGCATCAGCGAGCCGGCGCCTATCGCCAAGACCACGCCGGACTCCTGGCGCCGGGTCCTCGCCGTCAATCTCGACGCAGTCTACCTGCTGTCTCGGGCGGCTATGCCGGCACTCGCCGAGAGCAGGGGCGCGATCGTCTCGCTCGCCTCCTTTGCCGGCAAGCGCGGCACGCTGTTCGGCGACAACACCTCCTACTCGACCTCGAAGGCCGGCGTCATCGGCTTCACCCGGGCGCTCGCCATCGAGGCGGCCAAGGTCGGCGTGCGCGTCAATGCGGTGGCGCCCGGCCCCGTCGCGACCGAGCTGATCAAGGCGCTGACGCCCGAGCAGCTCAAGCGTGTCACCGATTTCGTTCCTCTGGGCCGCATGGCCGAGACCGACGAGATCGCCGATCTCCTGCTTTTCCTGTCGTCGTCACGTTCGAGCTACATCACCGGCGAGGTGGTGAACGTGAACGGCGGGCTTTACATGGATTGAAGGCCACCATGGCGCTCCCCGACGACCCGCTCACCATCACCGCGACCCGGCACTGGCTGGTCTACATCCCCTTCGACAGCCCGATCGTCTGGGGCTCCGGCAAGCGCGCGGGCTCGACCCGGCTGATCGTCGAGGTGACGACCGCTTCGGGCCTCAAGGGCTATGGCGAGACGATCGCACTGCTCGATTTCGTCCCGGTCGTGCTGGAAAAGGTCGTGCTGCCCCTCGCGCTCGGCCGCAGCGTTGCCGATGTCGAGCGCCTGCACCGGCATGTGCTTGGGGCCGGCTACTATCATCACGAGCGTGCCGTGGTGATGGCGCTCGCCGCGGTCGAGATGGCGATGTGGGATGCGCTCGGCAAGCATGCCCGCCTGCCGCTGCATGCTTTGCTCGGAGGCGCCTATCGCCGCGAGATCGAGCTCGCCGCCTATCTCTTCGTCGCCGATCCAAAGCCTTGCGCCGAGACCGCCGCGCGCTTCCGCGACGAGGGCTACACCACCTTCAAGGTCAAGATCGGCCATGACGAGCGAAGCGACATCGCCCTGATGGAAGGCGTCCGCAAAGTCGTCGGCGACGCGCCCTTGCGTGGCGACGTCAACGGCGCCTGGTCACCCGGCACGGCCCGACGCCAGCTCGAGAAGCTCAGGGGGCTCGACCTCGCTTATGTCGAGCAGCCGCTCGTCCTGCACGACATCGCCGGCCATGCCGAACTGCGCCAGGTACAGACAGTGCCGATCGCGATCGACGAGGGCGCCTACACTCTCGGGGACGTCGGCAACATCGTGCGCGCCGGCGCAGCCGATGTGATCCTGCTCGATCCGCACGAGGAGGGCGGCATCTGGCAATGCATCAAAGCTGCTGGTGTGGCCGAGGCCGCCGGTATTCCGGTGACGCTGCATTCGGGCGGCGAGCTCGGTCTGTCGCAGGCGGCCTATCTGCACCTTGCCGCTTCGATCCCGAACATGAACATCGCGATCGACACCGAGTATTACTATCACAGCGCCGACATCGTCACCGAGCCGTTCGCGATCCGCGATGGGCGGCTGAACGTCCCGCAGGAGCCCGGCCTCGGCGTCGTGCCCGATCTCGATGCGCTGGAACGTTTCGTCAGCAGCGAGGTGATCGGCGCTTATCTCGATCCCGACCGGCCCGGCTGGTTCGCCGAGAAGCCGAAATACTGAAAGGAGCCGCCATGCGCTTCCGCGATCGTGATGTGGTCGTCACCGGCGCCGGCCGCGGCATCGGGCGGGCGGCGGTGACGCGCTTCCTCGCTGAAGGCGCTCGCGTCGCCGCGATCGATCTGGAGCTGTCCACGGACGAGGGCGATACGGACCACCTATCCTGGCATGCCTTCGACATCACCGATGAAGATGCCGTGGCGGCCTTCTTCGCAGCGCGTAGCCGCTGCGACGTACTCGTCAACAACGCCGGCATACCGGGCGAAGGCGCCTTGGCCGAGCTCACCACGGCTCATTGGAACCGCGTCTTCGCCGTCAACGTCACCACCCAGATGCTGATGGCGAAGGCGGCCCTGCCGCTGATGCCGACCGGGGCCAGCATCGTCAATCTCGCCTCCGTCGCCGCCCATCTCGGCTTCGCCGAGCGGGCCGCCTACTGCGCCTCGAAATCGGCCGTACTCGGCCTGACGCGCGCGCTCGCTGTCGAGCTCGCGGGCAAGGTGCGGGTCAATTGCCTCTGTCCCGGCACCGTCGATACGCCCTGGATCGCCCGCCTTGCCGGTGACGGCGCCGATCGCGAGGAGCGCATGACCGCGATGGCGGAGCGCCAGGCGATCGGCCGGCTCGGCACGTCCGACGAGATTGCCGCGGCGATCGCTTTCCTCGCTTCGCATGACGCAAGCTTCATCACCGGCTCGGTCTTGATGGCCGACGGCGGCATGACCATCGTCCCGCGGTGACGCACTCCTGCGGTTTGCTCGGCCGCGTCAGGCGATCCCGACGCTGCCGAAGACCATGCGGCCGCGATGGAAGGTCGCGCTGCGCTCGGGCAGCCTTGCCACGGCTTCGGCGGAGCAGCTGACCGGGACCAGCGTGAAGTCGGCAGCGTCCCCGGCCTTGGGCCAGGCCCGCTTGCCATTGTCGTCGAGCGGAAGCACGCCGCCGGTCGCGATCGTCAGCGAACGGGACAGGCGGAACTCGTCGCTGCCGCGATAGAGCTGCGCGTAGAGATTGGCCTTTTCGAGCATATCGGCACGGCCGAAGGGCGACCAATGGTCGTAGACGCTGTCGGTGCCGGTCATCACGAACACGCCCTTCGCGCTCAACTGCGGCAGGGGCATCGTCGACGCGCCGAGCGGCACCGTCGAGGCGACCGTCATGCCCTGAGCCGCCATACGTGTAGCGGTTTCCTCAAGCGCGCCCGGCGCGAGCGTGGCGAGGGCGAAGCCATGGCTGATCGTGACCTTGCCGCGCAGGGCGGGGTTCTTCTCGACGGTCGCGATCATGTACTGGATCGCCGCGGCACCGGCCGGGCTGGTCTCGTGGAGGTGGATGTCGACGCCCTTGCCGGTGTCCAGCGCGATCTGGAACATCGCGTCGAGCGACTTCTCCATGGCGCCATCGACATTTGTCGGGTCGAGCCCGCCGACATAGGCGACGCCCATGCTCATCGCTTCGCGCATCAGCCCGTCGACCTTCGAGTGGAGCAGGCCGTGCTGCGGGAAGGCCACGATCTCGCAGGTGAAATCGTCGCGATGGTTCTCCAGAGCGCGCTGCAAGTGCTCGAGGCTCTTCAGCCCACTCACCGGATCGATGTTGCAGTGGCTGCGGGCGACCGTGGTGCCCTTGGAGTGGAGCAGGGCGATCAGTGCCTCGGCGCGCTGTTGCGAGGTTGGCAGCAATTGCGGGATCAACTTCTCCTCGCGGGCGATCATGTCGAGGATCGTCTTGCCCTGCCGCGGCAGCGGCGCCTGCCACGGGCCGCCATAGAAGGTCTTGTCGAGATGGATGTGCATGTCGCGCATCGCCGGCAAAGCGAGCTGGCCATTGGCCTGGTAGCTGGGCACGCCGGCCGGCAAGGCGGCACCTGCGGCATGAAGCGCCACGATCCTGCCGGCCTTGATCTCGAGCGCATGCTGGGCCGTGCGAGTGGCCGTCACGATCTCGCCGTCATAGACGAAGCCGTCCTCGAGCCGCACATTCGTCAGCAGATAGTGCTGGTCCGTCAGGGTGCTTGTCCCCGCTTCGGACGCGGCAGGTTTTCCGGAGGCGGGCGACGCCTTGGCACCGCCGCTGCCCGTCATGCCCGCCATGGCGCAGGCAGTGGCGATGCCACCCGTCCGGCCGAGGAACGTACGCCTGCTCTGATGCTGTGCCGGTTCCATGCTCTGCCACCTCCCTGTGATCGTTGGCCCTGAAATACGGGCGAAGGCGGCATTTTGGCAGTGATACTTGGCAATGCTGGCGATTGAGAACGTCAATGCTGTCGCCGTCAGGCTTCCAGCCGGCAGAAGGCGGCGAGCCGCTCGGCCAATGCGGCGGTCAAGGCTGGAGCATCGTCGCGATAGTAGAGCGCTAGCTCGAAGTCGGTGATCTCGGCTAGTCCCTCGGCAGCGCCGAGCGTCCTGTGCCCGGGCAGCCGGCAACTGGCGGGCAGCAAGGTCATCCCCAGCCCCGCGGCCGACGCTGCGGCGAGCGCGGCAAGGTTGCCGCTGCAATAGCCGACGCGCCAGCGGATGCCGAGCGCATCGAGGGCTCCGCACAGCTCTTCGCGATAAAGCCCACCGAGCGGAAACAGCGCCAGCGAAACAGGCGTGCGCTCGATCGCAGGATACGCCAGGCTGTCGAGCCATAGCAGCGGCTCGCGCCGGGCCGCGCGTGGCGGCTGCCCGCGCCGCTGCTTCACCAGGATCAAGTCCAGCTCCTCGCGCTTATAGGCGGCGTGCAGATCGGCGCTCAAACCGCTGGTGACATCGAGCCGCAGATGTGGCTGCTGTCGGCTGAAAGCCGCCAGCAGCTCGACTGTCGGCACCGCGAAATCCTCCGGCATTCCAAGACGAAGCACTCCGTCTCGCCAGACGCCCGTCAACGCATCATGCGCCTCCTCGTTGAGGGCGATGATGCGCCGCGCATAGCTCAGCAGCCGCTCTCCCTCTTCGGTGAGTTCGACCTGATGCGAGGAGCGCTCCAGCAGCGCCTGACCCAGCAAATCCTCGAGCCGTTTGACCTGCAGGCTGACAGTGGATTGCGACAGCGATACCCGGTCGGCCGCGCGTGTGAAACTCAGCGTCTCGCAGACGGCGACGAAGCTGATCAGCAATTGCGGACTGAACATCGGATATCGGTTCACGGGTCCGCCGCTCCAAGATGCATCGCGTCGCGACCCGCGTTGTTACCCCGACACCGAGTTCCACCGCAACGAACCCCTGGGGTGCGGTGCACCACGACGTGTTTCCGACAGTCTGCCCAGCTCTGGCGCTACTCGGCCAGGGCCTGTTTCCGCCCTCGGACAACCATTGGCGACAGCATGGCAACGAGCAACAGCGCGACGACGGCGAGCAAGCCGGCACTGATCGGGCGGGTCAGGAAGACCGAGAAGTCCCCGTCCGCGAGCAGCATGGCACGGCGGAAATACTCTTCCAGCTGCGGCCCCAGGACCAGCCCCAGGAGCAGCGGGGCCGGCTCGACCCCGACCTTGATGAAGAAGTACCCGACCGCGGCGCAGCCCAGCATCAGCCAGACATTGAACAGGCTGTTGGCGATGCCATAGGTGCCGATGCAGCAGAACAGCACGATCGCCGGGAAGAGCAGCCTGTAGGGTATCCGCAGCATCGAGACCCAGAGACCGATCAGCGGCAGGTTGATCACCAGCAGCATTAGATTGCCGACCCACATCGAGGCGATGACGCCCCAGACGAGCTGCGGCTGCTCACGCATGATCTGCGGACCGGGCTGGATGCCCTGCATCATCAGCGCACCGATCATCAGCGCCATCAGCGCATTGGCGGGGATGCCGAGCGTCAGCAGGGGGATGAAGCTGGTCTGCGCGCCGGCATTGTTGGCCGCTTCCGGTCCAGCGACGCCCTCGATCGCGCCATGGCCGAAGCGCGAGGGGTCCTTGGCCAGCTTCTTTTCCAAAGCATAGGAAGAGAAGGGCGGCAGCGCCGCCCCGCCACCCGGCAGGACGCCGAGCGCCGAACCCAGCGCCGTGCCGCGGACCATGGCGGGAAAGGCCTGCTTGAGGTCGGCCCAGCTCGGAACGAGGCCGCGCACGGCCTGGCTGACGACGTGCCGCTCGGCCGGGCGCTCCAGATTGGCGATGATCTCGGCGAGCCCGAACATGCCCATCGCGACAGGCACGAAATCGAGCCCGTCGGATAGTGCGGGGACGCCGAAAGTCATGCGCGCCGCGCCCGAACTGACATCGATGCCGACGAGCCCGAGCAGCAGTCCAAGCAGGACCATCGACAGCGAGCGCGCGACCGAGCCATGCGCCAGCACGACCGCGGCGATCAGCCCGAGCACCAGCAGGCTGAAATACTCGACCGCGGTGAACTTGAGCGCCAGCGCCGCCAGCGGCACGCTGAGCAGGGCGATGACGATGGTCGCCACCGTGCCGGCGAAGAAGGAGGAGAGCGCGGCGATCGCCAGCGCCAGCCCGGCGCGGCCCTGCCGGGCCATCTGATGTCCGTCGAGGCAGGTCACGACCGAGGAGGTCTCGCCGGGGACGTTGACCAGGATCGCCGTGGTCGAGCCGCCGTACTGCGCGCCGTAGAAGATGCCGGCGAGCATGATCATCGCGCCGGCCGGCTCCATGCCGAAGGTGAACGGCAGCAAGAGGGCAATCGTCGGGATCGGCCCGATTCCGGGCAGGACACCGATCGCGGTGCCGATCAGCACGCCGATCAGGCAGAAGCCGAGATTCTTGAGTTCCAGAGCCGTCGACAGGCCGATCAGCAGGTTGTCGAAGAGTTCCATGGCGTGCTCAGCGGGGCCAGAGCGGGACCGGCAGGGCCAGGACCTTGATGAATAGCAGCGCCGCCAGAGCCGACAGCAGCAGCGCGAAGCCGATGCTTTCCAGCGGCCGCGTCTCGCGGGTGGCGAGCCCCGCCAGCAGCACTGTGAGGACCGAGGCGATGGCGAGGCCGAGCCGCTCCGCCGTCAGTGCGAAGACCCCGACTGCAGCCAGCACGGCGAGCAGCGGCCGCAGGCGCACCGCTTCGATCGTCACGGCCACGCCCCTTGCGCTGCGTCCCAGGAAGAACAGGCCAAAGCCGAACAGGGCGAGTGAGACGACGCGCGGCATGTAGCCCGGCCCCATATCGGCCGCATGGCCGACCGATAGCGTGCGGGTCGCGTAGAGCGCCCCCGCCGCCACCGCGACGAGGAAGGTGCCGAAAAGCAGGTCCTGCCAATCGAGCCTGAGCCGGGTCATCGGCCGCGCCACCGTCAGTTCGTGCCCTTGATGCCGGCCTCGCGGATGATGCCGCCCCAGCGCTCGGTGGCGCTCTTCAGCCAGTCGGCGAACTCGGCGGGCGCACCCGGCTTCACCACGCCGCCCTGCTCGGCGATCTTGGCCTTGATCTCGGTATCCTGCAGGATCTTGCCGATCTCGGCATTGAGGCGCGCGATCACTGCCGGCGGGGTCTTGGCGGTGGTCAGGATGCCCTGCCAGGTGCCGGCATCGCCGCCGGGCAAGCCGGCTTCCTTGAAGGTCGGGATGCCGGAGATGCGCTCCTCGCCGGTGATGGCGAGCCCGACGAGCTGCTTGTTGGCGACGAAGGGCAGCGTCGCGGTGGAGCCGTTGATGATCACGGTGCTTTCGCCCGAGACTACCGCGCGCGAGGCGGCCGCGCCGCCCTTGTACGGCACGTTTTTCCACTGAATGCCGAGTTCCTTGGCCATCGAGACCGCCGTGATGTGGTTGGCTGCGCCGACGCCGGAATTGGCCATGGCGAGCTTGCCCGGATTCGCCTTGGCGTAGGCGACGAGCTCCTGGGCGGTCTTGACCGGAACCGATTCATGAACGGCGAGCACATAAGGCCCGAACATCACCATCGAGACCGGCGCGAGATCCTTGGCCGGATCATAGGTGAGGTCGGAGAACAGGCTCGGCGCAGTCGCCAGCGAGCCGACATCCATGAGCAGAAGTGTATGGCCGTCGGCGGGAGCCTTCGCGACCGTGTCGGCGCCGAGATTGCCGGCCGCGCCGGGCTTGTTCTCGATCACGACCGACTGGCCGATCGCAGCCGACAGCTTCGGTCCGATCAAACGGGCGAGGATGTCCGAGGTGCCGCCCGGCGCGAAGGGGACGATAATGCGCACGGGCCGTTCGAAATTCTGGGCCGCAGCAGGCTGGGCGGTGAGGCCAAGGCCCGCGAGCGCGGCAAGTACGAGGCCCTTTGCGAGGGTCGACGACGGACGGAACGAAGATCTGGACATGGTCGCTCTTTCCTCCGGATGCAGCCTGGCCGAGCCTGGCCGGCGCGTGCTGGCGGGCAGTCTCGGTGCTGCCCTGTGAGGCAGAGGATAGGTCAGGCACGATGCTGCAATGAATTAGATTGGCAATGGAACGATACCGTTTTTGGATTGTGCGATAGCGCGGGAAGCCTTGCCCACGCCGTTCATCCCCCTAATCTCAGATTGCAGACGGCAAAAGCCGCGCACCATCTAGGGGAGGAACAATATGACCGGATCGATCACGCGCCGCAGGGCGCTCGGACTCGCGGGCGGCGCGCTCGCAGCCCCTTTCATCGCGCGACAGGGCTATGCCCAGAGCTACCCGGCGAAGCCGGTCACGGTGATCATCCCGTTCGGCGCCGGCGGCACGACCGACGTGATCGGCCGGATCATCTGCGAGAAGCTGCAGCAGCGGCTCGGCAAGGCCTTCGTCATCGAGAACCGGGCGGGCGCGGGCGGCAATACCGGCGTCGCCGCGCTCGCCCATGCCACGCCCGATGGCTACACGATCGGCATGACGACGGTTTCGACGCACGGGATCAATCCCAATCTCTACAAGGACAGGCTGCCCTTCAGGGCGATCGAGGATTTCGAATTCCTGTCGCTGTCGTCGTCGCAGCCGAACTTCCTCTGCATCCATCCCTCACTGCCGGCCAAGACCGTCCCGGAGCTGATCGCCTATCTCAAGGCCAATCCCGGCAAGGAGAATTTCGGCTCCTCGGGCATCGGCACCTCGATCCATCTCTGCGGCGAACTCTTCATGCAGCTCGCCGGCGTGAAGATGCAGCACGTCACCTACCGCTCCTCGGCCGCGCTGGTGCAGGACGTCGTCGCCGGCAACGTCAAGCTCTCCTTCGACAACTTCACCTCGCCCTATCCGCACTACAAGGCCGGCACGCTGCGCGGTCTCGCCGTCACCACGGTCGAGCGGGCCAGGATCGCGCCTGAGATCCCGCCATTGGCAGAGACGCTGCCGGGCTTCGACATCAGCTCCTGGAACGGCTTCCTTGCGCCGAAAGGCACGCCCAAGGAGATCTGCGACAGCCTGACCCGTGAGATGCAGGCGATCCTGAAGGACCCCGGCGTCGTCTCGCGCTTCGAGGAACTCGGCGCGGCGGCGACGCCCTCGACCGGCGCGGAGGCCAAGGCGAAGTCGGTCGCCGAACTCGCCAAGTTCAAGGACATCATTGAAAAGGCCGGGATCACCATCCAGAACTGACGCCGGCCCGCGCTGCGGCTGCATCGCAGAGGCCGCGCGGGAGGCGGAACATGTTCGAGCTGAGCCAGCTGCGCTGCTTCGTCGCTGTCGCGGAGGAACTGCATTTCGGCCGCGCTGCGGCGCGGCTGAACATGACCCAGCCGCCGCTCAGCCGGCAGGTCCAAATCCTCGAGCGGGTGCTCGACGTGGTGCTGCTGGAGCGCAGCAACCGCACGGTGAAGCTCACTCCCGCGGGCAAGAGCTTCCTCGCCGAGGCGCGCCGGCTGCTCAAGCTGGCGGAGAGTGCAGCCCTGCTCGCCAAGCGCGTCGCCAACGGCAAGGCGGGCTCGATCAATATCGGCTTCACCGCGACCTCGGCTTATTCCTATGTGCCGCGGCTCGTCGCCGCCTGCCGTCGCGAATTGCCGGATGTCGAGATCTCGCTGAAGGAGATGGTCAGCAGCGACCAGCTCAAGCGGCTCGACTCGGGCGAGATCGACATCGGCCTGCTGCGCCCGCCGATCCCGCGCCGCGGCCTCAGCGCCTTCCGGGTGATGGCAGAGCCGTTGATCGCCGCTGTTCCCGCTGGCCACGCTCTGGCGCGGGGCGAGAGCGTGGCGCTGCCCGATCTCGCCGGCGAGCCGTTCATCATGTACGCGCCCTATGAGGCGCGTTACTTCCACGATCTCCTCGTCGAGCTGTTCTCGCGCGCCGGCCTCGTGCCGAACTATGTCCAGCACCTCGCGCAGATCCATTCGATGCTCGCCATGGTCCATTCCGGCGTCGGCGTCGCGCTGGTACCGGAGACGGCGGTCAACCTGCGTTTTAGCGGAGTCGCCCTGCGCGCCCTCGACCTGCCGCGCCATCGTCCGGCCGAGCTCTTCTTCGTCAGCCGCGACGACAACGACAACCCGCTGGTGCCGATCGTTACCGCGCTGGCGCGGGAGATCGCCGAGACCAGCGAAACAATTCAACGATTGGATCGATCGATCCAGTGATTGGTCTCAACGCGCATCGATCTTGTTCTACTGCTTCGGCATAGCCAGCGAGGGACCGAGATCATGAGCACGTTTACGCCGCAGGAGATGGCCAAGCGGATCGGCGACGGGCTGCTGTCCTTCCCGGTGACGCCGTTCACGGCCGCCAACGCCTTCGACGAGGCGCGCTACCGCTCCAATCTCGACTGGCTTTGCGGCTACGAGGTCGCTGGCCTCTTCGCAGCCGGCGGCACGGGCGAGTTCTTCTCGCTCTCGCCTCAGGAGGTGGTCAAGGTCGTCGCGACCGCCGTCTCCGCCACGGCTGGGCGCGTACCGGTGCTGGCCGGCGTCGGCCATGGCACGCAGATCGCCTGCGAGCTCGCCAGGAAAGTCGAGAGCGCCGGCGCCGATGGCATCCTGCTGCTGCCGCCCTATCTGGTCTTTTCCGAGCAGGATGGCCTCGCCGCTCATATCGACGCCGTCTGCAAGGCGACGACGCTCGGCGTGATCGTCTACAACCGCGACAACGCCATCCTGACCGAGGAGACGCTGGCGCGGCTCTGCGAGCGCAATCCCAATCTCGTCGGTTTCAAGGACGGTGTCGGCGACATCGAGCTAATGACCCGCATCCATCTGAAGATGGGCGATCGGCTGACCTATGTTGGCGGGCTGCCGACCGCCGAGACCTTCGCGCTGCCCTATCTCGAAATGGGCGTGACCACCTATTCCTCGGCGGTGTTCAACTTCGTCCCGCAATTCTCGACCAAGTTCTACGCCGCCGTGCGCCGCCGCGACCGCGCGACCGTTCAGGCGGGGCTGCGCGACTTCATCCTGCCGCTAATCGCGATCCGCAACCGCAAGCGGGGCTATGCCGTCTCGATGATCAAGGCGGGCATGAAGGTGATCGGCCGCGATTCCGGCCCGGTCCGCGCGCCGCTGACCGATCTGACCGAAGGCGAGACGGCCGAGCTCGCAGCGCTTGTCGCCCGCCTCGACACAGGTGACTTCGCCACGCGGGAACTGGCCGCCGCCTGACGGCCGTGCTGATCTGCGGCCCGGCCTTGAGGTCGAGTGCGCTGACGCCGGCATCCACCCACCCTCGGTTTACGTATAACTTACGATTTACACCTATAAGTTGCATAACGCAGGACAGCTCGCTCAACTGGAGGGAGCTTTCCTGTTCCCCGGCGCGAAGACGCTCCGGCTTCATGATGATGCAGGCTACGATGCACCCCTGCCGTACTCTCACATCGAACCCGTTCCGCGGTCCGTTTCAGATGGGAGCGGCCTAGATGTCGCTGCTCGAACCGCAAGCTCCTGTCGGCGAACGGCCCTTGCGCAAGGGCACTGCCAGGCCGATGCGACCTTCCGATGTGCCTGCGGTCGCCCGGCTGTTTCTGAAGATCTTCAGAGGAGCCGACAAACCGGCGGGTCCCGAGCTTCAGGACTATCTGCGAACCTTGACTCTTGAGGCTCCGTCTTACGACGAGACGACGGGCACGCAGGTCTACGAGCAGCAGGACGGGCGTATCCGGAGTGTACTGCTGGCCGTGCCGATGCGCTTCGTCGTCTGCGGCACCATCCTGCCCGGAAGGCTTCTCGGCGTCTTCATGACCGACACCGAGGCCGCCGGAGCGGCGCAACTCATCCTCGCCTTGCGGCCAAGGCGTGCCGATTTCGCCTTCTGCGACAGCGCCTCGCCAACAAGCTGCAACCATCTCCTTGCGATCGGTGGCAAGCCGATCCCGGTGCAGAACCTCGAATGGGCCCGCAGCTTCCGCCCTGTGGGAGCCCTGGCCGGGCGCTTCGCCGAGCGCTTCCTACGCGGCAAGCATCTTGGCCTGCCTCTTCTCGCGCGCCCTCTCGACAGCCTGCTGCGGCGTCTGCTGCCGGAGGAGGGCGCCGCGGAACCCGCCGCAGCGAGCGTCGCGGAGATGTCAGTCCCGACCTTCCTCGTGCAGGCGCCGCGGCTGATCGCGCACTATGCGGTGCGGCCCCTTTGGGCAGAGGAGGAGCTCTCCTGGCTGATTTTCCTGGCTGCGCAGAACACCCGGCTTGGTGCCTTCACGATCAACTCCGTCGCCGACCGTACTGGGGCGATCATCGGCTGCTTCGTTTATTATGCGGCGCCGGGGCGGACCGCGCATGTCCTCAACATCCTGTCGTTCCCCGGCCGGGAATCCGCCGTCCTCAGCGCGATGTTCCGCCATCTCGACGAGACCGGCCATGTCGAGGCGCGCGGCCGTGCCCAGCCGGCCTTGATGGCCGGGCTCTCGCTGCAGCGCTGGCTCGTCTTCCGGCACCGGGCCTTCGCCTTCGTGCTGACGCGGCTTCCCGAGATCAACGACGCGGTCGCACGCGGCGATGTCTATGTCGGCGGCCTCGCCGGCGAGGACTGGAGCCGGCTCCTCACCGATTTCCACTAGAGCAGGATACGAAAAAGTGGGAACCGGTTTTTCGCAGAAATCCTGCTCTAACCTCTTAGAATCGATCACGTTTTATGATTTTGGATCGGCTCGATCCAAAATCATCGTGATCTAGGCGGGTGCGATGGCGGTGTCGGTCATCCTCAAGACGCTCAACGAGGAGGCTCGGATCGGCGCCGCCATCGAAAGCGTCCTGGCGGCGCTGGCTGGGATCGGTGGCGAGGTCATCGTCGCCGATGGTGGCTCGCGCGATCGCACCCTCGCCATCGCCGCGACCTATCCCGTCCGTGTCGTCCAACTTGAACCGGCCATTCGGCCGAGCTGCGGAATCGGTCCACAGCTCGGCTTCCAGTACAGCCGCGAACCGTTGATCTGCCTGATGGACGGCGACATGCTGCTTGATCCCGGCTTCCTGCCCGAAGCCATCGCCTATCTCCAAGCCAATCCCCGCGCCGCCGGCGTGACCGGGCATGTCGAGGAGATGAACGATACCAGCCTCGAATACATCAGGCGTGGGCGCCGGGTCTCGCCGGAGAACCGGACGGGCACGATCGACCGCATGAATGGCGGTGGTCTTTATCGGCGGGAGGCGATCGAGCAGGCCGGCTATCTGTCGGATCGAAACCTGCACGGTTACGAAGAGTTCGACCTCGGCCTGCGCTTGCGGGCGCGGGGCTGGACCCTGCACCGTCTCGATCGCCCTTTCGTCCGCCATTTCGGCCATGTGCTCAACGCCTACACACTGCTCCTGCGGCGTTGGAAGTCGGGCTATCTGCGCGGGATCGGAGAGTTGTTGCGGGCAGCGCTCGGCAAGCCGCAATGGCGGCAGCTGGTCGAGGAGCTGCCCGAGCTGAAGCTCTGGATTGTCGTCTATCTCTGGCTGATCGCGATGATCGTGCTTCCCTTCGCGACGCCGAGCCCGGCTTTGGGGCTCGCGATCGATGCTGTCCTGATCGCTGGCATCGTCGGCATGATGAGCTTGCGGCAGCGCAGCCTGTCGCTCGGTCTGTATGCGGTCGTCGCCTGGCTGTTCCACGCCGCCGCCTTGCCGCACGGCTTCTTCCAGGCGCGGAAGGCTCCCGACGCCTGGATCGAGAGCCGGATCGTCCAGGACATCTCATGAGGGCAGGGGCCTTGCCGGCATGGGCGCGGCCGCGTGCAAGCGGCTGCGTCGTGCGAAGCGGAGCAGCACGAGCCACGCGGCCACGACGATGGCGCCGTCGATCGCATAGAGCGCGATGAAGGTGCCGATCGGCGCCGCCAGCCATGTCGCCCCCACGATGACGGCGCTGCCCAGCAGATTGGCGCTGTTCAGGACCCAGGCCCGTGCATCCTGACGCCCCGAGGCGCCCAGCAGGTCGACCGCAGCGGCCCAGGCACCGACGAGGACGATGGTGCCCGAGAGGCAACGCACGAAGACCGGAAGATCGTGATAGGCGCGGCCGAACAGGGCCGGAAGCCATGGCGCCAGCATGAACAAGGTGAGGAAAGTCGTCGTACCGAGGGCAAGCGCCGCGATCAGGGCCCGTTTGGCCGTGGGCAAGGCGAGATGCAGGCCGTCGCGGCTTTCGCGCGCCAGGCGCGGATAGATCAGCCGGTTGAGGGCATCGATCGCAAGGTGGCTGCTGTCGATGATCCGTCTGGCGACGCCATAGCTTCCAACCGTCTCGATCGAGGTGAATAGGCCGATCACCAACAGGTCGACATTCGAGCGTATGGCCCGCCCGACGAATTGCGAGCTGAAAAGCAGGCCGGCTTGCAGCTCCTCGCGCAGGATCGCGAGTCGGGGGCGGCCGAGGGGCGAGAGCCATGCGGCTCCGACGAGGGCATAGAGAAGATTCCCGCCGCACTGCCAGAGCGCCCATTCCGACAGGCTCGAGACCTGGAACACCATGCAGGCGAGAGCCGCGGTGGCCATGCGCGCGACAGCAAAGCCGACGACCGCATGATTGGCCGCATGAACCCTGCCGAGGCTGAGGAAGACAGTCTCGACGAGAAGGATCACCCTTACGAGCACGACATTGCCGAAGAACAGCAACGTCAGGGTCAGCGCATCGACGGAGGGGCCAGAGCTCAGGCGGACCCAGGACGACATCGCCGCAACACCGCCAACGACGAGGACGGCACCGCTGAGGCCTATCAAAAGAAGATTGTGACCAAGCAGGCTCGGATAACTGTCGGGGTCGCGCGACACCCGACGAAGCATGCAGTCGGAGGCGCCGAGGCCACAGAGCTGGACCGCCACGGCGATCACGGCGGAAACCTGAACGAAGAGGCCAAACTCGGTCGGCCCGAGCGCGCGCGCCAGAATGGCGAAGGTCACGAGCTGTGACAGGCTGGCCGTAGCAAGGGACCCGCTCGACAACAGGTAGCTGAGAAGGATTGGCCGGGCGAACCGGATTCTTCCCCCGACACCCTCTTCGCTGATTGCCAAGACATTCCCCCATTTGCGGCGGCAGAAGCGCGCCTCAATACCGACGCGACGGCCTCCGGGTAAGGTTAACGTTTAATTAAATATACTACCTGAGGTTGTAATTATCGAACAAACGGAGATTATCACAACCTATAGGAGTAGTCTTGAGAAAATTCGCGGAGTTGGAGAAAGACATGGTCACGATTGCGGCCGTCAGGCTTGCTCCGATCCACGGCGCCCCAGGCGACGCAAGTTCACCCGAGCAAAGGCGCTTTCTCGGCCATCCCCGTCACTTCGAGAGACCGTGGCGTTTCTTCTCAGCTCTCGGAACTCGGCCTGCGTGGCTCGAGCAGAGCTCCGTGATGTCCAAGGTAGACGCGCACTCGCACTGACGCAGGCCGAGATGTACCTCACAACCGAGAGCAGCAAGATGCGGCGCGAGGAGGATGCCCCGTTTCGACGCGCTGTCGAATTGGCGGCCCCGCCCGTCCGCACGATCAGCGCCACCCAGGCTCTGGGCTGGCTGCTGCGTGGCTGGTTCTGGATGCTGGTTGCAGCGCTCGTCGGCGCCGTCGCGGCCGTCGGCGTCACATTTCTGCTGACGCCACGCTTCAAGGCGACGACGGAGCTGACGATCGCGCCATCTAACCTGCTGATCGCTCCGAACGATCTCTACGCAACGAATATTCAGAGCGACAGCCAGATCTTGGATGTCGAGAGCAAGATGAGGATGATCTCCTCGGGAAATGTCTTGCGCCGGGTCGTCGACGAACTCGCCCTCAGGAATGATCCGGAATTCGCCGGCAAGCTGCCGCTGTTCGATTTCCTGGGAGCTTCCGATCAACGACAACCCGGCGACGGATCCGATCTTGCCGCCGTTCTCGCCAGGCGCATTACCATTGCCCGGCAGGAGCGATCCTATGTCGTGTCCCTGTCGGTCTGGGCGAGCGAGGCCGCCCTGTCGGCTCGGCTCGCGAATGCCGTTGCCGAAACCTTCCGCGAGGAAGTCGTGCGGGCCGATGCGGAGCGGGTTGGGCGTGCGGCGCAAGGACTGACCGCCCGCCTCGGCGAGATCAAGGCCGCCGCGACCGAGGCGGAAGACCGGGTCGAAGCCTTCCGCCGCACCAATGGCCTGCAGCAGGGCTCCTCCAGGCAACCGCTCAGCGGGGAAGCCCTCGAGCGGATGAGTGCCAAGCTGACCGACGCCAAGGCGCGCCTGGCCGAGGCTGAGGCGCGCTATAACGAAGTCACGCGGGCGGTCGCAGAGCACGGCGCGCAAGGCGGCGGTGTCCAGTCGCAGATACTGGCCGGATTGCTCGCCGACGAGGCGGCCTTGCGCCGGCAGGTTGCGGCGCTCGGCAAGACCCTGGGCCCGCGCCATCCCTCCCTGGTGAACATACTGGCCGAAGCCGATGCCCTGGGCAAAGCGATCAGATCCGAAACCGAGCGGCTTCGGCGCGCAGCCCGCATCGACGTCGACCAGGCCAGAAAGGCTCTTGAGGCGTTGGGCGGGGAGACACGCATGCTACGCGGAAGCGTCTCCGTCGACGACCAGGCCCAGGTGAAGCTGCGGGAACTCGAGCGCGAGGCAAGCGCCAAGACCGCGCTCTACCAGACCTTTCTGACCCGGGCGGGCGAGGCCGCGCAGCGACAACAGATCGACGCGACTGATGTCCGCGTGATCACGGTTGCGGCTGTTCCATCGCGTTCGACCTGGCCGCCTCGCCCGATCATCGCGGCTCCGGCGGGCATGGCGCTGGGCCTGCTTCTCTCAGCGGGCGCGCTCCTGGCCCTCGGTTACCTCGGCGAGTTTCGGTCCCGCAGGAGCGCAGCGCCATGAGCCAGACGAACGAGATGCGCGCGCGCTCGACTGCGGGCACCCTTGGGGGACTGCTCTTCGTCGCGACGCTGCTGTTCTACCTGGTCACGCTGACGCCGTTCATAGACCTGTCGGTAGCCGATGCGAATGACGCCGCGACGGCCAAGTCGAGCACGCTCAATCAGATCATCTATCTTAGCCTGACCGCGGCCCTGTGGCTGACGGTCTTCTGTTCGCCGGGGCGCCACCTGGTCGCACGTCCGCGTGGCATCCTGATCGCGCTGTTCCTCTGGTTCGCGATCGTCTCGGCCGTCTCGTCGCAACCCGACCTCGCGCTCAAGCGCGTTTTCCTGGCCACGCTCACCATCGTGAACGGCAGCATCTTGCTGCTGCTGCCGCGCTCGGAACGCCAGTTTGCCGGCATGCTCACAATCTGCTGCCTCGGCACCCTGGCGCTCGCCTATCTCGGCATCGCGCTGATGCCCCAGTTCGCGGTACATCAGGCCAGCGAAATCCGCGAGCCGATGAACGCCGGGCTCTGGCGCGGCCACTTCGCGCACAAGAACGTCGCGGCTGCGGCGATGGTGATCATAAGCTTCGCCGGACTCTATCTGTTCAGCACCGGCCGCCGGATCGTCGGCGGGTTGATGACACTGCTGGCGCTGGTGTTCTTGAGCCAAACCGGCGGAAAATCCGCCGCTGCGGCCCTGCCTGGCATTCTTGCAATCGCCTGGGTTTTCGAGCGTTGGCGCGCCGTTCGGTTCCCGATGGTCGTTCTGGGGATCGCCGCCGTCAACATCCTGACGATCGGCTGCTCGGTGTCACCAGCCATGCGCGATCTGGTCGCGCAGCTCGGCATCGACCCGACCTTCACCAACCGCATCGATATCTGGAAGATCGGCGCCGCCGCTGCCATCGACAACCCGCTGACCGGCTACGGCTTCCAGCTGTTCTGGCAGACCTACGAGATGGTCCATAAGGGCAGCGCGGCGGCAAGCTGGGCCTTCGCGGCGTTCAATGGCCACAACGCCTATCTCGACGTGGCGATCACCACGGGCATTCCCGGTCTCGTCCTGACGCTGGTCCTGCTCGTCTGGCTGCCGCTGTGCGACATCGCCCGGGCCGAGGCCACGGCGAACGATCCCGCATTGACGCGCCTCTTCGTGCGGATCTGGCTCTACGGGATCCTGGTCGGTTGCGTCGAGAGTCTGTTCTTCCAGTCGGGCAGCCTGATCTGGTTCATGCTGGTCGTTGCGATCTTCGGCCTCCACCTCCAGGCCAATGCGCACGAGATCAGAGAGCCGGCACATCATCGTCGCGGCATGGAGTCGGCCCATGCGTAGTGTGGCCACGTTTCCTGCCGCGCCCGAGCGCCTCGCCCGCCTCCCGGCGCTGATCGATCAGTGCGCCAGCCGACTCGAGAACCGGCTGATCCGGGCCGCGCCGTGGCAGGTCATGCAGGTGCCGACACGCGAGCCGATCGTCTCCTTCACCTTCGACGACGTGCCCGTCTCCGCGCTCGACGCCGGCGCGGCGATCCTCGAGGCGGATGGCGTGCGCGGCACGTTCTACATCTCCGGTAGCCTGGAAGGGCGCATCGAGCCGGATCGCACCCTGATCGATCTGGCGGGCTGCAGGGAGCTCGCGGCGCGCGGCCACGAGATCGGCTGCCATAGCTATGCGCATCGGGATCTGCGGCATGTCGACGGCGGCGCCCTGGTCGAGGATCTGGCGCGCAACGCGCGCTATCTCGACGCGATCGGCCCAAAGCCAAGCCGGCGCAATTTCGCCTATCCCTACAATAATGGCTCTTTCGGCAAACGGAGCATCCTCGCCGACGCCTTCCGGACTTGCCGCGCAGCAGGTGAAGGGATCAATCGCGGTCCGACCGACCCGACTTTTCTGCGTGCGGTCGAAATCCGGCAGCCGCAGCAGCATGTCCTGGGACTAGCCCGCTGGATCGAGGCGCTGGTCGTCAACCCCGGCTGGCTGATCTTCTTCACGCACGACATCTCGCCGAGGCCGACCCCCTATGGCTGCACGGCCCCGAGCTTCCGGCTGCTGGTCGGATATGCGCTCGCGCGCGGCTGCCAGGTGCTGACCGTCGACGCGGCGCTCGAGCGCATGGGGTTGCGGGAGCAGGCGAGATGAAGCGCGCCCGGCGGCTCCTGGCCATCAACAACTACTTCTATCGACGCGGCGGCGCCGAGAGCGTCTTCCTCGACCATATCGACCTGTTCACCGCGGCCGGCTGGGATGTCGTGCCGTTCGCGATGCAGCACCCCGCCAACCTGCCGAGCGCCTGGTCCAACTATTTCGTCTCCGAGATCGAGTATGGCGAGCCGGGTGGTCCGATCACGAAGGCGAGGCAGGCTGCCAAGATCATCTTCTCGCTGGAGGCTCGCCGGAAGATCCGTGCCCTGATTGGGCGGGCGCCGCCGACGGTGGCGCACGCCCACAACGTCTACCACCATATCTCGCCGTCGATCTTCGGAGCTCTCAAGGCCGAGGGCGTGCCGCTGGTGATGACGGCGCACGATCTGAAGATCGCCTGCCCGGCCTACAAGATGCTGAGCCAGGGCCGCGTCTGCGAGCGCTGCCATGGCGGCCGCATCCACAACGTCCTGCTGCATCGTTGCGTCAAGGATTCGGCCATGGTGAGCGGCCTCGTCTTGATGGAGACCCTGGTCCACCGCAGCTTCGGCCTCTATCGCGACACGATCGATCGTCTCATCGCCCCGAGCCGCTTCTACCGCGACAAGCTGGTCGAGTGGGGATGGGACGCAAATCGGATCGCCTACATCCCGAACTGCATCGACGCGAGCCAGTATGCGCCGGTGTCTCACGAAGGCGACTATTTTGTCTATGCGGGGCGGCTCGCGCCGGAGAAGGGGCTGGCCACGCTCGTGCGCGCCGTCGCACTGTCGGACCAGCGATTAGTCCTGGCCGGCACCGGTCCTGAAGAGACAACCCTACGCCATCTCGCATGGAATCTCGGCGCCGATGTCGCCTTCGCGGGTCATCTTGACAAGCCGGAGCTGAAGCGGCTGATCGGTGAGGCGCTGGCGCTGGTTCTCCCCTCCGAATGGTACGAGAACGCGCCCATCAGCGTCCTCGAAGCCTATGCGCTCGGGCGCCCGGTCGTCGGCACGCGGATCGGCGGCATTCCGGAGCTGGTCGCGGATGGTGAGACCGGCATCCTGGTCGAACCGGGCAGTCCGGCCATGCTTGCCGACGCGCTCGCTGCGCTTGCGAACCTTTCGCCCGCAGAGCGCGCCGGGCTGGGCGCGGCCGGCCGCGATTGGGTGCGCCGGGAATTCTCGCCCGACAGATACCGCCAACGCACCACGGACCTCTACGAGGCGCTCGGCTGATGTACACCCTGATCCCGCCAATCAGCGCGAGCCCGCCCGAACGGAAAGTGATCTTTGTCGGCTTGCGCGGCGTCCCCGAGATTCAGGGCGGGGTCGAAACCCACGTCGCTGCGATCTCGGCGCGCCTGGCGGAACGCGGCTGGCAGGTCGAGGTGCTCGGCCGTGCGCCGTATCTTCCGTCGCAACGACCCTATGTCTGGAAAGGCGTCACCGTCACGCCGGTGTGGGCGCCGCGGTCGCGGAGCTTCGAGGCGCTGGCGCATACGGCATTGGGCCTCATCGTCGCGGCCGGGCGGAACCCCGACCTGGTACATATCCATGCGATCGGGCCGGCGCTGCTGACCCCGTTCGCGCGCCTGCTCGGCCTCCACGTCGTGGTGACCCATCATGGCTTTGACTACGAACGACAGAAATGGGGGCGCCTCGCCAAATCCATTCTGCGCACCGGTGAAGCAATGGGGATGCTGTTCTCCCATGCGAATATCGGCGTCTCGAAAGTGATCGTCGACAGCGTCCGCCGCAAGTTCAGCGTAGGCGCGATCTTCATCCCGAACGGTGTCGAGAACCCGTTCCCGAAGCTGGACACCTCCTATCTCGACGGCATCCAGGTCACGCCCCGCCGCTATGTCCTGAGCGTCGGCAGGATCGTCGAAGAGAAACGGCATCTTGATCTGATCAACGCCTTCGCGCGCCTGAACGATCCTGGCCTCAAGCTCGTCATTGCCGGCACGGCCGATCACGCCGGGCGCTATCAGCGCGCGGTCGAGGCCGCCGCCGCGGCGACGCCCGGCGTGGTGATGGCGGGCTTCCAGCGCGGCGAAGCCCTGTCCCAGCTATACCGGCACGCGGGCCTGTTCGTTCTCCCCTCAAGCCATGAAGGCATGCCGATGGTGCTGCTCGAAGCGCTCAGCTACGGGGCGCCCTGCCTGGCGAGCGACATCGACGCGAATCTCGCGCTCGATCTCGGGAGGGAGAGCTATTTCCCGCTGGGCGAGCTCGATGCGCTCGCGGAGGCGATGCGGTTGAGGCTCGCCGCGCCCAGTACAGCCGAGGGCGCGGAGCGGGCCGCCCGGGTTCTCGATTCCTTCGGATGGGGCGCAATCGTCGAGCGCACCATGGACGTCTACGAGAGCGCGCTTCTCGGCTGGCGGCCGGGCGGCGTGCGCCATGGTGGCACCGGCCTGCGGGCACACGTCGAATTCGGAGGCCGATGATGACGCCTGTCCTGCGAAACCTCGAAATGACGATCCTAGGCCTCGGCTTCCTCGGCCTGGCCTGGGGCAAGAACAGACTGCACGGCTACACCACGCCAAACCGCGTGGAGAAATCAGATTCAGAGGGCAAGGTCGCTTACCTTCTCGACATCTTCGCTTCGCTCCGCCGCTTCCTGCCGCCGCAATTCGACCTGCGCGGGCGCGATGTGCTGGAGCTGAGCCCTGGCGCATCGCGCGGCATCGGCGTGCTCTTCCTCGCGCTCGGGGCGCGATCCTATCACGCCATCGACGCGTTCGACCTTGCCGGCGGCGAAGACCCGGCCTTCTATGACCGGCTGCTCGACCGGTTCCCCGAAGGCCGAAAGGCCGACCGGGAACGCGCCCGGACCATCGCCCGCACGCCCGGTGCGCGCGAGTTCGATTATGCCGTCGGGCGGGATTTCGATATCCTCCGCCTTGCCGAGGGACGGAGTTTCGACCTGATCGTCAGCTGCGCCGCTTTCGAACATTACGACGACCCGGCGGCGACGATCGCCGGCCTGACGCAGGTCGCCCGGCCCGGCTGCGAGAGCGTCCACATCATCGACCTGCAGACGCATTCGCGCTGGATCCGCGAGCGCGATCCCAACAACATCTATCGCTATCCCGAACCGATCTACCGGCTCTTTAGCTTTCCCGGCCAGCCGAACCGGCAACGCCCCGCCGATTATGTCCGCAGCTTTTCAGCCAAGGGCTGGAGCGATGTCCGCTTCGTGCCGTCGCTAACCATCGATCCCGCACTTCGCGAGACCTCATTGCGAGGCCTTGCCGCGCCCTTCGCCGGCCGGGACGATATGAGCATCCTCGATGGCGCCCTGACGGCGCGCTATCCCGGACTGGGCGGCGATTGGGGGATGGCTTCGTGACGAGCCGCCGTTCCGTTCTCGGCGGCCTTGCCGGCGTCGCGACGCTTGCCTCCTTCGGGACACTGCCAACGGCAAGTGGGCCCAGCGGCGACATCCCCCTGTTTCGTCGCGGCATCGGCGTCTCTCACGCCTGGGGATGGGCCGATGTCGAGGCCGACGGCTCCTACGGCTATGCACCATTCTCGGCGGCTCGCTTTCGCTTCGATCAGGCGCAACGACAGGCGATCCGCGCCGCAGGTTTCGATTTCGTGCGCCTGGCCGTCGATGTCGGCCCGTTCCTGGCCTTCTCCGGCACGGCTCGCGACGGGCTCGACGAGCGCCTCATTGGCACGGTTCGCGACCTCATCGATACCGATCTTGGCGTGATCGTCGACCTGCATCCGAGCGCGATGAATCCGGCCTACTGGCCCGCTGCGCTGACCACAGGCGTCGATACGCCGAACTTCCGGGCCGTATTGGCCTTGCAGCAGCGCCTGGCCGCGCGCCTGGGGCAACTTGCGCAGGGCAGGGCAGCAGCCGGGGTCCCGAGGCTCGCGCTTGAACTCATGAACGAGCCGGAGCTGCCGCAGACAGCCTGGCAACCCATGCTCGAAGCCGCTTACAAGGCCGCGCGCAGCGGCTCGGCAACGTTGCCGCTCGTGCTGGGCGGTGGGTCGATGAACGCTCCGGCAGTGCTGGCTGCGATCGACATGCGCCCGTTCGCTGGCGATACCCGCCTGATCTATACCTATCACGACTACTCGCCCTGGCAGTTCACCCATCAGGGCGTCCGCGGCAATCCCGCCTATGCGCTGGACGCGATCGCCTATCCGGCGCCACAATCCACCCAGGCGATGATTGCGGCGACCCAGCGGCGGATCGGCGGCCTCGGTCTCGACGGCCCCGCTTTAGAACAGGCGCGGAAGGCGAAACAGACACTGGTGCGCTATGCCGGCTTCGATCGTTCGGCCCTCGAACGGACCTTCCGGCAGGTGAATGCCTGGCGCAGCGCGCAGCGCCTGCCTGCCCATGCCATCCTGCTCGGCGAGTTCGGGGTCCACAGGACGCCTTATCTTGGCACTCCCGAGGGAGTGGCTGCGCGGGAGCACTGGCTGCGCGACATGCGCGAACTCGCGGAGGCGCATGGCTTCGCCTGGGCCTGCTGGACCTATGCCGGGGCGGGCGGGTTTGCGCTCGCCGAGGGCGAGACCGGGCCGGGCTTCAACGCGGCGACGCGCCGTGCGCTGGGGCTCCTGCCGCGATGAGTCCCGCCACGACACGGCAGCGCTATGCCAATCTCGATGCGTTGCGGGCGATCGCGGCGCTAGCCGTGATGGTCGAGCACATGTTCGGCGATCTCATCAGGCAGGCTCCTGCCGCGACAGGTCCGATGAGCGCACTCGCCGAGGCGCTCGTGCAGAATCTGAGTCTGGGCCGGTTCGGCGTTGCGCTGTTCTTCCTGATCAGCGGGTTCGTCGTGCCGTTCAGCATCGCCGGCGAGCGGCCGCTCCGGCATTTCGCCATCTCGCGGCTGTTTCGGCTCTATCCGGCGTTCTGGCTGGCGCTGGCGGTGCTCGCGACGATGGGCTGGTTCTCCGGATATATGCCGGGGCTACCGACCGTGCTCGCCAACATGAGCATGGCGCCGCCGATCTTCGGCCAGCCCTGGCTCTCGCCGATCCACTGGACCTTGTTCGTCGAGCTGCTCTTTTATGTCCTCGTCGCGCTGCTGTTCGCGGCGGGAAGGCTGAGGCATGTCGGCGTCCTGCTTGGCCTGAGTTTGGCCCTGATCACCGCGACGGTCCTGCCGGTCCAATTGCGCACGCACGGTGTCGTCAACCTGCCGATCCAGTATCTCGGTATGCACCTGTCTTTCTTGTTCCTGGGCCTGCTGCTGCGGCTCTGGCTGGTCGAGCGGATGCGGGGAGCGCGCCTCTCGGCCGTGCTTCTCGTTGTCGTGCAGCTCGCCGCGCTGCTGTCGGTTTCGCAGTTTTCGCTGGCGCGCGGCGACAATTTCATCATGGAGGGGCTGAGGCCTGTCCTGAGCGCCTACATCCTCGCTTTCGCGGTCTTCCTCGCCGCGATCGGGCTGGATCGACCGCGCTCGCCCCTACTCGCGCTGATCGGACTGACCAGCTATTCGATGTATCTGTTCCACGGGACGGTCAACGCTGCCGTCTATCGCGTCCTGCCCCTGACTGGTGAGTTCGGCGACATCGCGACGATGTTGGTCTGCACCGGCTCGACCTTGCTGGTGTCCTGGCCTGTCTATCGAGCAATCGAACGCCCAATGATCGCGCTGGGGCGCAGGATATCGTCAAACCGTGACGCAGCCCTCGTCCCATCTTCACGGCTTGCAGACACTGTCCAGCGGCGGGTGGAATGGAACGGCACGCTCGTTGCCGCTTCCGCCGGCGGGCAGGGCTCGACGCCTCATCCGTCACCGGATTACCGCGCCGTCAGGCATGGGGGTCGGCGCTCGCTCGAGATCGAACCGAGTCTGCTACTGCCCGAGATCGTCGCCGAAGCGGCCCGGGAAGCGTCCGCCAGCGACAAGGTCGTCGGTGGGATCCTTGGGACGGCGATCGTCGCCGTCACGCTGAGCTGGTTCGCGCTGCTTGGGTATGTCGGCTGGAAGATCGCCGAGTCGCTGTGATGGTCCTTGCGCGCGTCCGGGTATCGGCGGCCGATATTGGCGTTAGGTGGCAGGGCGACCAGTTGCTGCCCTGTTGCGCGACGGCGCGATCGGCCCTTCAAGGGCGCGGAGGACGGCTCCGACCTTGATGGTTCGGGCCGGCTTCGCCAGCGCGTAACCGCCACCCGGGCGCTTCTTGCTGCGCAGCATGCCGGCGCAGATCGAGCAGGATGGGGTCGAGAAACTTCTTCGAGATGTTGTTGCGCTGGGCGATCTGGGCGGTTTCGCCGGCCTCGAGCCTGGCGAGGTGCACCATCGCCTTGATGCCGTATTTGCCCTTGTTGGTCAGCACTGCCCGTCCCCCGCATAGAAGTACAGTACGATCTATTTTGCGGGGCCTGCAAAGCGAGGGCGCTTACGGAGGGACGGCCGGAGAACGGTGCTCTCTGCGGGCAGCCGCCTTTTAGTGATGATGCTGCGATAGCGGCGCCGGCTGCGCTCAACCGTCGAGGAAGGCGGCGACCTCTGGCGAGGATCGTAAGGTCTCCAGTTCCTCAGGCGTCGGCAGGGCAGGGCGATCGCGGGTGGCGTCGACCAGGCAGAGGAAGCCGAGCGGTTCGTCGGGCGAGGCCTTGAACTGGTGCCAGGTCCAGCCGGGAATGGTGACGAGGTCGAGCGGGCCGATCTCGCTGACCTGCGTGCCGACGAGGCAGCGGCCACGGCCGCGTACGATGACGACACCATGGACATGGCCGTGGCGTTCCAGCGTGGTGTGGCCGCCGGGGGCGACCTCGAAATAGCGCAGCTCGCCGGCGAGGTCGGGTCGCGAAAACAGGATCTGGCGCGAGACGTCGCGGAAGGGCGCTCCGCCATCCTGCTTGTAGGCGAGCCGTTCGACACCCTGCCAGGCGAAGCCGCCTTCATGCCGGCGCAGGTTGGGAGCATCCTTGGTCGTGTCAGGCATGGGTTTGTGCCAGGGCTTGCGCTTGCGAGTGCTGGTGGACCGTGGCGACGAACGCGGCCGTGGCCTCGCTCAATCTGTCGCCCTCGGCGAGCAGGTTGCCGCCGATCAGCAGCATGACGTCGCGGCCATAGAAGTCGAGTATCTCCGGCACGCGCGCGACGTTCATGCCGCCGGCCGGAACAGGAGCGCTCGCTGCGAGCCCGGGCTCGGGCGCGAGCGCGGCTTCGGCAATGCGCTGGCAGGTCTCAGCGGAGTAGCCGAAGCGGCCGCCATGGTTGGGGAAGATCACCGCATCGACGCCGGCAAGCCGCCAGAGCTTGGTCAGGCAGGCCGGATCGATCCGGGCCGCGCCCGCCAGGCTCGGATGGGCGAAGAACGCAATCTGCGGATAGTCGCGCCTCAGCGCCTGGACGTTGGAGAGGCCGAGGATCGCCGGCGCGACCATCGCCGTGTCGAGCCCTTCCTCCGTGACGATGCGCAACTGCTCGCGCACGGCGTCGAGGCTTCCGGAGAGGCTCGGCACATAGCGGGTCGGATGACCGGTCTGCGCGACCGCACGGCGCACCGCGGCGGCGCAGGCAGCAACGCGCCGCGGGAACGGGCTGTAGCGTTGTGTCGCCAGCCCGTGATCATCTTTGACGTAGTCGATGCCGCCCAGTGCAAAGGCTTCCGCAAGGCGTGCCAGCTCCGCCGGGGGCAATCCTTGCGGTTTCAGGGCCGAACAGGTCAGGGCCCGCCCTGTGGCGCCGACACGCTGGCGCAGGCCGTCGAGGCCGATTTGCGGGCCATCGCCGAGCGCGGCGCGCAACTCTGGCGGCAGAGCGAAGTTTGCGAGCGTCAGGTCATCGTGCAGCGAGGAGTTGCCGAACAGCATGTTGAGGAGTTGGCCGGCGTCATCGCCGACCGTCGCCGCCGAGAGCAGGATGCAGATCGCATGCAGGCCGTTGCCTTTGGGCTCGACCGCGACGACGCGGCCGAGGATCTCGCCGAGAACGAAGGGGTCGTCGACCGCCTCGGGCGGCATCTCGATGCTCTGCTCGACGGCGATTGCTCTGGCGCGCGCTTCGGCCTCCTCAGGCGCGCCGCGTAGATGATAGGTGGCTTCAATCCAGCTCATCGTCGATCCCGCGGAAACGGGGCTCCGTCATTCCAGTCCCGCACCAGTATAGCGCTGCGGCTGCGAGTGCACCTCAACGCAGCGCGAAGCCGAGCGCGGTCAATGCATCGCGGATGCGGTCGCGCCCGCTCAGCGATTGCGGACCGGTGACGCGGGCGAGCGCCTGGCGCGACCACGGCACCTGCGGGATTTTCTGTTCGCCCTGGAAGTCCTGGATCGCCCCGTCATAAGCCGCGACCGGTTCCGGTGCGTAGCCGGCACCGTACTGCTCGTGGTGGAGGACAAGGGCGGGCGAAAGCCGCGGCTTGATGCCGGTGACGACCTCGGGGGCGGGATAGCCGACGCACAGGCCGAACACGGGGAACACCTTCGGCGGCAGTCCGAGTTCCCTGGCGACGCGTTCGGGGTCATTGCGCAGGGCGCCGATATAGACTGTGCCGAGGCCGAGGCTCTCGGCAGCCAGAACCGCGTTCTGCGCGGCGAGTGCGGCGTCGATGATGCCGACGAACAGGGTTTCGAGATAGTCGAGGGCGTCGACCGCATGCTCGCGAGCGGCACCGAGCGCGTCCAGCCGGCTGAGATCGGCGAGGAAGACCAGCAGCGTCGGCGCCTGGAGGATGTGTTTCTGATTGCCCGTGACATCGGCGAGGCGTGCCTTCCGGGCGGGGTCCGAGACCTCGACCACGCTCCAGGTCTGCAGATTGGAGGAGCTGGCGGCGGATTGCCCAGCCGCGACCAATGTCTCGATCGTGCCTTCGGGCAGCGGGTCGGGCTTGTAGGAGCGCACAGAGCGATGCGCCAGGATCTGGCCGATGACCTCGTTCCAATGCGCAGGCTCTGGTTGACCCTCGGCGCGATAGCGCGCCCGCAGCAGCGCTTCTGCGTCGGCGCCGGCGGAAACCTCCGAGAGTGCGGCAGGCGGGGTGTCGGCGAAGTGCAGGGCAGCGGTCATGGATGGAGATCCGTGCAGAAAGGCATGGGTCAGTGCGAGCGACAGCGGCATCAGCGCGCCATGCCCCAGCGCCTGATCGTCGTTTTCTCGATCGCCGCGAAGACGAGGTTCTCCACAGTGAGGCCGATCAGGATCACCAGGAGAAGGCCGGCGAAGACCTTGTCGGTATAGAGCTCGTTGCGGTTCTGGAAGATGTACCAGCCGAGGCCACCACGGCCCGAGGACGCGCCGAAGACGAGCTCGGCAGCGATCAGCGTGCGCCAGGCGAAGGCCCAGCCGATCTTGAGGCCCGACAGGATCGCGGGCAGCGCCGCCGGTACGAGAATGCCGAAGACATAGCGCAGGCCGGTGAGTCCGTAATTGCGGCCGGCCATGCGCAGCGTCTCGGGCACGCCCTGGAAACCGGCGAAGGTATTGAGCGCAACCGGCCAGAGCACCGAATGGATCAGCACGAAGATCAGGCTGCCCGAGCCGAGTCCGAACCAGAGCAGCGCCAAGGGCAGGAGCGCGATCGCCGGCAGCGGGTTGAACATCGCGGTCAGGGTCGAGAGCAGATCGCGGCCGATTTGCGTCGAGATCGCCAGCGTCGTCAGCAGGAAGGCGAGCGTCAGCCCGGCAGCATAGCCCTGCGCCAGCACGATCAGCGAGAGCCGGGCGCGCTCGATCAATTCGCCGCTTGCGAGCCCTTCGACCAGAGCCTGGACCGTGGCGAGGAAGGTGGGTAGCAGGAGCTCGTTGCCCTGCCAGCGCGCCAGCGCCTCCCAGAGAAGGGCGAGGACGACGAGGATCAGGCCCTTGCGCAGCCAGCCCTGCCCGGCGAGGCGCTCGAGCAGCGGACGCTGACGCTCGAGTGCTGTCGCGACAAAGGGCGGCAGCGGCTGGTCATATTCCGGCCGGATCGGTGGCTGGGCGAGGCTCATGGCTTCGCCTCTTCTGCGCCGGCCTGTTCATGCTCGAAGAGCCGCTCGTGCAAGCGCCGGACGGCGGCCTGGAATGGGGCGCCGCCTGTGCTCGCGAGATCGAATTCGTGGCTGTTGAACTCGGCCCGCAGCCGGCCGGGATGGGGCGAGAGCACCGCGACGCGGTTGCCGACGATCAGCGCTTCCTCGATCGAATGGGTGACGAAGAGCAGGGTGAAGCGGACCTCGTCCCAGAGCGCCAGCAGTTCCTCCTGCATCCGGCGCCGGGTGAGCGCGTCGAGCGCGGCGAAGGGCTCGTCCATCAGGAGGATGCTCGGCTGCATGGCGAGTGCGCGGGCGATGGCGACGCGCTGCTTCATGCCGCCGGAGAGCTGGTGCGGATAGCTGTCGGCGAATTTGGCGAGGCCGACCTTCTCGACATAATGGCGCGCCCGCTCTTCAGCCTCGCGGCGCGGAAGCGTGCGCGAGGCCGTGAGCGGGAAGGTGACGTTCTGCAGCACGGTCTTCCAGGGCGGGAGCTGGTCGAACTCCTGGAAGACGACGATGCGGTCGGGGCCGGGTCCGCTGACTGGCCGGCCGCCGAGCCTGATCTCGCCCTCGACCGGGGCGATGAAGCCGGCGACCGCCTTGAGCAGGGTCGACTTGCCGCAGCCGGACGGACCGAGCAGCACGAAGCGGTCGGCTTCATAGACATCGAAGCCGACCCGGTGGGTGGCACGCACGATCGTCTCGGCCGTGCGGTATTCGAGGCTGACGCCGTCGACCTGGAGGAGCGGAGCTAGCAAGGCAGGCGAAGCCTGTCCTTCGCCGGCCGGTGCAGCCGTGCGAGCGGGCAGGGGCAGCGGACCGCCCTGCGGTCGTCTCTCGGCGACGAGCGTCATGCCGGCTCAACTACCGGCGGTGATGCGCGGATCGGTGAAGAAGTAGTCCGACAGTGCCTTGGGCTCGTTCTTGATCGCACCGACGCGATGCAGGAACTGGCCGAGGCCGAGCGTGTTCTGCGGCTCGACCTTGAAGGTCACCTCGGGATTCTTGATGACCTGGAGCAGCAGCTTGCGGTCGCCCTTGCCGCCATTGGCCTTGAGGTAGATATCGGCCGCCTGCTCGGGGTTTGCGGTGATGAACTTCGCGGCTTCGTCGAGCGCGTCGAGGAAAGCGCGATAGGTCTTCGGCGCCTCCTTGTAGAATTTCTCGGTGCCGTAGAGCACGGTCGAGGAGGCCGGCCCGCCCTGAACATCGTAGGATTTGAGCACGATGCGGGCGTTCAGGTTCTCGGCCAGCTCCTGCTCCTGGAAGGGCGGGTTGCCGAAATGGCCGGTGATCTCGGTGCCGCCCTTGATGATCGCGGCGGCGGCCTCGGGATGGGGCAGGGCGACGCTGATCTTGTCGAGCTTCGCAAATTCCTTGTCGCCCCAGAGCTTGGCCGAGGCCCATTGCAGGATGCGCGACTGCACGGAGACGCCGACGGCGGGCAGGGCGATCCTGTCCTTGTCGGTGAAGTCGGCGATCGTCTTCACGTTCGGATTGTTGGTGACGAGATAATAGGGGAAGTTGCCGAGAGAGGCGACGCCCTTGACGCTCTGCTTGCCCTTGGTGCGATCCCACAGCGTGAAGAGCGGGCCGACACCGGCGCTGGCGATCTCGATCGAGTTCGAGAGCAAGGCATCGTTCACCGCGGCGCCGCCGGAGAGCTGCAGGAACTCGACCTTGATGTCGACGCCGGCCGCCTTGCCGTGCTTCTCGATCAGCTTCTGCTCGGCGGCGACATCGAGCAGCAGGTAGACGACGCCGAACTGCTTGGCGATGCGCAGCTGGCCCTCGGCAGCCGAAGCCGCGCTGGTGATGCCGAACGACAGCGCCGTGCCGACCATCACTGCGGCCGCCTGCCGGCGCGACAAGAGGTTGTTCCAAATCGCCATCTCGAACTCCCGAAAACGCTGCGGCGGCCCGTGTCCCAGGCCGCGCTGAGCCATGCCGAAACTTGCGGCTCGACAGCGCAAGCGTCAACGAGAATGTTCTTTTTAAAGAACAGATGGAGAGGGTTGTTTATTACCCTGAGCGCAGTGGCCGAAGAAGATTTGTCTTCTCGGGTCAAAAACTCTACGCCCCTCTTATTGGAGGGAAGGGCCAAGAGGCGGTTTGCGGGTGTATCGTTCTCTTTAAAAAACGTTCAGCGGTAAGCTTGGCCCTTCATGAACGCGGCGAAGAAGGCGGCCAAAGTTGCGTGGTCGTCGAGCGGCAGCAGATTGGCGACGTACTGATCGGGCCTCACGACCACCAGGCAACCGCGTTTGCGATCGATGCCGCGTGTATCGAAGATGTCCTGACCGCTGCCAAAGTCGGGGCAGAAGACCTTCTCGTAGTCGATCAGGCCGAGGCGACCCTTGCGTGGCAGAAGCAGGCTCGGCAGGGCATCGACGGCGACGTCGCGATGGGCCTGCTGAAGGATCGCGCGCAGGTCGATGACCGCATCGACATCGTCACCGGGCCGCGTATGTCGCCGCAGGGGTGACGAGGGCGAATCCGTAAGGAAGTCGCACAAGGCACGCAGGCGCGACGTGCCCGAAGACGGATCGGTGCGGTCGGCGAAAACGTAGAGGCGCCAGCGGCCATCAGCCTGCGCGACATGGCCGAGCTCAACCGGCTTGGCGTCGCCGAGCCTAACCACCGGCGCCGAGTGGAAACGCGCGCCGATCGGTAGTCCTGTCGCCAGTGCGGCATGGGTCGGCTCGCCGGTCAGGATCGAGGGCGCATAGCGTGTCGCGGTGCCCGCGGTGTAGCGGCCGTGCCTGACGAAATAGGCCTCGACCTCCTTGGGATCGACGCCATCTCCGCTTTCCGAGGTCTTCAGAGGCGCGCTCAGCATCTTCGCCCATTCGCGGTCGAAATCGATCAATTCCTTGGCGATCGCCTGGCGTTCGGCCGAGTAGCTGTGCAGCAGCCCGGGCGGGCATTGCCCGCGCAGGACCGCGGCCAGCTTCCAGCCGAGGTTGAAGCTGTCCTGCATCGAGACGTTCATGCCCTGGCCGGCCTTCGGGCTGTGGGTATGGCAGGCATCGCCGGCGATGAAGACGGCGGGGAGGCGCTGCTCGACCTCCTCCGCCGGCACGTCGTCGAACTTGTCGCAGAGGCGCTGGCCGATCTCGTAGACCGACCACCAGGCGACCTCCTTCACCTCGAACGAGTAGGGACGCAGGATGCGCTGCGCCGCGGCGATCAGGTGCTCGACGCCGATATTGCGGCTCGCGACCCGCTCGTTCTCGCTGAGCTTGTCGAGCTCGACATAGATGCGGATGAGATAACCACCTTCGCGGGGGATGATGATGATCGTGCCCTCGCCGGCGGACTGGATCAGCGCCTTCAGCCGGACATCCGGGAAGTCGGTGACGGCGAGCACATCCATGACACCCCAGGCCTGGTTGGCGGAATCGCCCTCCAGCGCTCGCCCGATCGACTTGCGCACGGCGCTGCGCGCGCCATCGCAGCCGACGACATAGCGCGTCCTGACGGTCTCGACCTCTCCCTCATGCGCCGGATCGACACGCTCCAGCTTTACGGTCACCGGGCGCGATGACGCGTTGTCGATCTGGAGATCGAGCAGGCGCCGGGAATAGTCCGGCTCTAGCCGGCTCGGCGAGCGCCGCATCGCGTCGAGGAAGAAGTCGTGGATACGCGCCTGGTTGAGGATCACATGCGGGAATTCGGAGAGCCCGTCCTCGACATCCTGGATCCGGCCGCTGCGGATGATGGCCTCCGGCCTCTTCGCGTCGGGTTTCCAGAACACCGTCTCGTTGACCCAATAGCTCTCCTTCAGGACGCGCTCGGAGAAGCCGAAGGCGTCGAACATCTCGATCGTGCGGCAGGCGATGCCGTCCGCCTGGCCCAGCTCCAGAGGCCCGGGCTTCTGCTCGACGATCCGCGTGGTGATCTCGGGAAAGGCGGCCAATTGCGCCGCCAGCGTCAAGCCTGCGGGACCGCAGCCGACGATGAGGACGTCGACCTCCGTCGGCAGGGAGGTGCTGGCCGAGGACGCCGGGAGATCGGTGGCGGGTTCGGAGACGGCGGGATCGCCGGTCCGAAAGCCGTTGAGATGAAACTGCATGGAAGCCCCCTTCAACGAGGCGGAATGATCGAGGTGCTTGCGTTGGCCGGACGCCGTCAGCGCCGGCGGGCGCGGGCCTGTTCGAGCCACATCTCCCAAGGGCGATGGACCTGCGCTTCGATGCTGGCGACGCAGGCGCGACTTTCGCCCTCGGTGAGATAGGTGACCTCGCCGAGCTGCATCGCCTGGAGCTGGTAGCGCGCGTTGAGCTCGGCATAGACGGCCCGGTAGACCGCCTGCTTGATCGAGCCACCGACGACGGTCGAGCCATGGCCGCGCATCAGGACGATGTCGTGTCCGTCGAAATGCTCGGCGAGGGCGCGGCCGAGATGATTGTTGCTGATCAGGAGGTCGGTCGCGTCGCCGCCGGCTTCGCGAATCTCGAAGACGGGAGCGCCCTGGCCGACGAAGCCCGCCATGTGGAACATCGCCCTGAGCCGCGTGCCCTTGACCACGCTCAGCGGCACGATCGAATGCGAATGGTTGTGAACCACGGCCATCACATCGGGACGCTTGCGGAAGATCTCTGCGTGGATGAAGCGCTCGAGATAGACCTTGCGGCCGTTGGCATTCACCGCTTCGCCGTCGAGCGTGAACTCGACGATGTCTTCGGCCTCTACCCGGCTCGGCGCCATGTTGCGGGCGAGCAGGAAGCGATCGGGCCGGCCGTCATGGCGCACGCTGATATGACCAAACGCATCGACGACGCCCTGATCGAACAGGATGTGATTGGCCGCGACGAGGTCCTCGATGATCTGCTGTGAGGGCGCGACCGAAGCTGTGGCCGTGTCGGCGACGTCGACGGCGATGGGGTGGTTGCCATGGTCGGAAGTGCACATAGGTCGGTCTCTCCGAAATCGCCTTGATCGAAGCGTTCTACAGGCCAGCCAGTGCCGGTACAGCAGTCGGTCCGCCGTGCCAGCGCAGATGATCAGAGGGGATCGATGAGGTGCGAAGGTGCATGCGGCACCGCGGATTCCCGCAGCCGGAAATCGCTGGGCCGTCCTCCCATCTGCTCGATCTCTGATAGATCGTCCGTATACTGATTAACAGGATACGCGCAGATTTTCGGCTGTCAACCGGGCCGGTGGCGTCGGTGTTACGACGCTCCGGTAGGGCGGAGTCGCGGCGTCGGTGGGGTGATCGAGATATGCCGTCGTTCTGGGGCGCGGCGCCGGGATCAGTTTGACCGCTTACGGAATGAAAGCATACGATCTATAGCGGAAGCTCGCCGATCTGGCCGGGCAATATTCGCCTGAGCCGGGTGGCGAAGAACCTAAAGTGCTGAAATCCGAGCGGCGAGACCTGCTGCTGTTTCACAAAGCAAAGCGACGATGCCGATGGACGATATCTATCATATGCCCGGCCATCTCATTCGGCGTGCGCAGCAAATTGCCGTCTCGATCTTCCTCGAGGAATGTGCGCCGGTCGACCTCACCCCCGTCCAGTTCGCGGCGCTGGTCACGGTGCGCGACAATCCCGGCATCGATGCAACCCGCCTGTCGGCTCTCGTCGCCTTCGATCGCTCGACGCTCGGCAATGTGCTGGAGCGGATGGAGGCGAAAGAGCTGATCCTGCGTTCGGGCAGCAAGGACGACAAGCGCATCAAGGTTCTGCATCTCTCGCCCAAGGGCGAACGCATCCTGCTGGAGGCCGAGCCGCTGGCGCAGCGTGCCCAGGAGCGCATTCTCGCTCCGCTGGCGCCGGAGGATCGCGAGGCCTTCATGCGCATGCTCGGGCAGCTGGTCGAGCTCAACAACGACGCCTCGCGCGTGCCGCTGCGGCTTGACGCGGTTCGCTCCTCCGACGCGGCCTGATCGCCGGGCATTTCCTCATCGAGATCGCCGTCAGGGCAGTTTCACGAGCTTCGATGTCTCGGGGTTCGTAAGCCTGCGGTTTGACAGGTCTGAGATGTGGTGCATACTGATAATAAGTATGCGTTCTTACCTGACGGGGCGACCTGCGGGAGCCGCCAGCGTCCATCGCTGGCGGGCCCATTCCGAGACGAGATCGGGATCGCAGACCGACCTTTCGACGTGAATCGAGAACCGCCGGCAAGGCGGCCATATCTGGAGGAAACCCTGGTGATCATCACAAGACGCGCCGCCTTGGCTGCGCTCGCCGCCAGCGCGCTCACATCCCGGGCCGCCCTGGCCCAACGCAAGATCGTGAGGCTCGTCGTGCCCGCCGCTGCGGGCGGCGCCATCGACGTCATCGGGCGGCTCTACGCCCAGCGGATCGCTCCCGCGCTCGACGAATCCTGGGTGATCGAGAACAAGGCCGGCGCCAGCAATACGCTCGGGGCAGCTGACGTGGCAAGATCCGCGCCCGACGGCACGACCTATCTGACCAACGCCGACATCCACATCATGGCGAAGCACGTCATGCGCAGCGTCTCCTACGATCCGCTGAGCGATTTCACGCCGATCTCGCGCTTTGCGACCTCGCCGATGGTGCTGATCGGCTCGACCAAGACGCCCGCGACCATGCCGGCACTGATCGCCGATATGAAGGCCAAGCCCACCGAGTACACTTTCGCCAATTCGGCGCTGGGCAGCATGGGCCATCTCGCCACCGAGAGCTTCAAGCGCCGCACCGGCACGAGCGCGGAACTGGTCAATTATCGTGGCACCGCTCCGGCGATCACCGACGTGGTCGCCGCCCAGGTCCCGCTGATGGTCGCCCCGCTCGGCTCGGCCCTGTCGTTCATCGCCGACGGCAAGGTCCGCGCCTTCGCGATCATGGGCGCGCAGCGCAGCAAGCTCTTGCCGAACGTGCCGACCGCCGGCGAACTCGGGCTGGCGGATATCGACTTCACGCTCTGGTATGGGCTGTGGGGACCGAAAGGCCTGCCGGCGGAGACGGTGCAGCGCGTCAACGCGACGGTGCAGGCGGCCTCGAAGGATCGCGAAATGGTCGAGAAGCTGACCGCGCTTGGCGCCGAAGCCGTGACCGAGGACGCCGCGAGCTTCGCGAAGTTCATCGAGGCTGAGACCCTGCGCGCCAATCGCGTGGTCGAGGAAGCCGGCATCAAGCCGGGCTAGAGTCCATTCCGGTCAGCTTGCGGTGCAAGCCGACCGGCCAGCTCGCATCTAGCGGGCGAACGCCTTCGCCAGCGCGTCGGCATTTTTCGTCAGCAGGCCGAGATCCGAGCCGACGGCGACGAAGCGATAGCCCCATTCGATATAGCGGCGGGCGTCGGCCTCGGACGGGGTCAGGATGCCCGCCGGCTTGCCGACGGCGGTCAACCGATCGACCGCCCCCTTGATCGCTTCCTGTACCTCGGGATGGCCGGGGTTGCCGATATGGCCGAGCGAGGCGGAGAGATCGGCGGGACCGATGAAGACGCCGTCGACGCCGTCGACGGAGGCGATCGCCTCCAGTTGGCTCAGGGCCTCGCCGGTCTCGACCTGCACCAGCACGCAGATCTCGGCATCGGCGCGCTTGAGATAATCAGGCACACGGCCATAGCGGCTGCCGCGGCCGCTCACGGTGATGCCGCGGATGCCGGCCGGCGGATAGCGACAGGCAGCGACAGCCTTCGCCGCCTCCTCAGCGTTCTGGACGAAGGGCACGAGCACCGCCTGCGTGCCGATGTCGAGCAGGCGCTTCAGCAGCACCGGATCGTTCCAGGCCGGGCGCACGATCGGGGTTGCGGTGCCGGCCTGCAGGGCCTGGAGCTGGGCGAGCACGGCCGGCGGCTCGTTCGGCGAATGCTCGGTATCGACCAGAATCCAGTCGAAGCCGCTATGGCCGATGATCTCGGCGACGATCGGGCTGCAGAGGCTGCTCCACAATCCAATCTGGAGCTCGCCGCGGGCGAGGGCGGCCTTGAAGGCGTTGCGGGGCAGGTCCACGGCGTTTCCTCTCAGACGAACTGCACGGAGACGCTACCGAGCGGCCCGAAATCGGCGTGCAGCGTATCGCCCTTAGCCGCCCAGACCGGCCGTGTGAAGGAGCCCGAGAGCATCAAATCGCCCGGCTTCAGCGTGATGTCGAACGGCGCGAGCTTGTTGGCGAGCCAGGCGATCGCCATGGCGGGGTGGCCGAGTACGCCGGCTGCGAGGCCGGTCTCCTCGATCTCCGAATTGCGATAGAAGATCGCGCCGACCCAGCGCAGGTCGACATCCTCCGGCCGGACCGGCCTGCCGCCGAGAACGATGCCGGCGGCCGCGCCGTTGTCGGCCACCGTGTCGAATATCTTGCGCGGCTCGGTCACGCGCGCATCGATGATCTCGATCGAGGGCACGATGTATTCCGTCGCCCTGAGCACGTCGATCAACCCGACGCCCGGGCCCTTCAGCGGCTCCTTCAGGATGAAGGTCAGCTCCGGCTCGACGCGCGGCACGCAGAAATTCTCGAATGGCACCTTGGCGCCGTCGTTCAGAATGAGGTCGTCGAAGAGATAGCCGTAATCGGGCTCGTCGATCTTCGAGGAGGCCTGCATCGCCTTGGAGGTCAGGCCGATCTTGTGGCCGATGATGCGGGCGCCGGCCTTGACGCGCTCCTGCGCCACCGCCGAGGAGATCGCGTAGGAGTCCTCGATCTTGATCTCCGGGAACATCTGGGACGGGCGCTCGCCCTGCTTCTTGGTGCGGTGGCTCTCCAGCAAAGAGCGCACCACCTGCGCGCGCTGGGCTTCGGTCAGCATGGCATTTTGTCCTGTGTCGCGATGGCAGAGGGCGGTCGCTGCCTGCTACCGCCGGATTTGAAGTTGAAAGCGGGAAGCCGTCAGAGTTTGATGCAGACGTTGCGCAGCTCGGTGTAGAACTCCATCGAGTGCACGCCGCCCTCGCGGCCGATGCCGGACTGCTTCGAGCCGCCGAAGGGCGTGCGCAGGTCACGCAGGAACCAGGAGTTCACCCAGGTGATGCCGACCTCGACCTGCGCGGCGACGCGATGGGCCCGCGTCAGGTTCTCGGTCCAGATCGACGTCGCGAGCCCATAGGGGCTGTCGTTCGCCAGCGCGACGACCGCGTCCTCCTCGTCGAAGGGCACGATGTTGCAGCAGGGGCCAAAGATCTCCTCCCGCATCACCGCCGAGTCCTCGGAGAGGCCGGTCCAGATCGTCGGCTCGACGAAGGAGCCGGCGGCATAGGGGGCGGGGAGATCGGGAATGCCGCCGCCGGTGACGATCTCGGCGCCCTCGGCCTTCGCCTTGGCGTAGTAGGACAGCACCTTGTCGCGATGGACCTGGCTGATCAGCGGGCCGAGCGTGGTCGAGGCCTCGAACGGGTTGCCGGGCTTCAGCTTCTCAGCCGCCTGCTTCAGTCGCTGCGTGAACTCGTCGAAGATCGGCCGCTCGACATAGACGCGCTCGGTGCCCAGGCAGACCTGGCCGCAATTGGCGAAGACGGCGCGGGTCACACCCTCGATCGCCTTGTCCATGTCGCAATCGGCGAAGACCAGCGAGGCGTTCTTGCCGCCAAGCTCGAGCGAGACGGGCCGTACGCCCCTGGACGCCGCCCGCATGATCGCCTCGCCCGTCCGGGTCTCGCCGGTGAAGGTGATGCCGTCGACGTCAGGATGGCTGGTCAGGTATTCGCCGGCGCTGTCCTCGCCGAAGCCGTGGACGACATTGTAGACGCCGGGCGGCACGCCGGCCTCGTTCATGATCTCGCCGAGCATGGTCGCCGTGGTCGGAGTCTCCTCGGAGGGCTTGACCACGACGGTGTTGCCGCAAGCGAGCGCCGGCGCGACCTTCCAGGTCATCAGCAGCAGCGGGAGGTTCCACGGGCAGACCACGGCGATGACGCCGCGCGGTCCGCGGATCGCATAGTTCAGCGCGCCGGCGCCGTCCGGCGTCGCCATGCGGAAGGTCTCGGTCGAGAGCGTCAGCACCTGGTCGGCGAAGACGTTGAAGTTCGCGGCGCCGCGCGGAATGTCGATATGCGAGGCGAGGCTCTTCGGCTTGCCGGTGTCGAGCACCTCGGCGGCAAGGAAATCGTCGAAGCGGGCCATAATGCCGTCGGCGACCTTGCGCAGGATGGCCGAGCGCTGCTGCTCGCTCATCCTGCCCCACGGACCCTTGAGGGCGCGCTTCGCCGCCTTGACCGCGTCGTCGACCGCGGCCGAGTCGGCCTCCGGCACGAGGTTGATCAGTTCGCCGGTCGCCGGATTGCGGTTCTCGAAGCTGCTGCGGCCGGCCGGTACGAAACGCCCGTCGATGAAATGCGACAGGCGGGCGGTCTCGGCGCTGACAGCAGCGCCCTGATAGCGCGGAACGGCGCTGTTCATCGTTTCACTCCCGGTCTGTTGTTGTCGTCATGGGCGCATCATCGCGCCGCCATTCACATCGAGGATGGCCCCGGAGACGAAGCTCGCGGCGGGTGAGCAGAGGAAGGCGATCGGCCAGGCGATCTCTTCCGGACGGGCGGCGCGGCTGAGCGGATGCTTAGCCAGCGCGGCCGAAAGGTCGTGGACGCCGACCATGGCCGTGTCGGTGATCCCCGGCGCGACGCCGTTGACCAGCACGCCCTGCCCGCCAAAGCGGGCGGCGAGCCAGCGCACCAGCGTGTGGAGGCCGCCCTTGGAGGCGGCGTAATGCGGGCCCACACCTGGGAAGGAACCGCCGGTCGCGGCGACGATCGAGCCGACAAGGACGACCCGCCCGCCGCCGCGCGCCGCCATGGCGGGCACGAGCTCGCGCGCCAGGCGCATCGGCGCCATCAGATTGAGCGACAAGGTCGTCTCCGCGACCTCTTCCCAGCCATCCGCATCCCAATCGACCGGGCGGTAGATGCCGGCGCCGAGGACGGCCGCATTGATGGGCCCGGCCTGTTCGGCCAGGCGCCGCGGCGCCTCGTCGTCGAGCAGGTCGATGACAATCTCGCGGGCCGCGCCCGCCTTCTCGCCGAGCCCCGCGATCGTCGCCGCGCAGGAGATGCGGTCGGTCAGGACGAGCTTTGCGCCGAGGCCCGCCAGAACCTGCGCCGTCACCGCGCCGATGCCACCGGCCGCGCCCGTGACCAGAATGGTCCGGCCGCTCAGATCGAAGCCGCTCACGCTTTGTCTCCGGGAGCATCGTCGTCCCGCGCAAGCGCGGCCATCGCCTTGCGCACCTCTTCGGCGGTGCGCGACAGGTGCAGCTCGGTCATCCGGCAGGCCCGCAGCGCGTTGCGCTGCATGGTCGCGTCGTAGATGGCGCGGTGCTCGTCATGGACGTTGCGCCAGCCGCGCGAGACGTTGAGCGAGACGCGGCGATAGCGCTCGGACTGCTGGTAGAGCAGATCGCGCAGCTTGATCAGCATCGGCGAGCCGGCAGCGGAGACGAGCGCGGCATGGAAGGCGCGATTGCGCGCCTCCCAGATCTCGATCTGCCCCGGCGGCAGCGCCTCGCTGGTATGCGGCAGATGCGCTTCGACCGCCGCCAGCGCCTCGAACGCTGCGGTGACCTCGCGCTCCCACGCAGCATCGCCATTGCGGATCGCGGCGTTGAGCGCCTCGGTCTCGATCAGGGCGCGGACGCGCGAGACGTCGTCGAGCTCGTCGAGCGAGAGCGGCGCGACCCAGAAACCGCGCTGCCCCTCGGAGACGACGAGCAGGTCACCCATCAGCCGGGCGAGGGCCTCGCGCAACGGCGACATGCCGACCGCGTAGTCCTGCGCCAGACCTTCGAGCTTCAGCTTGCTGCCGGCGGCCAGGCGGCCATTGACGATATCGCCGCGCAATTGGCGGTAGGTCCGGTCGGCCAGGGTCTTGTCGGAATTGGACATGCCGGGAGCGCGGAGTTCCTGTTGTCGATAGCCCTCTCTACCATTAAATTTCGAAATTACAATCCAGACGACACGGGAGCCGCTTAGAGAAATCCCTTTAAACCGTATAATTAAAGCAATTCTCTATAAGAAGGTCGCGCGAGGGGATTCGACTTGTCGAAAAAATTTCGAAATAATATTGACAGGCCGAAGCCGTTCTGGTCGGATGCCGGCCAATCGAGTGGCGCCAAGACCGCCCCGTTGGAGGACGTCCCATGACCGAGCGCTTTCCGCTGTCCCGCCGCAACTTCCTCGCAACTGCAGGCGCCACCGCCCTCTCCGGCGCGATCGGTGCACCGGCTCTGGCGCAGAGCGCCAACAGGCCGTTGAAGATCGGTTTGGTGACCTCGCTGTCGGGCCCGTTCACGGCGCTCGGCGAGAGCATGCGCGCCGGCATGCAGATGTTCCTGGCCGAGAATGGCGGGAAGCTGGCCGGCCGTGCTGTCGAGCTGATCGTCGAGGACGATCAGGCCAAGCCCGATGAAGGCGTGCGCAAGTTCCGCAAGCTGCTCGGGCAGGACAATGTCGACATCGTCTCGGGCGTGATCTCGTCGGCGGTGGCGCTTGCCGTCCGCGACGTCGTGACCGAGGCCAAGGCGCTGACCTTCATCTCGGCCGGCTCGGCCAATGATCTCGCCCGCAAGGCGGCGAGCCCCTTCGTCTTCCGCCCGACCAAGACCAACTGGATGCTCGGCCATACCGCCGGGCTCTGGGCGTATGAGAAGCTCGGCAAGACCGGCTGCATGACCATCGGCGCCGACTATGCCGCCGGGCGCGAATATATCGGCGATTTCGTCGCGACCTATCAGCAGCAGGGCGGCAAGGTCGGCAAGCAGCTCTGGGCGCCGCTCGGCACCACCGATTTCGGGCCGCTGCTGACCACGATCGCGGCCGAGAAGCCGGAGTTCATCTACTCCTTCTTCGCCGGCTCCGACGCAGTGCGTTTCCTGCGCCAGATGCGCGAGTACCGGCTGTCCGGCAAGGTCAAGCTGATCGGCGGCGGTGCGCTGTTCGACCAGGAAGACGTCGTCTCGGCGGTGAAGGAAGCGGCGCTCGGCGGGCTCAACACCTGCAACCAGTCGCCGACGGCGCCGAGCTCGGCCACCTTCACCAAGGCCTATCAGGCGGCCCGCAACGTCATGCCCGGCGAGATGGGCACGGCCGGCTATGTCACCGGCCAGGTGATCAAGGCTGCAGTCGAGCGCGTCGAGGGCGACCTTTCCAACAAGGAGAAGGTCAAGGAAGCGCTGCTCGCCAAGGAGGTCGAGACGGTGTTCGGCCCTATGCCGTTCGATCCGCGCAACAACCAGGCGATCCTCGACATCTACGTCAACGAGATCAAGGAAGGCACCGGGGGCATCCCGGTCAATCAGGTGATCCACACCTACAAGGCCGTGCGCGATCCGGGCCCGGTGGCCTGAGGTCTACGAAGGAGCTTTCCCGTGGGCTTCTACGCCGTCCAGAGCCTGAACGCGCTGTCGTTCTCAATGCTGTTGCTGCTGACCGGGCTCGGCCTGTCGGTGGTGCTCAACCTGATGAATTTCGTCAATCTGACCCACGGCTCCTTCTTCCTGCTCGGTGCCTATGTCGGCGTCTACTGGCTGGCCTCGGGCGCGCCCTGGTGGCTCGCCTTCCCGGTCGCCTTCGTGGCGGCCGGCCTTGCCGGTTTCCTGCTCGAGCGCTTCCCGTTTCGGCAGTTCTACGCGCGCACCCATCTGATGCAGGTGCTGCTGACTTATGGGCTCTCGGTTATCTTCGCCGACCTGATGCGCTGGGGTTTTGGCGCACAGATCCTGTCGGCGGAGATCCCGGAAGCGCTGCGCGGCGTCGTCTTCATCATGGACATGCCATTCCCGATCTATCGGCTCTTCATCATCGGCTTCGGCGCTGCGCTCGCCTTCGCGCTCTGGTTCGTGATCGACCGCACCATCTGGGGCGCGGTGGTGCGGGCCTGCGTCACCGATCGCGGCTTCGTCGAGACGCTCGGCCTCGACACGCGCCGGATCTTCACGGCGGTGCTGGTGATCTCGGCCGGTCTCGGCGGTATCTCCGGCGCGCTCGGCGCCGGCATCCTCTCGGCCTATCCCGGCCTCGACGAGGAGGTGCTGATCCTGGCGCTGATCGTCGTCGTCGCCGGCGGGCTCGGCACCTTCCGCGGCACGGTGCTGAGCGCGCTCTTGCTCGGCTTCGCCATGACCTTCTCCAAGGTCTGGGTTCCGGAATTCTCCAATGTCGTCGCCCTAGCCATCATGGCGGCGCTACTGGTCGCGCTGCCTGAAGGCTTGGTCGCCAGGAAGGTGAGGCAGGTATGAGCTCGATCGCCGACGGGACCGGTCGCGTGGAGGCGCGCCCTGCCAGCCAGCGGCGCAGCCTGCTGGTGACTGCGAAGCTTGCGCTGCTCGCGCTTGCCGCCGCCACTCCCCTGCTGTTCGCCGGTGACTATCAGCTGCGCTTCCTCGCCGAGATCCTGATCATCGGCACGGCCGTACTCAGCCTCGATCTGCTGGTCGGCTTCGGCGGGCTGGTCTCGCTCGGCCATGCCGTCTTCTTCGGCGGCGCGGCCTATGCCGCTGCGATCGCCGCGCAGACGCTGGGCGCCGACATCGTCGTGATGCTCGCGGTCGGCATCGCCACCGGCATGGCGGCGGCGCTGCTGATGGGGGTCGTGGTGATGCGCACCATCGCGCTGTTCTTCCTGATCCTCAGCCTGATCGTCGGACAGATCGTCTGGGAGGTGGTGTTCCACTGGCGCGAGGTTACTGGCGGCGCCGACGGCCTGCGCGGTTTTCCGGTGCTGACGCTGCACACCGGCTTTGCGACGATCCCGCTCAACAACGGCGTCGCGCTCTATCTCGCCTCGGTCGTGCTGGCACTCGCCGCTTATCTTGCCGCCCGCTCCTTCTTCACGGCGCCGATCGGCCGCGCTCTGCTCGGCACGCGCGAGCGGCAGCTCCGGATGAGTGCGCTCGGCTATTCGATCCCGCGCATCCGCCTGATGGCGCTCGTCGCCTCCGGCGGCATCGCCGGCGCCGCCGGCGCGCTCTATCCCTTCGTCAACCAGTATGTCGGCCCCAACGCCGTGCATTGGACGATGTCGGCGATGATGATCATCATGCTGGTGATCGGCGGCGTCGGCTCGCTCTATGGCGCCTTCATCGGTTCGGCGATCTATCTGGGCATCCAGACCTATGTCTCGTCCTACACAGATCGCTGGCAGCTGGTCGTCGGGCTCGTCTTCGTGCTGACCGTTATGATCATGCCGAAGGGTGTCGTCGCCGGGCTGAAAGCCGCCTTCGGACGGCGGAAGGATGCGGAGGGCCGCTCATGAGCGCGAACGCAGCTCCCGCTCTCGCGATCGAGGGTGTCGCCAAATCCTTCGGCGGGCTGAAGGTGCTGAGCGATGTCTCGGTCACGCTCGGCCAGGGCGAATGCCTCGGCTTGATCGGCCCGAACGGCGCTGGCAAGACGACGCTGTTCAACATCGTCACCGGCTTCCTCACCCCCGACCAGGGCCGCATCGCCTTTGCCGGCGAGGACATCACCAGGGCGAGGCCCGATGTCAGGGTCCGTGCCGGGCTGGTCCGCACCTTCCAGAAGAGTATGGCCTTCCCGGAGCTGAGCGTCCGCGAGAACCTGGCTTTGGCCGCGCGCTCGCGGAATGGCGAAGGTTATGGCTGGTTCGGCAGCCGCAAGGCCGTTTCGGCAGCGGACGAGGCGGCTGATGAATTGCTGACACGCGCCCAATTGCGCGAGCGGGCCGAATTGCCGGTCGCGGGCCTCTCCTATGGCGAGCAGCGCATCGTCGACGTCCTGGTCTCGCTGGCGATGCGTCCGCGCGTTCTGCTACTCGACGAGCCGACCGCCGGCCTGTCGCGCGCCGAGGGCGAGCATCTGATCGAGGTGGTGCGCACGCTCGGCGAGGACCTTTCGACCATCCTGATCGCCCATGATCTCGATATCGTCTTCGGTGTCTGCGATCGCGTCGCCGTGCTCGATCTCGGCCGGTTGATCGCCTGCGACACGCCGGACGCGATCAAGGCGCATGAGGGCGCGCAGGCCGCCTATCTCGGTGCGTCGCTCGGGGAGGCCGCATGATGTCCGCGCAAGCACAGCAACAACCGGCTGCCGCCATCTATCTCGAAGTCGCCGGGCTCGATGCCGGCTATGACGGCGTGCGCGTCCTGCACGGCGTCGACTTCTCGCTGGAGCGAGGCGAGGCGGTGGCGCTGCTTGGCCGCAACGGCGCCGGCAAGAGCACGCTCTGCTCGGCCCTGTTCGGGCTGGAGCCGCAGGTCACTGGCCGGATCGCGATCAAGGGCCGGGAAGTCACTGGCTGGCCTGGACACCGCGTCGCCCGGCTCGGCGTCGCCCTGGTGCCGCAGGGCCGCGGCGTCTACGCCAACCTCACCGTCGACGAGAACCTGACCATGGCGGCGCTGTGGTCGCGCAAGCAGCCGAACCGGCGCTGGGTCAAGGAGCGCATCTACGAGGACTTTCCGCGCCTCGCCGAGCGCCGCTCCTTCTCCAGCGGCGCGCTCAGCGGCGGCGAGCGGCAATTGCTCGCGATCGCACGAGCCCTGCTGACGCAGGCCGACTTGATCGTCCTCGACGAGCCGAGTGAGGGCCTCTCGCCTCGCGCCATCGAAGAGGTCATCATCGGCACGGTCGGGCGTTTGCGCGGTGAAGGCTACACCCTGCTGATCGCCGAGCAGAACCTCGCCATGGCGCTGAAGCTGGCCGAACGGGCGCTGGTCCTCGACCATGGCCGCGTCGTCTTCGACGGGGCCTCCGACAGGTTGATGGCCGACAAGGATCTTCAGAAAGAGCATCTCGGGCTATGAGCGACGCGATCACCATCGAGCAATTGCGCTATGTCCGGCTCGGTACCGCCGACCTGAAGGGCGCGGCCGATTTCGCCTCCCGCATCCTCGGCCTGCAACTGGTCGACCGGACCGAGAGCGCCGCCTATTTCCGCTCCGATTATCGCGACCACACGCTGGTCTATGTCGACGGGCTCGACACCGGCCAGGCGATCGGCTTCGAGGTGCGCGATCCCGATGCGCTGGCCCATGCCGAGCGGGTGCTGCAGGGCGCCGGCATCGCCACCACGCGCGGCGATACCGAGGCCTGCGCCCTCAGAAAAGTCCGGCAGTTCGTCTCGTTCCCCATGGCCGCCGGCTACGATATCGAGCTCGTGGTCAGGCCGCTCGAATCCGGCTGGCGCTATCACGGCCCGCGCGATGCCGGCATCACCGGGCTGGAAGCGATCGCACTGCGTGGTACGCCGGACGCTTCCGACCAGCAGGTCTGGACGAAACTCCTCGGCGGCAAGGTCAGCGATTGGGTCGGCGAGGCTGCCTATATCCGCTTCGACGAGGCGCATCATCGCATCGCCGTGCACCCCTCGCAGGAGAAGGGCATCCTCGCCATCGAGTTCGGCGTCGAGGACGTCGATCTCGTCATGCAGAACGCCTATCACCTGCGCGGCGCCCAGGCTCGCATCGTCGACGGCCCCGGCCGGCGCACGGCCTCGCAGCAGCTCTTCCTGAGCTTTGCCGGTCCTGACGGCGTCAACTTCTCCTATGTCGCCGAGGGCGAGCGGCTCGCTGCGCCGCGCCGGGCCCGGCAATTCCCGCGCAAGCGCGAATCCTTCTGCGCCTGGGGCAGCGACACCCAGCTTCCCGAATATCAGTGAAGCGTCTTCGCCGGCTTTGAACCGGCAGCGAGGAGCGACCCATGATCAAGCTTGCCGATGTCTCCTATGTCCGGCTCGGGACCCGCGATCTCGAGGGCGCGACCCATTTCGCCACCGAATATCTCGGCCTCGATGTTGCTGAGCGCGCCAAGGGCTCGGTCTATTTCAAGTCGGACGAGCGCGAGCACACGCTCTGCTATTTCGAGGGCGACCCGGGCGACCAGGTCGTGTGTTTCGAGGTGGAGGAGCAGTTCCATCTCGACGAGGCCGCGGTGCAGCTCGAGGCGCTCGGCCATCCGGTCCGGCGCGGGACCGCATCGGAGGCGGCGCTGCGCAAGGTCCACGATTTCATCGCCTTCCGCGATCCGACCGGCAATCCGATCGAGCTCGCCTGGCGACCGGGCTATAGCGGGCGGCGCTATCACGGCGCGCGCGATGCCGGCATCACGGGCTTCAGCCATGTCGGAATCTGCTCCAGCGATCTCGCCCGCGACGAAGCGTTCTGGACCAAGGTGACGAACGCCCAGGTCAGCGACCGGATCGGCGACGCGCCGCTGCTGCGCATCGATGAGGTGCATCACACCATTGCGCTGTTTCCCTCGCCCAAGCCCGGCATCCAGCACATCAACCATCAGGTCGAGACCGGCGACGACATCATGCGCTCGCACCAGTTCCTGAAGGACCGGCAGGTGCGCATGGTCTTCGGCCCGGGCCGGCACCCGACCTCCTCGGCCAAGTTCCTCTATTTCGAGGGGCCGGACGGCATGGTTTTCGAGTACTCCAGCGGCGTGCGCGAGATCGCCGACGAACTGCTCTGGCGCGAGCGCCAGTTCATGTTCGAGCCGAAGGGCTTCTGCAAATGGGGCGCGAAGCCCAATATCGCCGAATTCAACAAGTGAGCGCGACATCGCCGCGGCCGAGCGTCGCTCAGGAGGATCTGGTCCGGAAGGCCGGGCGCGCGCTGGCGCGCCATGGCCTCGTCCATGCCTATGGCCATTGCAGCATGCGCCTCGACGAGGGGCATTTCCTGGTCTCGCCGGCAAAGCCGCCCGGGCTCGTCGCGGATCAGGATGCTTGCAGCGTCGTTCCTATCGACGGGCCGTTGCCGGACGGCGTGCTTGGCGAGGTTCGCATTCATCGCGAGATCTATCGCCGGCGGCCCGAAATCGGCGGCGTCGTGCGCTCGATGCCGCAACGGGTCATGACGCTCGGCACCGCCCGGATCACGCCGCAGCCGCGGCATGGCTTCGGCAGCTATTTTGCGCCACGCCCGCCGCTCTGGGACGATCCGCAATTGCTGCGGGATGATCAACAGGCCGCCGCCCTCGCCGAGCAGATGGGCCCGGCCCGCGCCATCGTGATGCGCGGCAACGGTGCGGTGACGGCGGGCACGAGCCTGGAAGAAGCCGTCGTGCTGACCTGGTATCTCGAGGACGCGGCGCGCGTCGAGTTCGAGGCCCGGGCGGCCGGCATTGCCGAGACCGGCGTGGTCTTCGGCGAGGCCGAGGCCGCGCAGCGCGCGACCTGGTCCGGCGCCATTCTGGAGCGGATGTGGGCCTATCTCACAGCCGCCAGGTGAGAGGTAGGCTGAGCGGCGCCGACCCGCGCTGCTTCAGCCTTGCGCGGGTTGCTTGCTCGGCTTGCCACTCCGCAGCGAGGCGATGATCGTCCAGCCGATGATGCCGATCGTGATTGCAGCGAGGACCGCGGCGATCGGTCGGTCGACCAAGCCGATCAGCCTGCCGTCGGACTTGATCATTGAGTTGATGAAATACTCCTCCAGCAGCGGCCCGAGCACGACGCCGAGGATCACCGGCGCGACCGGGAAGTCGTTCTCCTCGAGCACGAAGGCCAGCACGCCGAAGGCAAGCATGACGCCGACATCGAACAGCGAATTGTTGATCGCGTAGGAGCCGACGATGGCGAAGAGCAGGATGATCGGCATCAATACGCGCCGCGGCACCGAGAGCACGCGCGTCGCGACCTTGATGATCGCCCAGCCGAGCGGCAGCATCAAAAGGTTGGCGATGACGAAGACCAGGAAGACCGCATAGACGTTCTGCGGATTGTTGACGAAGATCGTCGGCCCCGGCGCCATGTTCTTCATCATCAGCACGCCGATGGCGATGGCGGTAATCGAGTCGCCGGGGATGCCGAAGACCAGGGCGGGGATCCAGGCGCCGGCGAGCGAGGAGTTGTTGGAGGCGCCGGCCTCGATCAGCCCCTCGGGATGGCCGGTGCCGAACTTCTCCGGTTCCTTCGAGAAGCGCTTGCTCATCGCATAGGACATCCAGGCCGCCATGTCGGCTCCGCTGCCCGGCTGGATGCCGATGACCGTGCCGAGCGCGCTGCCCCGGATCAACTGCCAGGGGTACTGCTTGGTCAGGCGCCACATACTGGCGAAGATCGGCCCGATCTTCTTGACCACGGCATGTGGGGCGCTGCCGTCGGAGACCATGTGCCGCATCACCTCCGAACAGGCGAACATGCCGACCATCATCGGGATCAGCGAGACGCCGCCGAGCATCTCGGTCGAGTCCATGGTGAAGCGCGGCTGGCCGGCTGGGTTGTTCATGCCGACCATCGCGATCAGCAGGCCGATCAGCAGCGAGATGCAGGCTTTCAGCGGCGTTGAGGAGCCGATGAAGACGGCGCCGCCCAACCCGAGCATGACGATCCAGAAGAACTCGACCGAGCCGAAGCCGAGCGCGAAATCGGCGATGGCCGGAGAAGCCACCATCATCACCGCGGTGCCGAACAGGCCGCCGAGCACCGAGAACCACAAGCCGATGCCGAGCGCGAGCTCCGGCTTGCCCTTCAGCGTCATCTGGTAGGAATCATCGACATAGGCGGCCGAGGCCGGCGTGCCCGGGATGCGCAAGAGGCAGCCCGGAATATCGCCGGAGAAGATCGCCATGGTCGAGGTGGTGACGATCGCGGCGATTGCCGGCACCGGCGGCATGAAGAAGGTCAGCGGCACCAGGAGCGCCGTCGCCATCGTCGCCGAGAGGCCGGGGATGCAGCCGACGACGAGCCCGTAGATCGCCGAGGCGGTGATGACGAAGAGCACATAGGGATCGAGGACCATCCCCAGCGCTGTGACATAGGCGTCGAACATGGCGGCTTACCAACGCAAAGGTTCGAGCGGGCCCCAGGGCAATTGCACGCCGAGGGCCAGATAGAAGATTGAGTGGATGACGAGTGCGGCCGCGAGCGAGAGCCCGATTGCGTGCAATGGCCTGGTGCCACCGGCCAGGAAAAGGACGATGAGGATCAGCGGCGCACAGATCAGGAAGCCGAACGTCTCGGCGAAAAGCATGTAGAAGATCACCGCTGCCGGGACGAGCAGCAGACGCGCAAGCGCACTGCCACTGCGGGCCCAGTCCGCAAGGCCGATCAGCGGTCCATCTTCCGTCGCGCGGGCGCCGGTGACGGCGAGGATCGCGGCGCAGAGCGCCAACAGGCCCGACAGGATCAGCGGGAAGGCCGAGGGGCCGAGCGGCTGCTGCGACGGGTTCGGCAGGCTCCAGGAAGCAGTCGCGACCAGCCCCGACAAGGCTAGGAAGACGAGGCCTCCGAAGAGATCGTTGAACTTCATGATGGGCTCGGTATGCGCGATGGAAACGGGCGCGGCGGAGCTGCCGCGCCCTGGTCATGCGAAGAGCGGCCGACTACTGGCGCAGGCGCAGGCCGAGCGCGCCCATGATCTCGCCGTTGTTCTTATGCTGCGTGGCGAGGAAGCTGCCGAAGGCCGGGCCCTTGGCGAAGGCGTAGCCGAAGCCGCGCTCGGCCAGGAACGACTTGTAGGCCTGGGAGTTCGCGACCTTCTCCGTCGCTTCGACGAGGCGGGCCGTCACATCGGCCGGCAGGCCGGCCGGGGCGGCGAGGCCGCGCCAGGTGCCGCCCTCATAGTCCTTGCCGATCGCGTCCTTGACCGTCGGCACGGCCGGGAAGGCGCCGATCTTCTCCTTCGACATCACCGCCAGCGACTTGACGCGGCCGGCATCGAACATCGGCTTACCCTCGGGCAGGGAGGAGGGGACGATCTGGACGCCGCCCGAGGCCAGTTCCTGGAAGCCGGGAGCCGCGCCCTGGCTGGGCACGACGACGACCGCCTTGGGATCGATGCCTTCGAGCTGCATCAGGCCGGCGAAGGCGAGGTGGTAGGCCGCTCCCGCGCCCATGCCGGAAAGCTTGTACTTGCCGGCCGGCTGCTTCTTGATGTCGTCGAGCGCGGCGCGCAGATCGGCCCAGGGCGAGTTCGCCGCGACGTTGAAGGCGGCGGAATCGAAGTTCACCAGCGCGATCGGGGTGAGCTTCTCATAGGTGAAGGGCGCGGTGTTCGACCAGTAGAAGGTCGTGACCTCGGCCGTGGCAAGGCCGATCGTGTAGCCGTCCGGCTTGGCATTGACGATCTCGGTGTGGCCGACCACGCCGCCGCCACCGGTGCGGTTGACGACATTGACCGGCTTGCCGAGCTCCTTCTCCAGCCCGGCGGCGAGGATGCGGGCGACGGCATCGGTGCCGCCGCCTGCGGCCCAGGGCACGACCAGCGTGACCGGGCGCTCGGGCCAGGCGGCGAAGGCGGGCAGCGACACGCCCGCGACGGCAGCAGCGAGCAGCAGTTTTGCGAGTTTCATGGCGTTTCTCCCGGTTCGGTTTTTTTGTTTGGGTTGGTTCCACCCGCCAAAGCAGGGTTGGAGAGCATGTGGCGGCTCGTGTAGCCGAGGACGCGCCGCATCGCCTGGTTAGCCCGCTCGGCATCGCCCTCGGCGATCGCCTCGACGACCGCGGCATGGTTGGCGAGGTTGCCGGCGAAGACGTCGACGGTGAAATCGAACATCGTGCTGAGGATCGTATCGATCGCGCCGCGGAAGCTGCGCAGGATCGGGTTGTTGGTGGCGTCGAGGATCGCGAGATGGAAGCGCTTGTCGGCGGCGATGGCGGCTTGCGGATCGTCCTGACCGGCTTCCATAGCGGCCAGCGCCGCGCGAATGCTGGCGAGATCCGCGGGCGTGGCGCGGATCGCTGCCAGGGCCGCAGCCTCCGGCTCGATGATCTCGCGCGTCTCTTCCAGAGCGAGCAGCAGCGCACGGTCGAGCCCGTCCTCGCTGCGCATCCAGCCGAGCACCTCGCGGTCGAGCAATGCCCAGTCGTGCTGGGGGCGCACCTGCGTGCCGTGGCGTGGCCGCACGGTGAGCAGGCCCTTGGCGACGAGGATCTTGACGGCTTCGCGAACGACGCTGCGGCCGACACCGTAGCGCTCGGCCAGCTCGGGTTCAGCCGGCAACACGGTTCCCGAAGCGATCTCGCCACGCACGATCGCAGCCCCGAGTGCCGCAACCATCGCGCCGATCTTTCCTGGCTTGCTGCCGCGCTGCATGCCCTGTTCGCCTCCCGTGGCAGGAAACTGTCACGGTCAGGGCTTGCGCGCAAGCATTCATCTGATGTTTAACATCTGATCATTGGAGGCGACGTCATGACCACAGCATTCACCGGCATCCATGCGATCCTCTATGCACTGTTCGATGCGCAGGAGCGGCTCGACCGAGGGGCGATGCGGCGGCAGGTCGAGATCTGCCTGGAGCACGGCGCCCACGGCATCGCCGCGCTCGGCCTCGCGACGGAGGTCTCCAAGCTGACGGTGCCCGAGCGGCGCACGGTGATGGAGTGGGCCTCGGAGGATGTCGGCGGACGCAAGCCGCTCGGCTTCACCATCTACGGGACCTCGGTCGGCGAGCAGATCGAACTGGTCAAGGCGGCCGAGGCGGCGAAGGCCGACTGGGTCATCCTGCAGCCGCCAATGGTCGGCAGCTTCGCTGCAATTGAATACATCCGCTTCTTCGGCCGGATCGCGGATGCGACGAGCCTCCCGGTCGCGATCCAGAACGCGCCGGCCTATATGGGCCGCGGCCTGTCGGCCGAGGATATCCGCAGCCTCGTCGCGCAGCATCCGAACATCAGGCTGGTGAAGGGCGAGGGGCCGGCGACCGAGATTCGGCAGCTGATCGAGACGACCGAAGGCAGGCTGCCGGTGATGAACGGGCGCGGCGGGCTCGAGCTGATCGAGAACCTGCGCGCCGGCTGCGTCGGCATGATCCTCGCGCCCGAGATCATCGACTTCACGACCAGGGCCTATGACAGCTTCGTCGCTGGCGACGAGGCCGAGGCAGAGCGCATCTATCGTGATATCCTGCCCGTGATCGTGTTCATGATGCAGTCGCTGGAGAGCCTGATCTGCTACGGCAAGCGCATCTTCGGAGCGCGGGCGGGCATCGCGATCCATGACCGTGCGCCTGCCATGCGCCCGACCACCTTCGGCGAGGAACTCGTTCGCCAGCATGTCGCGAAGCTCGGTGTCTTCCCGGGGACGCCGGCTGCCGGTCGTGGTTGAGCCCAACCGTTCGTCCGCTCAATCAGTAGGCGCATCCGGTGTGTCGCTGCCGATGCCGACCATGGCCTGTTCGAGCTCGGCGAGCAGGCTCTGCAGATCGGCCAGCTTGTCCGCGCCGAAGCGTTGGCTGATCTCGCGATAGATCGCCTCCGAAACCGGGGTCACCGTGTCGATCAGGGCGGTACCGGCGGGGTTGAGCGAGATCATCCAGCGGCGCAGATCGGCCGGGTCGGCCGTCCGGACGATCAGTTTGCGCTGGTCGAGATCCGCCAGGATCCGCGACAGGCTGGGACCGAGCAGGAACGTCGCCCGCGCGAGCTCCGCCACCTCCATCTGCGGCATGGTGCTCAGTGCGCGCAGCACGCGCCATTGCTGCTCGGTCACGCCGAATTCGCGCAGCGACTTGCGGAAGTGCCGCATCACCGATTCACGCGCCCGCAGCAGGGACATCGGCAGCGATTTCGAGAAATGGCGCAGCCGGAGCCGGGTCGCGGCCGGGTTCGTAGCGGCTGTGGTCTTCGGATCGTCAGTCAAACCTTGAAACCTGTTTGAGATTTGCGTCACCCTAGCCCAGGCGGTGGTCTGGGCCAAACGCGCTTGCGACAATAAATTTAACATGTTATCTAATTTGGATGCGGAGGAGCAGCGTGCCCCATATCGTCATCGAATACTCCGCCAATATCGAGGACGAGGTTCGCCCGATGCGGCTGGTCGAGGCACTGCACGCAGCCGCGCTGGAGACGGGCGTGTTTCCGCTGGCGGGCTTGCGAACCCGCGCGGTGCGGCGAGATCTCTACCTCGTCGCTGACGGCGACCCCGAAAACGCATTCATCGCCGTGAATGTGCGGATCGGCGAGGGGCGCGACGCCCCGACCCGCCGGCGCGTCGCCGAGGTGCTGATGGCGGCACTCGATCGCGAGACGGCCGAGACCTTCCAGCGCCGGGGTCTGGCGCTCAGCCTCGACGTCTCCGAGATCGACGGAACCGCGTCGCTGAAGACCAACAATCTGCACGAACGCCTGAAAGCGAGGGCGAAGCCATGACCGCGACCGATACGAAGCTGACCGCGAACCTCGCCAAGGCGCGCCAGGCGATGGAGCGCTTCACGACCGGCACCGTGCCGCATCTGATCGCAGGCGAGGCCGTCCTCTCGGCCTCGGGCGCGACCTTCGATACGCTCGACCCGACCACGAACGAGCGCCAGTCGGTGGTCGCCGCCGGCGACAAGGCCGAGATCGACCGGGCGGCCAAGGCGGCGCGGGAGGCGTTCCCGGCCTGGAAGAAGGCCTCCGGTGCCAAGCGCCGCGCCGTGCTGCACGCGATCGCCGATGCGATCGAAGCGCGGGCCGAGGAGATCGCCCTCGTCGAGAGTAGCGACACCGGCCAGGCGATCCGCTTCATGTCGAAGGCGGCGCTGCGCGGGGCCGAGAATTTCCGCTTCTATGCCGACCGGGCGCCGGAGGCCAGCAACGGCCTGTCGCTGCCGGATGAGGGGCACATCAACTACACGCTGCGCCAGCCGATCGGCCCCGTCGGCGTCATCACGCCCTGGAACACGCCGTTCATGCTCTCGACCTGGAAGATCGCGCCGGCGCTCGCCGCCGGCTGCACGGTCGTCCACAAGCCGGCGGAATGGTCGCCTCTGTCCGCCACGCTGCTCGGCGAGATCATGGACGAGACCATCCGCGCGCACGGCTTTCCGGCGGGCGTGGTCAACGTCGTCCACGGCCTCGGCGAGAGCGCCGGCAAGGCGCTGACCGAGCATCCGGACATCAAGGCGGTCGCCTTCGTCGGCGAGACGACGACCGGCCAGCACATCATGCGCCAGGGCGCTGAGACGCTGAAGCGCGTCCATTTCGAGCTCGGCGGCAAGAACCCGGTGATCGTATTCGAGGATGCCGATCTCGACCGCGCCCTCGATGCCGTGTTGTTCATGATTTACTCGCTCAATGGCGAGCGCTGCACCTCGTCCTCGCGCGCCCTCGTCCAGCGTTCGATCTACGACGCCTTCTCGGCCAAGGTCGCCGAGCGCGTGAAGCGCCTGCGCGTCGGCCATCCGCTAGACCCGGCGACCGAGATCGGGCCGCTGATCCATCCGCGCCATGCCGAGAAGGTGCTGTCCTATCCCGCCCTGGCGCGGGGTGAGGGCGCCCGTGTCGCCTGCGGCGGTGGCCGCGCCCTGGACGGGGCCGGCAATTATGTCGAGCCGACGCTCTACCTTGGTGCCAGCAATGGCATGCGGATCGCCCAGGAGGAGATCTTCGGGCCGGTGCTGACCATGATCCCGTTCGACGACGAGGCGGATGCGATCGCGATCGCCAACGACGTCCAGTACGGGCTCGCCGGCTATATCTGGACCCGCGATGTCGGCCGCGCCCATCGCGTCGCGCGCGATCTCGATGCCGGGATGATCTGGGTCAACTCGGAGAATGTCCGCCACCTGCCGACGCCGTTCGGCGGGGTGAAATCATCAGGCATCGGCCGCGATGGCGGCGACTATTCCTTCGACTTCTACATGGAGACGAAGAACGTCGCCGTGGCCTTCGATACCCACCAGGTGCCGCGGCTGGGAGCCTGACGCCGCGGCCAAGAAGACAGCAAAGAACGATCTCCAGGAGGAACCATGCCTGTCCCGTCCAGCGTCCTCAACCCGCCCTTCCACGTCGTGCGGCTGAACCATGTCGTGCTGACGGTCCGTGATCTCGCCGCCGCCAAGGCGTTCTGGGGCGACACGCTCGGCCTGCAGCTGACGCAGGAGACGCCGGAACGGCTCTACTTCCGGGCCATGGAAGAGCGTGGCCATCACTGCATCGTGCTGGAGAAGGGGGCCGAGCCCACCGCCCGCCATCTCGGCTTCAAGGTCTTCTCTGAGGAGGATCTCGACAGGGCCCAGCACTTCTTCCGCGCCAAGGGCCTGAAGGCGGAGTTCGTCGAGGAGCCCTATCAAGGGCGAACCTTGCGAACCACCGACCCGCTTGGCGTGCCGCTGGAATTCTACTTCCGCATGGACAAGCTGCCGTCGGTTCACCAGAAATACGCGCTCTACAAGGGCGTGAAGCCCCTACGCATCGACCATTTCAACTGCTTCTCGGACGATGTCGACGCTTCGGTCGCGTTCTACAATGAGATCGGCTTCCGGGTCACGGAATACACCGAGAACGAGGACCGGACCCGGCTCTGGGCCGCGTGGATGCATCGCAAGGGCGGCGTGCACGACATGGCCTTCACCCATGGAGTCGGCCCGCGCCTGCACCATGTCGCCTTCTGGGTGCCGACGCCGCTCAACATCATCGACCTGCTCGATCTGATGGCGACCACCGGCTATGTCGGCAATATCGAGCGCGGGCCGGGTCGCCACGGCATCTCCAACGCCTTTTTCCTCTATATCCGAGACCCTGACGGCCATCGCATCGAGATCTACTGCTCGGACTATCAGACGATAGATCCCGATCACGAGCCGATCCGCTGGGACCTGCGCGATCCGCAACGCCAGACGCTGTGGGGGGCTCCGGCGCCGAAGAGCTGGTTCGAGGAAGGCACCGCCTTCGAGGGTGTGCCGGTCCGTCAGCCGGCCTACGCCGCTTCTCCGATCATCGCCGCCTGAGGGCGGGTGGTCCGATCAGCGGACGACGGACTTCCGGTCAGCTGACGGCCGGCAGCGGCAGTTCCGTCGTCGTCTTGATCGACTTCAGCACCACGCCGGTCCGCAATGAGGCAAGGCCGCCGGTGACGGCGATCAGCCGGTCGATGAAGTCGCTGAGATGGGACAGGTCGCGCGCCACGATCTTCAGGATCATGTCGGCATCGCCGGTCTGCGCATGGCACTCCAGCACCTCCGGCGAGTCCAGCAGGAACTGCTGCAACGCGGCGTTCTGCGAGGCGTCATGCGCCCGCAAGCTGAGCAGCGAATGGGCCATGACCTGCAGGCCGAGCGCCGCCGGATCGAGCAGGCAGACGACCTTCTCGATATAGCCCTGCTTGCGCAGCCGCTCGATACGCCGGGCGCACTGGCTCGGCGAGAGATGCACGCTTTCGGAGAGTTCGACATGGGCGGCGTCGCCCTTGCGCTGGAGCGCGGAGAGGAGCTTCACGTCATAAGCGTCGAGCATGTGCGATACCCCGGCAGCAAGCATTGTGCGACTTTCGCGCACGGAATACTCCATTCATGCTGGAAGCTAGCATCGACGGCTCGCTCCATCACGCGGAAAGCGCGGACATTGCGTCCGATGCGCGCTACGCTCACTGAAATCGGGAGACCATCATGTTCGAGAGCCTGAAGCCGAAGCCGGCAGATGCGATCCTTGCCCTGATCTCGGCCTTCAAAGCGGACCAGCGACCCGGCAAGATCGATCTCGGCGTCGGCGTCTATCGCGACGAGCAGGGCCGCACGCCGGTGTTCGCAGCGGTCAAGCAGGCGGAGCGCATCCTGCTCGATGAGCAGCCGAGCAAGTCCTATCTCGGTATCGAGGGCGACCCGGTCTTCGTCGATCTCTTGAGGCCGATCGTCTTCGGCCAGCGTATTCCGCAGGACGACATCGTCGGCTTCCAGACCCCCGGCGGCAGCGGCGCGTTGCGGCTCGGGGCCGACCTGATCGCCGCGGCGCGGCCGCAGGCGCAGATCTGGCTGGGACTGCCGAGCTGGCCCAATCATGCCCCGATCTTCCAGGCCGCCGGGCTGACAGTGCGTGACTACGCCTTCGCCGACCTGACGACCCAAACTCTGTCCTTCGAGGCGATGATGGCGGCGTTGTCCTCGGCACAGAGCGGCGATGTCGTCTTGCTGCATGGCTGCTGCCACAACCCGACCGGGCTCGACCTCGACGCGGCGCAGTGGGAGGCGGTGACGGCGCTCTGCCTCGAGCGCGGCCTCATCCCCTTCGTCGATCTCGCCTATCAGGGCTTGGGAGAGACGCTGGATCTGGACGCTGCCGGAGCGCGGCGCATCGTCGAGGCCTGTCCCGAGGTGCTGGTCTCCTATTCCTGCGACAAGAATTTCGGGCTCTATCGCGAGCGGACCGGCGCGCTCTACGTCAAGTCACGCACGCCCGCGGCGGTCGCCAGCAACATGGCGGCGGCGGCCCGGGTGAGCTGGTCGATGCCACCCGACCACGGGGCGGCCGTGGTGCGCGCGATCCTCGAAAGCGAGGCGCTGACCGCCAATTGGCGGAACGAGCTCGCCGGCATGGCCGAGCGCATCCACTCGGTTCGCTCGGCGCTTGCCGCCCTGCATCCGGCTCTCGACGGCATCGCCCGGCAGCGCGGGCTGTTCTCGACCCTTAAGCTGACGCGCGAGCAGGCCGAGGCGCTGCGCTCCGAGCGCGCGGTCTATCTCGTGCCGAGCGGGCGCATCAATCTCGCCGGACTGCGCAGCGAGGATGCGCCACGCTTCGTCGAGGCGCTGGTCGCCACCGGCGTCCTCGCCCGGGCCTGACTTCTCACCGACCCCATTCCAGCCGAGCCAAGGATGCCAGAGATCATGCTGAAATCTGTTCTTCCGCAGCAGATGACCGGCGGTGCCGCGATCGTCGAGGCGCTGATCGCCAATGGGGTCGACACCGTCTTCGGCCTGCCGGGCGCGCAGATGTACGCGTTCTTCGACGCATTGCAGCAGCGCTCGGACGCGATCCGGACCTTCGGCGCCCGGCACGAGCAGGCCTGCGGCTACATGGCCTTCGGCTATGCCCGCTCGACCGGGCGGCCGGGTGTCTATTCGGTGGTGCCGGGGCCGGGCATGCTCAACACCACCGCAGCGCTCTCGACCGCGCTCGGCTGCAATGCGCCGGTGCTCTGCATCACCGGCCAGGTGCCGTCCGCCTTCATCGGGCGGGGTCGGGGTCATCTCCACGAATTGCCGGACCAGCTGGCGACGCTGCGCACGGTGACCAAATGGGCCGCGCGGATCGAACGGGTCGAGGATACCGGCGCCGTCCTCGCCGAGGCCTTCCGGCAGATGCTGAGCGGGCGGCCTGGCCCGGTCGCCGTCGAGATGGCCTGGGACGTGATGGCCGGGCCGGGGAAGACGCCCGAGCGCTTCCCTATGGCAAAGCAAGATGCTGCTCCGGTCGCGGATGAAGCTGCGATCGAGGCGGCGGCGCAGGCCCTGCTCGCAGCCCGCTCGCCGCTGATCATGCTGGGCACCGGGGCGCAGGATGCCGGCGCCGAGATCGCCGCGCTGGCCGAGGCTGTCGGCGCTCCCGTAGCTGCCTTCCGTGGCGGACGCGGGGCCGTGCCGGAAGACCACTCCTTCAGCCTGTCCTCCTATGCCGCAGCAAAGCGCTGGGCCAAGACCGATCTCTTGCTCGGCATCGGCTCGCGCCTGGAGGCGCCCTATATGCGCTGGGCCAATCCGATGAGCTATGTCCAGGATCCTGGCCAGGCACGCCAGCTCATCCGCATCGATATCGATCCGGCTGAGATGGAGCGACTGGTGCCGACGATCGGCATCGTCGCCGACGCCAACGCGGCCGTCTCGGCGCTGCTTGCGGCCGTGCGTCGCCTCGGCGGTAATGCCTCTGCGCCCGAGCGAAAAGCCGAGCTGCAGCAGTTGCGCGCCTCGGCTAGGTCGGAGACCGAGCAGGTCCAGCCGCAGCTTTCCTATCTCGATGCGATCCGCGAGGTGCTACCGCGCGACAGCTTCTTCGTCGGGGAACTCTGCCAGGTGGGCTTCACCTCCTATTTCGGCTTCCCGGTCTACGAGCCGCGCACCTATGTCAGCGAGGGCTATCAGGGCACGCTCGGCTTCGGCTTCCCGACGGCGCTCGGCGTCAAGGTCGCCCATCCCGATCGCGCCGTGGTCTCGGTCACCGGCGATGGCGGCTTCATGTTCGCCGTGCAGGAACTGGCGACGGCGGTGCAGGAGCGGATCGGCCTCGTCACGGTCCTGTTCAACAACAACGCCTATGGCAACGTGCTGCGCGACCAGACCAACAACTTTGGCGGTCGCGAGATCGGCTCGGCGCTCGTCAACCCCGATTTCATCCGGCTGGCCGAGAGCTTCGGCGTCAAGGCGCATAGCATGAGGTCACCGGCGGCGCTGCGACCGGTTCTGTCCGAGGCGATCGCCTCGAACGAGCCGACCCTGATTGTCGTCGAGGTCGAGCGCGGTTCGGAGGCCTCGCCCTGGCCGTTCATCCATCCAAGGTTCGACTGAGAACCCGTCACGAAACTCTACTGCGGCGGCCATCTAGCGGCGTTTTCTGCGCTTCCGGCGCTCACGGACCCATGTCCGCTGCGCTCCGGTTCTTGAAACCACCGCCATCTGGCGCGCCGCAGCGAGTTTCGTGACGAGTTCTGAGCAACGGCGGGCGCGGCTTTACGCCCGATCGAGCGCCGGCGGCAGCACCTTGCCAGGGTTCATGATGTTGTCGGGGTCGAGGCTTGCTTTCAGCGTGCGCATCACCTCGACGGCGGCGTCGCCATGCTCGCGGCGCAGGAACTTCGCCTTGCCGTAGCCGACGCCGTGCTCGCCGGTGCAGGTGCCGCCGAGCTCGATGGCGCGGTTGACCAGGAGCCCGTTCAGCCGCTCGGCCTCGCGGATTTCGTCAGGCGAATCCATCCTGATCAGGAAACCCATGTGGAAATTGCCGTCCCCGACATGGCCGAGCGCCGTCACCGGGAAGGGCGCGTCCTTGGCGTGCTCCCTGATCTCGGTGATGCAGGTGGCGAGCTGCGAGATCGGCACACAGGTGTCGGTGCCCCAGCTGCTGGCGCCGGGGCGCAAGGCGAGCAGTGCGTAATGCAGGTTGTGCCGGGCTTGCCAGAGCTTGCTGCGCTCCTCGGCGCTGGCGGCAAAGCGCCAGCCTTCGCCGCCATGGCCCTCGGCGAGCGCCTCGACCATCTGCGCTTGCGAGACCACTGCCGCGTCCGTGCCGTGGAATTCGAGGAAGAGGGCGACTGTCTCGGGATAGCTCAGATTATTGTGGCGGTTGATCGCGCGCATGCAGGTCTCGTCGAGCAGTTCGACGCGGGCGACCTGGATGCCGCACTGGATCGTCTCGATGGCGCAGGTAACGGCGCTGGCGATATCCGGGAAAGAGCAGACCGCGACGGAGCTCGCCTCCGGGATGCCGTAGAGCTTCAACGTGATCTCGGTGATGACGCAAAGCGTGCCTTCCGAGCCGACGAAGAGGCGGGTGAGATCATAGCCGGCCGAGGATTTGCGGGCGCGGCCGCCGGTCTTCACGATCGTTCCGTCGGCGAGCACCACGGTGAGCGCCAGCACATTGTCCTTCATCGTGCCGTAGCGCACGGCATTGGTGCCCGACGCCCGCGTCGCGGTCATGCCGCCGAGCGTGGCGTCGGCGCCGGGATCGACCGGAAAGAACAGGCCGGTGTCGCGCAAATGCTCGTTGAGCTGCTTGCGGGTGACGCCGGCCTCGACCGTGCAGTCGAGATCCTCGGCGTTGACTTCGGTGATCGCGTTCATGCGCGAGAGGTCAATGCAGACGCCGCCATGCAGCGCGACGACATGGCCTTCGAGCGAGGTGCCGGCGCCGAACGGAATGACCGGCACCTTCGCCTGATGGCAAAGCTTCACGATCTGGCTGACCTCTTCGGTGGTCTGCGGGTAGCAGACGACATCGGGCGCCTTGGTCGGGTGATAGGATTCGCCATGGCCGTGATGCTCGCGCTCACTGTCCGAAGTCGAGCAGCGCGGGCCGAGCAACTCGCGCAGGGAGGCGGTCAGGCTATCGAGGGCAGGGTGCCGAGAGGTGCCGGGCGTGGTGGCGGGGGCGTTCATTGGGTCTTCGATCCTCGTGCACGTCTTTGGCGCGGCTGCGCTGCAATCTCGACTGGTATGCTGCCTTCGGCCACAGCCGATGCAGCATGAGCGCTCTGCACCGGCAGCGGAAGTACCGAGCGCCCTCAGCTTCGTGGTTGCGCGAGCAGCGTGGCGACGCAGCTCTTCACCGAGGCCTGCCAAAGCGGCAGGCTCAGGCCGTGGCGCTCAATGAGCAGGCTGCAGTCGAGCCTGGAATTGGTCGGCCGGCGGGCGGGGGTAGGGTAGTCCAAAGTCGTGATGCGCCTGACAGCGGCGCTCGGCCCGCCGAGAGCCGCCGAGGCGACAAAAACGGTCTCGGCCAGATCGGCCCAGCTTGCCTCGCCGGTGCCGGCGGCATGGAAGACGCCGCGCAGCGAGGCATCGTCGGGGCGGGCAACCAGTGCCTTCGCCACGGCGATGATCGCATCTGCTAGGTCGAGTGCGCTGGTCGGCGATCCCAGCTGGTCGGAGACGACGCCGATCTCGTCCCGGCTCTCGGCGAGGCGCAGCATGGTCTTCACGAAGTTGGCGCCATAGGGGCTGTAGACCCATGCCGTGCGCAGGATTGTCCAGTCGGCGCCGGAAGCTATGACGGCTTCCTCGCCGGCGAGCTTCGAACGGCCATAGGCTGAGAGCGGGGCGGTGGCGTCGCTTTCGCGCCAGGGATGCGGCGCCATGCCGTCGAAGACATAGTCGGTGGAGATCTGGATCAGCGGCACGCCGAGCGCCACAGCGGCGGCAGCGACCGCGCCGGCGCCTTCACTATTGATGCGCAAGGCGAGCTCGGGTTCGGTCTCGGCCTTGTCGACGGCGGTGTAGGCGGCGGCATTGACGATGCAGTCGGGCCTTGCCGCGCTGAGCGCCTGCCGAACGCCTTCCGGCTGCGCCAGGTCGAGCTCGGGCCGGCCGACCGGGATGACGGTCACGCCTGCTGTCTCGGCGCGGGCGAGAAGGGATTGGACGACCTGCCCGGTCCGTCCGGTCACGGCTATGCGCATCGGGCCTTCGCCATCGGAAGCATGACGGTCGGTCTAGAGCATGCGTACTGTGGGCTCAACCCGCGGCCTCGAAGCGGCGGGCCTCCTCGCAGAGCCAGGCGATCAGCGTGTCGAGGGCCGGGCTGCGCTCGCTTTGCGAATTGACCGTCAGCCAGCAGCCGGTCGCGCTGTCGAAATCGAGGCCGAGCGGATTGACCAGTGCGCCCGAAGCCAGTTCTTCGGCGACGTAGCAGCGCGGGGCGAGCGCGACGCCGAGCCCGGCGACGGCAGCGCGGATGATCACGGAATAATAGCCATAGCGCACGGTATGGGCAGGGACCGCGCCGCGCAGACCATGCGCCTCGGTGAACTCGGCCCAGAAGGCCGGCATCTGGAAATGCTGCAGCAGCGTCATCTTCTGGATGTCGGCGGCGCGATTGAAGCCGCCGAGGCGCTCTAGTGCCGCAGGCGCGGCGACGAGCGCGACCTGGCGACCGAACAGGTAATGCGATTCACGATCCGGCCACGGGCCGAGGCCGTGGACGATCTCGAGGTCGGCCTCCTCGATCTCCTTCTCGCTGACGAAATTGGTGAACTGGACGTCGATCTCGGGATGGGCCTGAGCGAATTCCGGGAAGCGTTCCATCAGCCAGCGCTCGCCGGCGATGGCGATCATGTGCAGCCGGATCGGCCGGCCGATCGCGGCACGCTCGGCGAGGCGGCGGGCGCCGCGCTCCATCTGCTCGATCGCAGCCTCGGCATAAGGACGATAGATCGTGCCGGCCTCGGTCGGTTTCAGCCCGACGGGGCTGCGTTCGAACAGCTCCGTGCCGAGATGGTCTTCCAGCGCCTGGATCTGCTTGGAGACGGCGCTCTGGGTCAGGTGCACCTCGCCGGCCGCCTTTGCCGTCGAGCCGAGGCGAGCGACGGCGAGGAAAACCCGGAGTGCCGTGGTCGACGGCGGGAGGTTGCGGCTGGCCAAACAGATATTCCTTCAGCGACTACCCTGGAGGAGATCGTTTCGTTTGCCGGTTGTGCGGTCAAGAGGGCAGTGTTTTAGGCAGGGGAGAAGATCATGAACCATAATACGCGTCTCTGGGGCGGCCGTTTCCGCAAGCCGCCGGATCCGCGCATGATGAAGCTGTCGAGCGCGGCCGGCGCCCATGCCCGGCTGGCGCCGCAGGACATTGCCGGCGGCAAGGCGCATGCGGCCGAGCTCGAACGCGCCGGGCTGCTCAGCGAGGACGAGGCGAAGGCCATCGTTGCAGCGCTTGAGGCGATTGCCGCCGATCTCGCCGCCGGGGCGCTGGCGCCGGACGAGAGCGACGAGGACGTCCACACCTTCATCGAGCGGGTGCTCACCGCGCGGATCGGTGCCACCGGCGCCAAGCTCAGGGCCGGGCGCTCGCGCAACGACCAGGCCGCCAACAACCTCAAGCTCTATCTGCGCGCCGAGGCGCGGACCGTCGGCGCGATGCTGGCCGAGCTGCTCGATGCGATTGCGAGCCAGGCGGAGCAGCACGCAGCCTCGGTCTGCCCGGGCTTCACCCATCTGCAGAGCGCCCAGCCCGTCACCTTCGGTCATTGGCTGATGGCGCATGGCCAGGCGCTGTCGCGCGACGCATCCCGCCTGCAGGACTGGGAGAAGCGCTCCTCGCTCTCGCCGCTGGGTGCAGCTGCACTCGCCGGCTCTGCGATCGCGCTGACGCCCGAACTCAGCGCCAGGGCGCTCGGCTATGAGGGGCCTTGCGAGAACTCGGTCGATGCCGTCGGCGCGCGCGACCATGTCGCGGAATTCCTGTTCGTTGCGGCGATGCTGGCGACGAACCTGTCGCGGCTGGCGGAGGAGGTGACGCTCTGGACCTCGCGCCAGTTCGGCTGGGTCGTGCTCGACGATGCCTTCGCGACGGGATCCTCGATCATGCCGCAGAAGAAAAACCCGGATATCGCGGAGATCTCGCGCGGCCGGGCGGCGCGCCTGACCGGCGATCTCGTGGCCATGCTGGGCGCGCTGAAGGGGCTGCCGCTGGCCTATAACCGCGACCTCGCCGAGGACAAGCGCGCCGCCTTCGACGCGGTCGACGTGCTCGGCGAAGTGCTGCCGGCCTTCGCCGGGCTGATCGAGACGATGGAGGCACGCACTGACGTGATGCGGGCGCAGGCCGGTGCCGGCTTTGCGCTCGCGACCGAAGTCGCCGATCATCTGGCCCGCAAGGGCGTGCCCTTCGCCGAAGCGCATGAGATCAGCGGGGCGCTGGTGCGCTATTGCGAAGAGATGGGCCGCGAGCTCGAAGGGCTGGAGCCGGTGGAACTCCGTGCGATCGATCCTCGTCTCGACGAGAGCGTGCTCAAGGTGTTGACGCTCGATGCGGCAGTGGCGGCGCGCCGCGGTCATGGCGGCACGGCGCCGGCCAGGGTCGTCGAGCAGATCGGCCGCTTCCGCGGCTGGCTTTCCGGCTTCGCACAGTGGACGAGGGAGCGCGCGGCATGAGCAGTGCAGCCCAGACCATGCCGGATCGCGGCCTTGCCGAGATCGCCGGCCTGACCATCGTTCCCAAGCGCTTCTACGGGCGCTGGGTCGCCGCTGCTGCGATCCTGTTCGTGCTGGCCTGGATCGTGAAGGCCTTCGCCCAGGGGCAGATCGCCTGGCCGGTGGTGGCGCAGTTCTTCACCGCGCCGGCCATTCTCGCCGGCCTCGTCAACACGCTGATCATGACCGCCTGCGCCATGGGGCTCGGCATCGTGCTCGGCGTCGTCTTCGCGATCATGTACATGTCGCCGAACCCGGTGCTGCGCGGCGTCGCGCTGTTCTACATCTGGTTCTTCCGGGGCACGCCGCTGCTGCTGCAATTGCTGCTCTGGTTCAATCTGGCGCTGGTCTTCCCGACGATCGGCATCCCCGGCGTCATCGAGTGGCGCACCATCGACATCATCGGCCCGTTCATGGCGACGCTGCTCGGCCTCGGCATGAATCAGGGCGCCTATACCGCCGAGGTGGTCCGCTCCGGCATCCTCTCGGTCGATCTCGGCCAGACCGAAGCCGCGAAGGCGATCGGCATGACCCGGCTCACGACATTGCGCCGGATCGTGCTGCCGCAAGCGATGCGCGTGATCATCCCGCCTGTCGGCAATGAAGTGATCAGCATGGTCAAGCTGACCTCGGTAGCCAGTGTGATCCAGTTCTCCGAGATCCTGCGCAATGCGCAGAATGTCTATTACGCCAATGCCCGCGTCATCGAATTGCTGATCGTCGCGGCCGGCTGGTACCTGCTCGTCGTCACCCTGCTGCAGATCGGGCAGTTCTTCCTCGAACGCGCCTTTTCGAAGGGCAGGGGCGAGCGCCGCGCCAAGCCGCAGGTCGCCGAGGAGGCCGCAGCGTGACCGCCTTGTCCCCGATCGTCGTCGCCGCCAGCGTCACCAAAGAGTTCGGCCCCTTGAAGGCGTTGAACAATGTCTCGCTCTCGGTCATGCCGGGCGCGGTGCAATGCATCATTGGCCCATCCGGCTCGGGCAAGTCGACGCTGCTGCGCTGCATCAACCAGCTCGAGAAGATCGACGCCGGCGCGATCACGGTCGCCGGCGAATTGATCGGCTATCGCCGCGTCGGCAACGAATTGCATGAGCTCAGCGACGTCGAGATCGCGCGCCAGCGGCTTAAGACCGGCATGGTCTTCCAGCGCTTCAATCTGTTCAACCACATGACGGTGCTGCAGAACATCATCGAGGGGCCGCTCACGGTGCTGAAGCGGCCGCGGCGCGAGATCATCGCCGAGGCGATGGCGCTGCTCGATCGTGTGGGCCTTTCCGAGAAGCGCGATTCCTATCCGATCGAGCTCTCCGGCGGCCAGCAGCAGCGCATTGCGATTGCCCGCGCATTGGCGATGAAGCCGCAGCTGATGCTGTTCGACGAGCCGACCTCGGCGCTCGATCCCGAGCTCGTCGGCGAGGTGCTGAACGTGATGCGCGACCTCGCCGCCTCCGGGATGACCATGATCGTCGTCACCCATGAACTCGGCTTCGCCCGCGAGGTCGCGAACGACGTCGTCTTCATGGACAAGGGCGAGATCGTCGAGCAGGGGCCGCCGCAGCAGGTGCTGGTCGCGCCGAGCCAGGCCCGCACCCGCGACTTCATCGCCGCCGTCCTCAAGTGACCCAAGACCAAGTCGAACCAAGCAAAGACAAGAGGGAGACTACCATGCTTCGCCTTTCGCTCGCCGCCGCGCTGCTCGCCGGCACCGCGCTCGCCGCCCAGGCCCAGGCCCTGCCGGACCGGATCAAGACCGCGGGCAAGATCGTCATCGCGACCCAGCCGAACTATGCGCCGATCGTCTACAAGGACCCGGCGACCAACCAGATGGCCGGCTTCGACTACGAGCTCGGCGAGGCGATCGCCAAGGAGCTCGGCGTCAAGGCCGAGTGGCAGGACACCGCCTTCGCTCAGATGCTGCCCTCGCTGACGACCGGCCGCGTCGACATGGTGATGGCCGGGATGAGCGACCTGCCGGCGCGGCGTGAGACGGTCGATTTCGTCGACTACATGGTCTCGGGCGCGCAGTTCTACACGGTCACCGCCTTCGCCTCGACGATCAAGTCGGTCGAGGACCTCTGCGGTAAGAGCGTCGGTGCCAGCCGTTCGACCAACTGGCCAAAGCAGATCGGCGAGTGGAGCGATGCCAATTGCGTCGCCAAGGGCAAGCCGGCGATCACCGTGGTCGGCACGGAAGGTTCGGTCGATGCCCGTACCCAGCTCAAGACGCAGCGCCTGCAGGGCGGCGTCCAGGGCAGCGAGACGATGACCCACTTCCAGAAGCTCGAGCCGAACACCTATATCCCGCTCGGCGAGCCCTTCACCCGTTCGCTCACCGGCATCCCGTTCCCGAAGACGGCCGAGGGCGGCCAGCTGCGCGATGCGGTGAAGGGCGCGCTGGAGCGCCTGCAGGCGAACGGCACCTATGACGCGCTGGTCGCCAAGTATGTCCAGCCGAGCAACGTGCTGAAGCCGATCTCGGTCAACAAGGGCGAGTGATCGCTTGACCCTGCCGGCCTCGGCGGCTTCGTTGCCGTCGATGCCGGCGACTTCCTCGCCGGAACGCCTGCGGGGATAGCGTGCTGACCTTCCGCCAGATCGAGGTGTTCAGGGCAGTGATGGCGTGCGGCAGCCTGGCCGGCGCCGCCCGCGAGTTGCGCATCGCGCAGCCGACCGTGACGCGGATGATCCTGCGCATGGAGGATCAGCTCGGCGCCAGGCTGTTCAACCGGGTCCGTGGTCGGCTGACGCCGACGCAGGAGGCCTCGCGCTTCCTGGCCGAGATCGACCGCGCCTTCGAGCAGATGCGTTCGGCGGTGGAGCGGGCGGCGCAGGCGGCGCTGCCGGAACGCGCCGTGTTCCGCTGCGGCGCCTCGCCCAGTATCGGTCGCGGGCTGGTTCCGGCGGCGCTGGCGCGATTGCTCGCGCGCATGCCGGCGGTCTCGCTGCAACTCGACATCCTGACCGTTAGCCAGGTGCTGCCCTATCTGCTCGATGGTTCTGCCGACGCGGCGGTAACGCTGTTTCCGGTCATGCACCACGAGGTGGTCAGCACGGCCGTCGGCAGTGGCCGGCCGGTGCTGCTGATGCCGGCCGGCATGGGCGATGTGCCCCCGGCGAAGCAAACCTTACCAGCCTCGCCGACCAGGCCTGGATCGTCTTCCAGCCGCGCTCCGTCCATGGCGACATGGCGGCCGGCATCCTGTCGGATCATGGCTTGCGGCCGGCCCGGACGCATATGGTGCGCTTCGCCGAGACGGCGGTCGCGCTGGTCGAGGCCGGGATCGGCGTCTGCATCGTCGACGAATTTTCGGCGCGCGCCGCCGACATGTCGCGTTTGCGCTGCCTGCCGGTGCCGACGAGCCGGCGCTACGAGGCCTATCTGCATCGCCCGCTCGCAGCGGGTGGCAAGGTAATTCAGCAGTTCGAGCATTGCCTGAAGGATGAGCTGCAAGCTGGTCGTATGCCTTAAGGCTATAGCTTCGGCATACAACGTCGCTTGAATCGGCTGGCCGGCTCCGTTTGAGTGCGCGCAGAAAAATCCAGGGAGGATTTCAGTATGCAGAAGCGTCAGCCGGCCGTGAGCCGGCGGTTCGTCCTGTCCGGCATGGCGGCCACGTTGGCCTGCCCGGCGCTGGCGCAATCCTACCCGGCCAAGCCCGTCACCCTGATCGTCACCTTCGCGGCCGGCGGCGGCGTCGATGTCACGGCGCGCTTGATCGCCGAGTCGCTGAGCCAGATCCTCGGCCAGCGCGTCATCATCGACAATCGCGGCGGCGGCGCGACGATGACGGGCACGCAGGCCGTGACCAAGGCCGATCCCGACGGCTACATGCTGCTGGCGGCGCCGACGACGATGGTGATCAACCCGGCGCTGCGGGCGAGCATGCCCTTCGACTGGCGCAGCGACCTCATGCCGATCGGCCTGATGGCGAAGCTGCCCTTCGTCGTGGTGACCCGGCCGGATTCGCCGGTGAACACGATGAAGGACCTGGAGGCGCTGGCGAAGAAGCGGCCCGAACCCATTCTGTTTGCGTCCGGCGGCACCGGGACCGTCGCCCATCTCGCCGGCGAGCTCTTCGCCATGCGTACCGGCAGCAAGATGCAGCATGTGCCCTATCGAGGTGAGGGGCCATCGCTCGCCGACGTAGCGGGCGGGGCGCTCGATGTCACTTTCGCGACGCTGGCGGCGGTCGCAGGGCAGGTCGAGGGCGGTTCGCTGAAGGCGCTCGGCGTCACCACCAGCGAGCGCGCCGGGCTGCTGCCGAAGGTGCCGACCGTTGCCGAGCAGGGCTATGCCGATTTCGACGTCTCGGCCTGGGTCGGCCTGATGGCGCCAAAGGGCACGCCGCCGGCTGTGACCGAGAAGCTGCGTACTGCGCTGGCGACGGCGCTGGGCGACACCGAACTGCAACGCAAGCTCGCGGCCAGCGGCTCGATCCCTGCGGCTGTCGGCTTCGACTTCGACGGCTTTCTCAAGCGCGAAAGCGAGATCTGGAGCAAGGTCGTCAAGGACGCCGGCGTCAAGGTCGACCCGTAAGAGCGCGGTCATGCTCGCAATCCGCAAGGCCGCGCCGGAGCCGGGGCTCGTCTGCCATGAGGTCGAGGCGCCAGCTCTCGGCCGCGACGACGAGGTGTTGGTCCGCGTCGAGGCGGCCGGCATCTGCGGCACCGACCTGCACATCGCCGACTGGACGCCGGGTTATGAGGCGATGGCGAGCGCCATGCCGGTGACGCTCGGCCATGAATTCGCCGGCAGAGTCGAGCGCGGCCCGTCCGAAGTGCTCGGGCGGCGGGTAGTTGTCAGGCCCTCGGTGACCTGCGGGCGCTGTGAAGGCTGCCGGCAGCGTGGCGAGGATGGCTGCACGGCGCGGACCGGCATCGGCATCCGCCGTGATGGGGGGTTCACCAGCCTGGCGAGCGTGCCGGCGCGCAATTGCGTCGCCGTGCCTGAGGGGCTCGATCCTGAGCTTGCGGCGCTGACCGAGCCGCTGACCGTCGCGGCGCAAGCCGTGGCGCGTGCGGGCACTGTGGAAGGCAAGCGCGTCCTGGTGCTCGGGCCAGGGCCAATCGGACTGGGCGTCGCACTCTTCGCCGAACGAGCCGGAGCGGCCGCGTTGACGATCGCTGGGCGTGACGATGCGGCGAGGCTGGCGTGCGCCCGCGCACTCGGTTTCGCCGACATTAGGGACGCGCTCGTCGATGACCGGCCGCTGGCGCCAGGCAGCTTCGATGTGACCTTCGAGGCGACCGGGGTGCCGGAGGTCGCGAGTGCGGCGCAGCGCCTGCTCGCGCCTGGCGGCGTCCTCGTGATCTGCGGCATCCATGCCCGGCCAGCTAGCTTCGACCTGACCTCGATGGTGCGGTCGGAACAGAGCGTCGTCGGCTCCTACCGCGCGCCGGTGGCGCGCTGGGGCGAGGTGGTCGCGGCGATCGCGGCGGCGCCGGAGCGCTTTCGCAAGCTGATCAGCCATCGCCTGCCGCTGAGCGAAACACTCGACGGCTTCGCATTGATGCGCAGCCGCGCCGCGATCAAGGTGATGCTGCAGCCATGAGAAGCAGCGCCTTTCTCATCTTCGCCAACGATGTCGTGCCCGAGCAGCGTGCGGCCTATGAAAGCTGGCATGGCGGCCACCATGTCCCGCAGCGATTGACGGTGCCGGGCATCCTGCGCGCCACGCGCTATCGGACGAGCGGCGGCTCGCCGGAATACCTCACGGTCTACGACCTCGCCGATATCGCGGTGCTCACTTCGCCTGATTATCGCCGGCTCGCCGAGCAGCCCGATGTGGTCACGCAGGCGATGCGCCCCTATCTGCGCGATCCGCTGCGGCTCGCCTGCCGTTCTCTCGTCGCCGCCGATTGCTCGCATGGCGAGCTCCTCATCATGCTGCGGATGCCCGATGTGAGCGCGGCGCAGGTGGCCGAATGGCTCGCAGGCCAGGCCTCGGCGACAGTGAGGCTCGGCAGGACCGCGCCCGATGCCGGCGGGCATCCGATCATGGGGCAGGCGGGCATGCCGCAGGAGGCAGTCGCGCTCGTCTTCGCCGCAGCATCTGAGGCGGTTCGAGCGATGGCCGAAGGCATGCGGGATGCAATGCAGGTCGAGATCCTGTCAGCTCCCGGCTCGGGCCTGATCTATGAGCGGATCGAGAGCTTTCCCTGACCGGCGCCACCGGTGAGCTAAAGCCTGGCGCAACAAGGCCGAAGCGTTCGTCGTCGACTCCCCATCTATCGGCTCGGCCGCAGCGACGCTTTGCATTCCGGGATGGATTCAAGCACCCTTGGCACGACCGCGAGAGGATACAGCTTGCTCGAACCAGCCCATGGACGCTTCGATTTCAGCCGCGCCGAGGTTTGGGCAGACGGCGTGGTTCACGTGCTCGGCGTAGCCTTGGGGCTTTGCGCCGTCACGGCATTGATCGTGCAAGTGCTCGCAGTAGCCCCGCTGCCTGATCTGGTGCCAGTTGCGATCTACAGCTTCGCGCTGATGGCCGTCCTCATCGTCTCCGCCATCTATAACATGTGGCCGGTTTCCCCGGTGAAGTGGCTGATCAGGCGCTTCGACCATTCGGCCATCTACATCCTGATTGCGGGAACCTACACGCCTTTCCTGATGAGACTGGGCGAAAGCGCCGTAGCGCATATCCTCCTCGTCGTTGTCTGGATCGCATCGGGTGTCGGCGTCGTGCTCAAGGTTGCTTTACCCGGCCGGTTCGACCGCCTTTCGATCGCGCTCTATCTTCTCATCGGTTGGAGCGGTGTCCTGGCGTGGGAAAGCATCGCACAGCTGCCGAGCATCGCCCTGTGGCTGATATCGGCTGGCGGCCTTCTCTACACGCTGGGCGTGGTCTTCCACGTCTGGCAGGCCCTTCCGTTCCAGAACGCCATCTGGCACGCCTTCGTGCTTGTCGCTTCCGGCTGTTTCTACGGAGCCGTGTTTCAGGCCTATGCGGTTGCTCGGTCGACCTGATGGCGAGGCGGATCGAATTTCTGACTGCCCATCCGAACCGACTGGGCCAACAGGGTACCTGACGTGAACGCGTCTCGCCGCCCGAGCATCACCGGTCTGCGTCGATTTCTGGATCTCGAGCAGCAGCGCGACTGGATACAAGGCAAGACGATCCTGCTCGACGCCGACGAGCGCTGCGAGTCTCTGGAACTGCGTCTCAAATACGTCGCACGGTTCGGGAAGCTGCTGTGCCGGCCGCAGGCTCGAGACGTTCTGGAAATTCTCCGGGACTACGGCCGCGACTGCATCCCGATCCCGCGCCGGACCGAACGGCACTACTGGTCGGTTTCCTGCCTGCCCTCGACTCCGGGCAAGGCGCTCATTCGCGTCAATGCGAGCTGGATGGAGCTTTTCTCGCTCTATGCGGACGATGAGGGTATCCGCGCGCTGTTTCTGGTGCATCTTTCCGATTTTACCAGGGACCATTCGCTCGACCCGGACCAGGTGGACGAAGCTTTCCTTGAGCGCTGCGTGATGACGCCGGAAGACGTCAGCTATGTCTTCCCCCGCGGCGAGGACATTTTCGGCATCAAGGTCCGCGGCTTCTCTTCGATCGGCAAATTCCTCGCGGAGCGCGATGCGTTGCAGGCCATCCGGACGTTCAATCTGACGCATATGAACCGGGGCCGGAACGCCTATCAGGCGAGCCACTGCTACAGCTTGGCTGACCACATGTTGAGTGATCATGGGGCGGATAACGACGCTTCCGTCGGAGCGCGATGACGCTGCGGCGGGGAGAACGCTAGCGCTCGTGAAGTTGCGATTTCGGCAACATCGGGAACTCGCGCCGCTGGGTTGAGTTGAACTCGATCTCCAGAGGGCAAAACGAGATCCTGGCATGAGTCTGCCCGCGCCAAGCCGACTGCGTCTCTCCGGTGGAACCGAGCTTGCCTATTTTACCGCGGGCGATCTATCCAGCCCCGCCTTGCTCCTCCTGCACGGGTTTCCCAGCTCGGCACATACATTCCGCGACGTATTTCAGGGACTGGCGCGCAAAGCATATGTGATCGCGCCCGATCTTCCGGGCCATGGCCAGTCCGATGTTCCGCCGACACCCTCCTTTGCAGCGTTCAGCGATGCAGTTTCAGAATTGCTGGCCCATCTCGGGATTGGTCGCCGCTACATCTACCTGCACGACTGGGGCGCACCTGCGGGCCTGCACATCGCCATGCAGGCGCCCGAGCTTGTCTCGGGCTTGATCATCCAGAACGCCAACGCACATCGAACCGGCTTCGGCCCCCTGTGGGACGCCACGTTGAAGTTCTGGTCGGAACCGACAAAGGAGAACGAAGCGGCCGCAACCGTCCACCTGACCTTCGAGTTCACGCGCGAGCAATACACGGGTGACCTGCCCGAGGACGTCGCGGCCACGATCAGAGGCGAACCCTGGGTCGAGGACTGGCGGGTGATGAATTTTCCCGGCCGCATGGAGACCCACCGTGCGCTTATCGCCGACTACAAGAACTACGCTGCGCGTTTCGATGCGATCGCCGCCCATCTCAAGAAATGGCAACCGCCTGCGCTCATGCTGTGGGGCCGTCACGACCCATTCTTCGAGATCGCTGAAACGTTGTCATGGCTGCAGGATTTGCCGCGCATGGAAGCGCATATTTTCGACGGCGGGCATTTCCTGCTCGAAACGCACGCCGAGCCAGCACTCTCCCTCATGATGGAGTTCATCACGCGAACACAGGAGAGATGCAGGCAGATTCCCTGAGAGAACGTCCGCGAGCTATCCTGGAGCCGTTTCAGGGCGCGGCGTGATCCACCGCTGCGTCGCCGGGGCCAACGACGGAGCGCTTCGTCGAACCACCTGCGCCACTTGGAGGTCAGTCAGCGTGAAATCACCGACAGTGAGAGTCATGACCGCGGCCGATGAAGCTTCGGCGGTCGAAATCGTCGTGCTGGCGTTTGCAACAGATCCCATGGCGAGATGGACCTGGCCGCGGGCAAACCAGTATCTTGCGGCTATGCCGCGAATGGCCCGCGCGTTCGGGAGCAAGGCCTTCTCCAACGGAAGCGCCTTTTACACCGACGACTACACCGGTGTCGCGCTGTGGCTCCCCCCCAAGGTGCATCCTGACGAGGAAGAGCTCGGTGCGGTGGTCGAGAGCACGGTTGCGCCCTCTCTTGCCGCCGAAACCACCGCGATATTCGAGCAGATGGCCAAGTACCATCTGACCGAGCCGCATTGGTATTTGCCCCTGATCAGCGTCGACCCGGCGCATCAAGGCGAAGGTCACGGCGATGCCTTGATGGCGTACGCGCTTGCACAATGTGACCGCGATCACATGCCGGCCTATTTGGAATCCTCGAACCCGCGCAACATGTCTCTCTACCGGCGTCACGGCTTCGAAGCGCTCGGCGAGATTCAGGTCGGTTCGTCGCCGACGCTCGTCCCGATGCTGCGGCGATCGCGTTGAGTCCCGGGGGCAGTAGGGCGGGGCGCCGAACCTATCCTGGGTGCGCTCATCATGGTTCGCGTTTCTGCGCTGGCATTGCCCATGTCCTGCCGGCGGCCTTTGATCATGAGCGCAATCAGGATGCGATCGTCCTGTTCAGGAAGCCACCGCCCACTGGCGTAAGCTACCTATCCGATCCGCCCGGACTGAACCGCCCGCCAGACCGCTTGAGGCGTCGCGGGCATGTCCAGATGCGTGATGCCATACGGCGCCAGGGCGTCGACCACTGCGTTCATGACCGAAGGCAGCGAGCCGGCGCAACCGGCTTCGCCGCAACCTTTGGCACCGACTCGGTTATTGAGGGTCGGCACACCCCGGCTCACGAACGAGAAGAACGGGACATCCGCTGCCCGGGGCAATGCGTAGTCCATGTACGACCCGGTGAGGAGCTGGCCGCTGTCGTCATAGACCGTCCGCTCGAACAGCGCCTGGCCGATGCCCTGTACCACGCCGCCATGGAGCTGCCCTTCGACGATCATCGGGTTCACCACGGTTCCGAAGTCATTGATCATGACATAGCGCGCGACCTCGACATGTCCGGTCTCGGGATCGATCTCGACCTCGGCGACGTGACAGCCATTGGGATAGGCTGAAGGCGCTGCCTTGAAGACATGATCGACGTCGAGCGACTGTGGCAGGTCGGGTGGCACCGCGGCGCCACCACGCAGCCTCGCCGCGATGTCCATGATCTTGATCGAGCGGTCGGTACCGATGACGGTGAAGCGGCCGTTCGCGAACTCGATATCGGCGGTATTGGCCTCGAGGAAATGACCGGCGAGCAACTTGCCCTTTTCGATGACGAGCTCGCTCGCTTCGATGATCGCCGAGCCGCTCGCCATCAGCGATTTTGAGCCGCCGGTGCCTCCGCCGGCGATCAGCCGGTCGCTGTCGCCCTGGACGAGCTTGATCGCCGCGAAGGGAACGCCGAGCTGGCTGGTGAGGAGCTGGGCGAAGGGCGTCCAATGTCCCTGGCCATAATCGAGCGTGCCGGTGACGATGCTCACGCTGCCATCCGGCTCGAAATGGATCCCGCCCATTTCGTTCGTCGGTGGCGCAGTCACCTCAAGATAGCAGCCGATACCGCGCCCGCGCAGCAAGCCCGCCTTCCGGCTCGCCCGCAATCGCCCAGTGTATCCCTTCCAGTCCGATGCTTCGAGGGCTCGCTCGAACAGCGCCGGGAAATCGCCGCTGTCGTAGACCGTCCCGACCGGCGTGGCCCAGGGCAGTCTGGCAGGCGGGATCAGGTTGCGCCGCCGCAGGCTCGCGCTGTCGATGCCCATATCGCGCGCCGCCGTATCGATCAGGCGCTCCATGAAATAGTTGCCTTCCGGGCGACCCGCGCCGCGATAGGCCCCGATCGGCGGGGTGTTCGTCACCGCACAACGCGTCCGGACCTCGACGAGGGGCGTCCGGTACATGCCGACCGAGTTCTTCCCGATATTCGCCGTCGGCATCATGGCTCCGACCGGCGTGAGATAGGCGCCCATGTTGGCGACGCCGGTGAAGCGCGTCGCAAGGAAGCGACCGCGAGCGTCCAGCGCCAGCTCGGCCTCGAAAACCATGTCGCGGCCATGGTGATCCGAGACGAAGCTCTCCGATCGTTGATCGGTCCATTTGACCGGCCGCTTCAACATGCGGGCTGCGTGGAGGAGAGTGACGTATTCGGGAAACACGGAAGCCTTCATGCCGAACGAGCCGCCGACATGGCCCGTGACCAAGCGCAAGCCGGCAGGCTTCACCCCCATGGCCGCGGCCAGGTTGTTGCGCATGCCGAAGGCGCCCTGGCTTGGAGCGTGCAGCGTGTAGCGCTTCGACTTGCCATCGAAGCTCGCAATGGCACTGCGCGGCTCGATCGGGTTGACCACGACGCGGTTGTTGACGATCCGCACCCGGGCGATGTGCGCGGCTCCGGCAAAGGCCGCAGCGACCTTCTCGCCGTCGCCGGACTGGAAATCGACGATCAGATTGCCGGCGACATCGTCATAAAGTTGCGGGGCGTCGGCCCCGAGCGCCTGCTCGGCATCGGTGACCGCAGGCAGGATATCGATGTCGAGCCTGACCGCCTCCGCGGCGCTCCGGGCCTGATCGGCGGTGCGGGCGACCACCATCGCGACGGGATCGCCGACGAAGCGGACCTTGTCGGCAGCGAGCGCCGCCCGCTGCGGCCTTTTCATCGGCGCACCATCGCGGCCCGGCACAGCGATCGGCGTCGCGATCGGGTTGTAGCCGTGGCCGTCGAGGTCCGCCGCGGTGTAGATCGCGACGACACCCTTCATCGCTCGGGCCTCTGCCAGATCGAGATCACGCAGATGGCCATGGGCATGAGGGCTGCGGACGAAGGCTGCGAAGAGCTGCCGCTCGACGCTAAGATCGTCCGTGTAGCGCCCGTGCCCCTGCACGAGGATCGCATCCTCCCTGCGCGGCACAGGTTGACCGATCCCGACCGAGGCCATGAGATCGCTGTCACGGGAATCGCTTGGGTTCATCGAGGACCGGCCGTGGGCAAACAAGACAGGGATATCAGGATACCCTTGATAGGGCGGCAGTCCGATCCGCTGAAAGAGCGCCGACTGCAGCCCCGCCCAGCGCCCAGCGGTTGCGAAACGCGCTGGCTGAGCCAGCATAGTCGCCAGCGCCTGGCGGCTCGTCGCCGCGCAGACCGGACGAACGGAACGGAACAGGTGTCCTGATGGGCCTACGCTTCATCTTCATGCTCACCCGCAACGACCGGACGGTCAGCGATGCGATGGAGCAGCTTCGGACGGCTCTGGCTCTTGGAGTCCGGCATATCGGCTTCAAGGACATCGGCTTGCCGCTCGACACGCTGAAAGCGCTCAACGCGGCGATCAAGGCCGGCGGCGCAACCTCCTATCTCGAAGTCGTCTCGCTCGATCGCGACAGCGAGATCGCGTCTGCGAAAGCTGCGGTCGAGATCGGCATCGACATTCTGCTTGGCGGGACGAGGGTCGACGATGTGCTGCCGATCATCGCCGGCACCACGATCCAGTACTGCCCGTTCCCGGGCACGATCTCCGGACATCCGAGCGTGCTGAGGGGGAGCATCGACGAAATCGTCGCCAGCGCGCAGGCCATGGCCGCACGCGACGGCGTGCACGGCCTCGATCTCCTGGCCTATCGCTCGCACGAGAACGTCCCGGCGCTCATCGAAGCCGTCTGCTCCGCGGTGTCGAAGCCCGTCTATGTGGCCGGATCGATCGACACCCCGGGTCGCATCGCAGCCTTGAAGGAGGCCGGGGCCGCCGGTTTCACCATTGGCACGGCCGCGCTCGATGGAAAATATCCGGCCCATGGCAGCGACGTGCCAAGCCAGCTGAAGACGATCATCCGTGATGTCGCGATGCTCAACCGGCACATCTCACCGTTCCGCAAGGAGAATCTGGAGAGTGCTTTCGGACGATTTTCCGACAGCTGGCCTCCCCGGCTTGCCGCATCCGTCAACAATCTGCAGATCAAGCTCGCGAAATTCGAGGGCGAGGCCGGTTGGCATTTCAACAGCCGCGAGGATGAGGTCTTCTTCGTTCACAAGGGCCGGCTGCTGATGAAGTTCCGCGACCGGGATGAGGTCATCGAAGAAGGGGAGTTCATCGTCGTGCCGCACGGCGTCGAACGTTGTCCGACTGCGCTCGAAGAGGTCTGTGAGGTCGTCGTGCTTGAGATTGGACCGACGAAGGATGCGTCTGCATGACTACACCGATCTGGATCGAGGCTGCGATCAATGGCCCCTGGGGCAAGGAGCGCCAGCCCGGCATTCCGATCACGATCTCTGACATCGTCGCGGACGGGATCGCGGCGGTCGAGGCCGGCGCGGCGATCGTCCATCTGCATGTCTACGACGTCGAGACCGGCCGCCAGCGCGACGACTGGGAGCTCTATGCGCAGGCGATCGAGGGCATCAGAGCCAAGGTCGACGTGATCGTCTATCCGACCATCCCCATCCTCGGCTCTGCTTACGCCGGCGACATGATCGGCTCGGGCCGCTACACGCATCTGGAAGAATTGGCCAAGCGTGGCCTGGTCGAATGGGGCGTGCTCGATCCCGGTTCGTGCAACTGGACGACCTTCGCCGGCATTCCCGAGGGCGAGGCCGGATTCATTTACCAGAACCCCGGCGAGCATATCCGCGAGGGGATGGACGTCGCGCAGCGCCACAAGATCCATCCGAGCTATGCGATCTACGAGCCCGGCTTCACCCGGCTGGGAGCTGCGTTGGCCAAGGCCTATCCGGGCATGCCGACGCCGATCTACCGGCTGATGTTCTCCGATGCCTTCGCCTGGGGCTTTCCACCGAAGCCCTACGCGCTCGAAGCGCATCTTGCGCTGCTAGCGGATTGTGCGCGCCAAGCTCCCGTGATGATCGCGGGGCTCGGCGTCGACCTCACGGAGATCGTCGCCCCGGCGGTCGCGCGCGGCGTCCATGTCCGCGCCGGGCTGGAGGATGCGCCCTTCGGCGAAACGCGTACGAACGCGCAATTGATCGCCGACATGGTCTGCAAGGTGGAGGTTGCCGGCGGCCGGCCCGCGAGTGTGGCGGAGGTCAGGGCGAGCCTAGCGGCTTGACCCGGACAGTGGCGGCGATCGGCGTCAGCGATTAGCCTCTCGTGTTTCCGGTACGCGAGGGGAACGCCATGGCGTCGGTGACGATCGAACTGCGCAATGTCGAGGGCACGCAGGCCGCGATAGGCTGGGCCGGCGCGCATACCGTCGTCGTCGATCGCCCTGACGGCAGGGCTGGCGGCATGGGGCTCGGCTTCAACGGCGCGCAATTGCTCGCGCTCGCCCTTGGCGGCTGCTTCTGCAACGATCTGCGCTATGCCGCTGATGAGCTCGGGGTCGCGCTCGGGCGGATCGCCATCTCGGTCACGGTCGAACTGGAGGGCAGCCCGCTGCTGACGACGGCGGCGACGATGAACGTCGCGTGCGAGATGCAGGACAGCTCAGACGCTGCGCCTGTCATCGAAAAGGCCAAGGCGATCTGCATGGTCGCCAACTCGCTCGGCCGCGGCTTTCCGGTGGCGATCGAGCAGGCCGGGGGCGCCTGAGACAGCGTGTCGGCTGGCTTTCCCCGGCGGAGCGCCTACATCGGGTAGCAGCCATCACAGCGCCGCGAGCCTCAATGTCCGAACGCGATAGCGAAGCCAACCGATTCTCCGCCCGCGCGGCGCGCTATGCCCGCGTCGGCGCCAATGTCGGCGGCGTGGCGGCGCGCATCGCCGGCACCAAGCTGTTCGGGCTGGAAGGCCGCAACGCCACCAATGCGGAGGCGCTGGCGAAGGCGCTCGGCGGGCTGAAGGGCCCGCTGATGAAGGTGGCGCAGCTCGTCGCCACTATTCCCGACGTGGTTCCGCCGGAATACGCCGCCGAACTGCAGAAGCTGCAATCGGAAGCGCCGCCGATGGGAGCGGCCTTCGTCAAGCGCCGCATGCAGGCCGAACTCGGAGCGACCTGGCGCGAGCGCTTTGCCGAGTTCGATTTGAAGCCGGCGGCTGCCGCCTCGCTCGGGCAAGTGCATCGGGCGGTCTCGCTCGACGACGCCCCGCTCGCCTGCAAGCTCCAGTACCCCGACATGGAGTCGGCCGTGGAGGCCGATATCTCCCAGCTTGAGATCCTGTTCGGGCTGCACCGACGCATGGGCGCGGTGATCGACACCAGCGAGATCGCCAAGGAGATCAGCGCCCGCGTCCGCGAGGAACTCGACTATCGCCGCGAGGCTAAGCATGTCGCGCTCTACCAGAACATGCTGGCTGCAACGCCGGAGGTCCGCGTGCCCAATGTCGTGCCGGAGCTGTCGACGCGGCGCCTTCTGACCATGGGCTGGCTCGAGGGCGACAAGATCCTCAACCACAAGCAGGCGAGCCAGGAGGTCCGCGACAGGATCTCGACCGCGATGTTCCGGGCCTGGTGGCGGCCGTTCAGCCATCACGGCGTGATCCATGGCGACCCGCATCTCGGCAACTACACGGTTTTCCAGGACGGCGGCGAGCCAGGGGGCATCAACCTGCTCGACTATGGCTGCATCCGGATCTTCCCGCCGAGTTTCGTCGGCGGCGTGGTCGATCTCTATCGCGGCCTGCTTACAGGTGAGGAGGCCCGCGTCGTCCACGCCTATGAGGTCTGGGGCTTCAAGGGGCTCAACAAGGAGCTGATCGATACTCTCAACATCTGGGCGAAGTTCATCTACGGCCCGCTGCTGGAGGATCGCACGCGCCGCATCGCCGAGGGCGTAAAACCGTCGGAATACGGCCGCAAGCAGGCTTTCCAAGTCCATTCGGCGCTGAAGGCGCGGGGCCCGGTGACCGTGCCGCGCGAGTTCGTCTTCATGGACCGGGCCGCGATCGGCTTAGGGGGCGTCTTCCTGCATCTCGACGCCGAGCTGAATTTCCACCGGCTGTTCGAGCAGGAGATCGCGGATTTCAGCGTCGCGCGCGTGGCGAGCGAGCAAGGCGCGGCGCTGGCGGCGGCTGGTCTCGGCAGTTCCTGACGATCGGAATCGTCAATACAGTTGTGACGCGGCACCACATGTTTCGCCGGGGTCGCTGCCATAAGTTACGCTTGATATCATAATTTAAATCGATTTAAATCATGGCCGATGCGGTTTTTCCTTAGCGGCATGACGCTGTTGCCTAGAAAATGGGCGTAGTCGTTCCGGCGCTCCGTTGCCGACCCTTGGCAGGTGCGGTACAGGGCGTAAGAATAGGATTGAACTCGGGACTCTTTTCATGGCCGACCACGGACACGCTGCCGACATTCCGGAGATGGACTACCCGGAGCATGAGCGCACCTATACGGGCTTCATCCACTTCGCCGAAGTCGGCACGGTGGCCTGCCTCGCAATCGTCGCTGCGCTCGCCGTCGGCGGCACCAAGCATGCCTGGGGTACCGCTATCGTGGGCACGCTGTTGACCCTGGTCGGCACCGGCGTCGGCATCGCCGCCCCGTCGATCGGCTGGCGCGCCACGCTCGTTCCCTTCGTTCTGATGCTGCTCGCGCTCCTCCTCTACTAAGCCCGAAAGGCCTGGCCTCCATGCGCATCGCTGTCCCAGCCGAAACGCAAGGGGCGGAGACCCGCGTCGCCGTGACGCCGGAAACCGTCCGCAAGTTCATTGGCCTCGGGGCCGAGATCGCAGTGGAGAAGGGGGCGGGCCTCGCCTCCGGGATTACGGATAGCGATTACGAGGCGGCCGGCGCGACAATCGCCAAGAGCGCCAAGGACGCGCTCAAGGGCGCCGACATCGTGCTGAAGGTGCGCCGCCCGGGTGAAGATGAGATCGCGGGCCTGCCGGCCGGAGCGCTCGTCGTCGGCATCATGGACCCCTATGGCAGCGAGGCGCAGGTCGAGGCGCTCGCCAAGGCCAATGTCGCGGCCTTCGCCATGGAGTTCATGCCGCGCATCACCCGCGCGCAGGTCATGGACGTTTTGTCCTCGCAGGCGAACCTCGCCGGCTATCGCGCTGTGATCGACGGCGCCGCCGAATACGGCCGCGCGCTGCCGATGATGATGACCGCGGCCGGCACCGTGCCGGCGGCGAGGATCTTCATCATGGGCGTCGGCGTCGCCGGCCTGCAGGCGATCGCCACCGCGCGTCGCATGGGCGCCATCGTCACCGCGACGGACGTGCGGCCGGCCACCAAGGAGCAGGTCGAGTCGCTCGGCGCCAAGTTCCTGGCGGTCGAGGACGAGGAGTTCAAGCAGGCGCAGACCGCCGGCGGCTACGCCAAGGAAATGTCCAAGGAGTACCAGGCCAAGCAGGCCGAGCTGACGGCGAGCCATATCGCCAAGCAGGACATCGTCATCACCACCGCGCTGATCCCGGGCCGCCCGGCGCCGAAGCTGATCTCTGCGGCGATGGTCGAGAGCATGAAGCCCGGCTCGGTGATCATCGACCTTGCGGTCGAGCGCGGCGGCAATTGCGAGCTCGCCAGGCCAGGCGAGGTCGTGACCACGCCGAACGGGGTCAAGATCGTCGGCCATCTCAACGTGCCGGGCCGCCTGCCGGCGACCTCCTCCAGCCTTTACGCCAAGAACCTCTTCGCCTTCGTCGAGACGCTGATCGACAAGGCCGAGAAGAAGCTCGCGGTGAACTGGGATGACGAGCTGGTCAAGGCGACCTGCCTGACCAAGGATGGCGCCGTCGTCCACCCGAATTTCGTGGCCAAGGCCTGAAGCGCACAAAGGGGAGTGTCACGTCATGGCTAATCCGACACCCGAACAGGCGCTCGAACAGGCCCGCTCCGCCGCGGCACTGGCGAAACAGGCAGCCGAGCTCGCCGAGAAATACGCCGAGCAGGCCGCTGCGGCGGCCGGCGCCGCGACCGGCGTCGACCCGACGGTCTATCGCCTTGCCATCTTCGTGCTCGCCGTCTTCGTCGGCTACTACGTCGTCTGGTCGGTGACGCCGGCGCTGCACACGCCGCTGATGTCGGTCACCAACGCGATCTCCTCGGTCATCGTCGTCGGCGCGCTGCTGGCAGTCGGTGTCCAGGCCGCGCCCGCGATGGGCGACGGGCCGCTCTGGGCCAAGGTCTTCGGCTTCATCGCGCTGATCCTGGCTTCGGTGAACATCTTCGGTGGCTTCCTCGTCACCGAGCGAATGCTCTCGATGTACAAGAAGAAGGGCTGACGCGCATGGCCGCCAATCTCGCCGCCCTTCTCTACGTCGTCTCCGGCGTCCTGTTCATCATGGCCCTGCGCGGGCTGTCGCACCCGACGAGCTCGCGCCAGGGCAACCGCTACGGCATGATCGGCATGGCGATCGCCGTGCTGACCACAGTGATCTTCTACCCGCCGGCCGGCTTCTCCGGCTGGCTGCTCGTCATCCTCGGCATCGCGATCGGCGGCGGCTTCGGCGCCTATATGGCCAAGCGCGTGCAGATGACGCAGATGCCGCAGCTCGTCGCCTTCTTCCACTCGCTTGTCGGCCTTGCGGCCGTGCTTGTGGCAGCGGCGGCGCTCTATGCGCCTGAGGCGTTCGGCATCGGCCAGGTCGGCAAGATCAAGGGCGCCAGCCTGTTCGAGATGGCGCTAGGCGTCGCCATCGGCGCGATCACCTTCACCGGCTCGATCATCGCCTTCCTCAAGCTCGACGGGCGGATGAGCGGCAAGCCGATCATGCTGCCGCAGCGCCATGGCATCAATATCGGCCTCGGCATCGCGCTTCTGGTAATGCTGTTGATCTTCCTGAAGACGGAAAGCCATCTCGTCTTCTGGCTGATCGTGCTGGTCTCCTTCGCGCTCGGCGTGCTCTTGATCATCCCGATCGGCGGCGCGGACATGCCGGTCGTCGTCTCGATGCTGAACTCCTATTCCGGCTGGGCCGCGGCGGGCATCGGCTTCACGCTCGGCAACATGGCGCTGATCATCACCGGCGCGCTCGTCGGCTCGTCCGGCGCGATCCTGTCCTACATCATGTGCAAAGCGATGAACCGGAGCTTCATCTCCGTCATCCTCGGTGGCTTTGGCGGCGATGATGCTGCGGCCGGCGCGGGCGGCGCGGTCGAGGCTCGCCCGGTCAAGCAGGGCTCGCCTGATGATGCCGCCTACATCATGAAGAATGCCGGCAAGGTCCTGATCGTGCCGGGCTACGGCATGGCAGTGGCCCAAGCGCAGCACGCGCTGCGCGAGATGGCGGACCTGCTCAAGAAGGAGGGCGTCGAGGTGAAGTACGCCATCCATCCGGTGGCGGGCCGCATGCCTGGCCATATGAACGTGCTGCTGGCCGAGGCTAACGTTCCCTATGACGAGGTCTTCGAGCTCGAGGATATCAACTCGGAGTTCGGCCAGGCCGACGTCGCCTTCGTCATCGGCGCCAACGACGTCACCAACCCGGCTGCCAAGACCGACAAGGCTTCACCGATCTACGGCATGCCGATCCTCGACGTCGAGAAGGCCAAGACCGTGCTCTTCATCAAGCGCGGCATGGCCGCCGGCTATGCCGGGGTCGAGAACGAGCTGTTCTTCCGGCCCAACACGATGATGCTGTTCGGCGACGCCAAGAAGGTCACCGACGAGATCGTCAAGGCGATGGCGCACTGAGCACGGCCATCCGTCATCGGAACGTCGCAAAGGGCCGGCTCGATGCCGGCCCTTTTGTTTCGGGCTGAGCCTGAAGGTCGTCGGTGATGCGCAGGATCCTGAAGCTTCTCGCCATTGGGGCGCTGAGTGCCTATGTCGCGGTGCTGGTGTTGCTCTATGTCCAGCAGCGCCAGCTGCTGTATCCGCGCAATCCGGCCCGCGCCGAGATCGCGAGCGCGAACTTACCCAGAGCCGAGGAGACGGAGCTGGCCACGGCCGACGGCGAGAAGCTGATCGCCTGGGTGGTGCCGCCACGCGAGGGCAAGCCGGTGTTGCTGTTCTTTCACGGCAATGCCGGCAATTTCGGCAGATCGATCCGGCAGACGCGCTTCCGGGCGCTGACGGAGGACGGGACTGGCCTGTTTGCGGTGAACTATCGCGGCTATGGCGGCTCGACCGGCACGCCCACTGAGGACGGGCTGGCGCAGGACGCACGCGCCGCCTATGCCGCGGCCGTGGCGCGATTTGGCGCTGACCGGTTGGTGGGCTATGGCGAGTCGCTCGGCACCGGCGTGGTGCTGAAGCTCGCCGCGGAGGCCCCGCTCAAGGCTGTGATCCTCGAAGCGCCTTACCTCTCAACTGCCGCTGTGGCGCAGCAGCTTTATCCCTTCATCCCGGTTGGCCTGGTCATGCATGACCAGTTCCGTTCCGACCAAGTCATCGGCAAGGTCAAGGCGCCGCTGCTCGTGCTGCATGGCGAGCGCGACGGGGTCATTCCGTTCAGCCAGGGCGAGGCGCTATTTTCGCTTGCCAATCCGCCGAAGCGCTTCGTCCGCTTCCCGGAAGGCGATCATGAGAATTTGCCGGCACACGGCTCGGTGCCGGAAATCCGGCGTTTCCTCACCGATCTGAACACAGGCCGCCTGGCCGGCAGCGAGACGGTGACGGCGGAGAGGCGGTAAACCGAGCGGCTCAGAAGCGGAACATCCCGCCACCGCCGCCGAGGCGAGCTGAGCCGGCGCGGGCGATCTGGTTGTTGCCGTCGAGGCCGAGGGCGCGCTGATAGGCCTCGCTCGCCTCGGTCTTCTTGCCCTGCTTCTCGAAGGCGAAGCCGCGGCCGGCCCAGGCAGCGGCATTACGGTTGTCGACATTGAGCGCGGCGGTGAAGTCCTCGAGCGCGGAGTCGTACTTGCCGAGCGCGTTCAGGCTCTCGCCGCGGGCGATATAGGGCGGGGCGGTGTAGGGGTTGCGGTCGATCACCGAGTCGAAATCGGTGACGGCATGCTGGTGCTGGCCTTCCTTCTGGTAGACCAATCCGCGGGCATGGAAGGCCTCGGCCGCTTCCGGGTTGAGGCGGATCGCGCTGTTGAGATCGGCCAGCGCCTGCTGGCTGTTACCCTGCACGCGCAGCAGATTGGCACGAGCGATATAGGCCGGGGCGTAGTTCGGATTGGCCGTGGTCGCGCGATTGAAATCCTGCAGCGCGGCGTCGTTGCGCCCGGTCTGGCGCAGGGCCAGGCCACGATTGGTGTAGGCCGGCGCGAAATTGGAATCGATCTGCACCGCCTTGGTGAAGTCAGAGATGGCGTCGGAGTAGCGGCCGACGCGGGCATAGGCCGCGCCACGCGTATTATAGGCCTGCGGGTCGTTCGGGTTGCGGCTGACCACCTCGCTGAGCGAGCCGATATTGACGCTTGCAGCCTCAGTGTTCTCGGTCTGGAGCTCGGCGATGCCGGCGCCGGAGCCCATGCTCACCGTATCGCAGCCTGCGAGCGCGAGCGCGAGGCTCGTCGCGATCAGCCAGTTCCTGCTTGTGACCATGTTCTTATCCATTGCTCAAGCTCTCGCCTGCCATGCGGCACGACCGCCCCGGTGTGCCGCCCGTCCTCCAAAACGCCCAAGCCCTGACAAAGTTTGGTTAACGACCCTACAAAAATGACAGCGCCCGGAGAAGCTCCGAGCGCGGATGGATACCAGAGCGGTTCTGGCGCTAGCTGATCAGACCGGCCGAGCGGGACGCTCAGGGCGCTTCGGCTTCACCGGCGCGGGCAGAAGGCCCTCGCGCTGCAGTTTCTTGCGGATCAGTTTGCGAGCGCGGCGGACGGCCTCAGCCTTCTCGCGTGCCTTCTTTACGGACGGCTTCTCGTAATGGCCGCGGAGCTTCATCTCACGGAAGATGCCCTCGCGCTGCATCTTCTTCTTCAGCGCCCGCAGCGCCTGATCGACGTTGTTGTCGCGAACAAGAACCTGCACGTCGTAGTGTCCGTCGTTGTCGGTGGTCCGGAATCCGGGCGGCGACCTCTCCAGGGAAAGATCGCCGCGAAGTTGGTGCGGATACCAGAATTCCCGCGACCTGTCCACGCCGCACCGCGGCAAAGCCGCCGAAAATGCGCGGTTTTGGTAGGTTTTGGGCGTTCTCCGTTCAGCCGGCTTCGGGGACGACGCGGGTGACATGGCCCATCTTGCGGCCGGGCCTCGCCTCGCGCTTGCCGTAGAGATGCAGATGCGCGCCGGGTTCCGCCAGAAGTGCGCGCCAGTCCTGTGCCTGAGCGCCGATCAGGTTCTCCATGGTGACGCGCCCGCGCCGCGCCGTCGCGCCGAGCGGGAAACCACAAACGGCGCGGACATGCTGGTGGAACTGCGAGGTCTGCGCGCCCTCGCTGGTCCAGTGTCCGGAATTGTGCACACGCGGGGCAATCTCGTTGACGACGACCTGCTCGCCGCTCTCACCCTCGACCAGGAAAAACTCGACAGCGAAGACGCCGACATATCCGAGCGCCTCGCCGATACGCCGGGCCGCCTCGATGGCTGCGTCGGCGGCGGCCGGGCTGATGCGCGCGGGCACCTGCGTCAGCGCCAGGATGTGGTCGCGATGCTCGTTCTCGCAGACGTCGAAGGCGGCGAAGGAGCCGTCGGCGGCACGGGCTGCGACGACCGAGACCTCGCGCGAAAATGTCACGAAGCCCTCGAGGATCGCTGGAAAATGACCGATCTCGTCCCAGGCCTGCGCGAGATCGACGCCTTCGGCGATCTTGACCTGTCCCTTGCCGTCATAGCCGAAGCGCCGCGTCTTGAGCACGGCGGGGCGGCCGAGCCTAGCCACGGCCTGCTCGAGGTCGGCAAGCGAATCGACCGGCTCGAACGGGGCGACCGCGAGGCCAAGCCCAGCGACGAAGCGCTTCTCGGTGAGGCGATCCTGCGTCACCGCAAGCGCCTGGGCGCCGGGATGCAGCGGGGTGCGGGCGGCGAGGAAGGCTGCGGTCGCAGCCGGCACGTTCTCGAACTCGTAGGTCACGACGTCGACTGCGTCGGCGAAGCTGGCGAGCGCCGCCTCGTCCTCATAGGCGCCGATGGTGTGGCGGGCGGCGACCTCATAGGCCGGGCTATCGGCGTCCGGCGCGAAGATGTGCACGCGCACGCCGAGATCGGCCGCAGCCAGCGCCAGCATGCGGGCGAGCTGCCCGCCGCCGAGAATGCCGAGGATGGCGCCTGGACCGAGGCCGCGCGGATCGGGTTGGCTCATGCCTCGTCCTTCGGGCGTTCGGCGACGGCGCCGCTCAGCCTGGCGCGCCAGGCGTCGAGCCGTTCGGCGAGGTCGGAATCGGAGAGCGCCAGGACGGCAGCGGCGAGCAGGGCAGCGTTGATCGCGCCGGCCTTGCCGATGGCGAGCGTGCCGACCGGAATGCCGCCGGGCATCTGCACGATCGAGAGCAGGCTGTCCTGACCGGAGAGCGCCTTGGATTCGACTGGCACGCCGAAGACGGGCAACGGCGTCAGCGAAGCCGTCATGCCCGGCAGGTGCGCGGCGCCGCCGGCGCCGGCGATGATGACCTTGAAGCCTTCCGCTCTTGCGCCCTTGGCAAAGGTGTACATCCGGTCGGGCGTGCGATGAGCCGACATGATGCGCGCATCGAAGGCAATGCCGAGCTCACGAAGCGTCTCGGCGGCGTGGCGCATCGTCGCCCAGTCAGACTGGCTGCCCATGATGATGGCGACGGGAGGGGTCGGCTCGGCCATGAAATACGCGCTTCCCGGCAGGAGGGAGGAAGCGCGCGATCTAGACCGGCCGCAGCGTCACAGGCAAGGGCCGAATCAGGATTCTTCCGGAATTCCCGTGCGCTAGGCGATGATGTCCGGCGTCAGCTGGTCTTCGAGGTAGGAGATGCGGTCGCGCAGATAGAGCTTGCGCTTCTTCAGGCGCTGAATCTGGATCTGGTTCACCGGGCCGAGCCGCTCAAGGGCGTCGATCGCGCTGTCGAGGTCGCGATGCTCCTCGCGCAGTCGCGCCAGCTCCGCCTCCAGGACCTCGATCTCCTCCGGGCTCAGTTCGAATCCCATGAAGCCGTCTCATCATCGCCGCGATCGGGCGCGACTATGCGCAGGCACGGGCGGCGCGGCAAGGGCGCTGACCGTACAGATGCGGGCCGGCTCGCTCGCATTCACGCGCCTCGGGAAAGGTCTCGGAAGGGATCACAGAAACTCATGGTGCGGTGCACGTCTGCCCCGCAGACGTGAAGCCGGCTCTGTGTCAGAGTTGACCCTGCCAGAACGCTCATCAGGAGGATCCAGATGTCGCTGCAGACACATCTCGCCGAGCTTGAACGCAAGCATCGCCAGCTCGAGGAAGCTATCGCCCAGGCGGTATTGAGCCCCTCGTCAGACGATCTCAGCGTGGCCGAGCTGAAGCGAAAGAAGCTGCTGCTGAAGGATGAGATCGAGCGGGTGCGGCTGACCATGCCGTCACCGACACTACACTAAAATGACAGCGGGCCGCGGCGGCCCGCATCGAACTCACGCAATATGCGGATGACCGGCCCCGAAAGGGGCCGGTTTTTTGCGCGCTGGCCCGGGATATTTCGCAAGCTCGCGCGTCATGAGATGGGCTGGCACCGAGGATGGCGCCACGGGCGGCGGTGGGCAGGGACTTGGAAGCGCTCCACCGATCGTGCAAGAATCTGCCCCACCGAGAGGGACGCACCGTTGCCCCGTGTCGATCCACGCAACACCACCCGCTACTGGAACGCGCCCGGCATCGATGGCCTCAGCTGCCTTCACGCCGACTTCACGACGCATGACTATGCGCCTCACCAGCACGAGGCCTTCGTCGTCGCCGTGACGGAGAGCGGCGGCTCAGAATTCAAAAGCCGTGGGCGCAGCGACGAAGCCCGGGAGAGCGTGCTGCTGGTCTTCAATCCTGCCGAGCCTCATTCCGGCCGCATGGGCCGGAGCGAGCGCTGGCGCTATCGCTCGCTCTATCTGACGCAGCCCGCGATCGATCAGGTCACCGCCGATCTCGGGATCGCCCGGCCGGGCTATTTTATGCGCAATGTCGTTGGTGATGCCGATCTGATCGCGGCGTTCGCGCGACTGCACCATGCCCTCGAGGATGGCCACGACCCGCTCGAAGAGCGCGAACTCCTCGTCGACAGCTTCGGCCAACTCTTCCGCCGGCATGGCGACGGCGCCCGATCCATCCCGATCGCGCCGCGAGACGAGGCGGCGGTTTCATCGGTGGCGAGGCAGATGGCCTCGCAGCATGCCGAAAGCGGGCTCAGCCTGAGCGAGATGGGCCTCTGGGTCGACATGACCCCATTCCAGCTCATCGGCCTGTTCAAGCGTACGGTCGGCCTGACGCCTCACGCCTATCTGACCCAGATCAGGCTGAAGTCGGCGATTCGGCAGTTGAAGGCCGGCGCGCCCATCGTCGAAGCGGCGCTGGCCAGCGGCTTCTATGACCAGAGCGCGCTGACAAGGCACTTCAAGCGCTCGTTCGGAATCACACCCTTGCAGTACCAGCGGGCGGGTGCGGTCGGCGCAGCCCGCTGATCGATCAATTTCCGCCAATACCGCGTTGAGCCAGATCGCCAGACTCCTCATGGAAAAGGAGTCTTCGGGTGACGCGCTATTTCTGCCTGGACGAGCCGGAGGTGTTCGACCTCGAAACCGCCGTCGTGGCCGCCGAGCCGGGCCGCGTCTTGCTAGATCGATCGCCGTTCTACCCGGGCGGCGGCGGCCAGCTCGCCGACAGGGGCAAGCTGCAATGGTCGGGCGGCGAGGTCGCGCTCGCCGGCTTTGAGACGCAAGCCGACGGCGTCTGGCACCTGCTGGCTGAGCCGGTCCTGCCCTCGGGCGCCGTGGTTGCGCAGGTCGATCGTCCGTTCCGGCAGCTGATGCGCGAGCTTCATACCGATCTGCACATCGTCAATGCGCTCGTCTATCAGGGCTTTGACGGGGCCCTCGTCACCGGCGTGCAGATGAACGATGACGGCACGGCGCGGATCGATTTCGACCTGCCGGAAGCCGACAATGAACGCCTGCGCATCCTCGAAGGCGCGATCAACGATATGATCAGGCAGGATCTGCCGGTTCGGGAAACCTATGTCACCGAGGGCGAGGCTTTCGACGAGCCCGGCCTGATCCGCTCGCGCTCCGTCACGCCGCCGCCGACGGCCGATGGCCGGATCAGGATCGTCGAGATCGCCGGGCTCGATCGCCAGGCCTGCGGCGGCACGCATCTGGCGACGACCGGAGCGTCCAGGCCGGTGCGGATTCTCAAGATCGACAATAAGGGCCGACACAACCGGCGCCTTCGCATCGGTCTCGACGGCGCGTGACTCCAGTCATGTCCGCGCTGTTGAAAGGTCTCTGGGCGCGTCCGCTCCTGCTGCTCTGGCTGCCGCCGCTGTTCTGGGCGGGGAACCTCGTGCTTGGCCGCGCGCTCGGCGCGAGCTTTCCACCTGTCTCGCTCGCGGTTGGGCGCTGGCTCGTGGCGCTGGCCTGCCTTGCCCCCTTCATCGGCCGGCAGGCCTGGCGGGAGCGGGCGCTGCTGCGGCAGCACTTTGCCCTGATCGTCGCTTGCGGCGCGTTCGGCATCGCCGGCTACAACGCACTCGGCTATCTCGCCTTGCGGACGACGCCTGCCGCCAGCGTCGCCTTCCTGAACTCGACTTTGCCATTAATGGTGCCGCTCGCAGCCTTCGCGCTCGGGGTCGAGCGCGTCTCCGGCCGGACGCTCGCCGGCATTGTGGTTTCCTTCGCCGGCGTCGTCTGGATCGTCGCGCGCGGCGATCTGCAGCAGCTCGGCGGATTGCGGGTGGATGGTGGCGAGCTCCTCGTGCTTATCGCGGTTGCGAACTACGCGATCTATTCCGTCCTGCTTCGGCGCAAGCCGGCAGCCTTGAGCCCGCTCGTCTTCCTGGCCGCCACCATAGCTACCGGTCTCCTAGTGCTGGCGCCGTTCTGGGCCTTCGAGCTCGCACAGGGTGCGCGCATTCCGACCGATACGGGATCGATCGCCGCCGTGCTCTATATCGGCCTGTTCGCCTCGCTGCTGGCCTTCATCCTCTGGGGGCATTGCGTCGCGACGCTCGGGCCGAGTGTCACCGGCGTCTCGTTCCATCTCGTGGCTTTGTTCACGGCCCTGCTCGCAGTCGCGATCCTAGGCGAGCCGGTGCGCGGCTTTCATCTGGTGGGCATGGCGCTGATCCTCGCCGGGTTCTTCCTCGCTACCGGGAACTGGATGGGCGCCCGGCTGCGGCCGGCGCGGCAATCCGGCGCCTCCCGGCTCTGAGGACGTCATGGATACGCTCGAGATCCTGCACAAACTGGTGGCCTTCGACACGACATCGCGACGCTCCAATCTCGATCTGGTCCACTGGGCTGCCGACTATCTCGAAAATGCAGGCGCGCGGGTGCGCCTGACCAGCGACGCCTCGGGCGAAAAGGCCAATATCCTGGCGACGATCGGCCCCGATGCACCGGGCGGCCTCGTTCTTTCCGGGCATACCGATGTCGTTCCGGTCGACGATCAGGATTGGGAGAGCGACCCGTTTGCGCTCGCCAGCCGGGATGGGCGCCTGCATGGCCGCGGCGCTGTCGACATGAAGGGCTTCGTCGCGGCCTGCCTGGCAGCTGTTCCGGACTGGCGGGCCCGCGAGCTGCGGCGGCCGATCCACCTTGCTCTGTCCTATGACGAGGAGGTCGGCTGTCTCGGCGTCCCGCTCCTGATCGCCGACATGCTCGCGCACTGCCCGCTTCCGGCGCTCGCCATCATCGGCGAACCGACCCAGATGCGGATCGGGCTCAGCCATCGCGGCTTCTACGGCTATTGCAGCGTCTTCCATGGCCGTGCGGCCCATTCGAGCGATCCGCGTCTCGGCACCAGCGCAATCGAGCCGGCGGCGGCATTCGTCGCAACGCTTGCCTCTTTCGGCAAGGCGGAATGTGGCGAGCGAAGCGGTACCACCGTCAACATCGGCAAGATCGCCGGCGGCAGCGCCATCAATATCGTTCCGGAGCGCTGCGAGGTCATCTGGGAGTTCCGGCCGCCCGACGAGGCCGGCGCCGGCGCCGTGCTCGCCGAGGTGGAGAGCCTCATAGCTGGATTGTCTCGCGGGGTGGGTGTCGAGACGACGCCGCTGGCGCGCGTGCTGCCGCTCGACTGCGCGGCGAACAGCCCTGCCGTCGCAGTGGCGCACAAGCTCGGCGGCTTGTGGCCGCCGATTGCGATGCCGTTCGGGACAGAAGCCGGCTTTTTCCAGCAGGCCGGGATCCCGGCGCTGGTCTGCGGTCCCGGCTCGATCGCGCAGGCGCATCAGGCGAATGAGTGGATCGCGGGTGTAGAGCTGGAGGCTGCGGATCGCTTCCTCGTGCGTGTTGGAGACTGGGCAGCCGCGGAACTTTGAGGCGAAAACCACCCGCAAACCAGGCCATAGCCGACATTGCACTTTCGACGGCACAGTTTTACCCGCCGCTAAAGACTCCTGCGTAACGTATTGTCAGGAGTGCGGCGCACATGGCGTTGTTCGGCGAGATCACCGAGAGTCTCTTCGAGACCAGCGGCACGCTTGTGGCTCTCTTCGATCCACAGGACATCCTGCGCCGGTCGAACGCAGCCTATCGTGAGACCTATGGCGTCGCCGTCGACGAAGCTATCAGCTGGGCCGAGATCCTGCGGCGCAATTTCGAGGAGCGCCGTGGCGTCGCCGTCGCGACCGAGGATTTCGAGCACTGGCTGACCTCTGCCCGGTCCCGCCGCGGGAAGAGCCCATACCGCGCCTTCGAGACCGACGTCACCGATGGCCGCTGGCTCTGGATGACCGAGACGGTGTCGCCGACCGGCTGGATGCTGTGCATCGCATCTGACATCACCGAGCTGCGGACGGGCGAACGCAGTCTGCGGCAGGATCGGGACAGCGCGCGCAAGGCCTCGCAGACCGACGAGCTGACCGGCATCTCGAACCGGCGCTATTGCATGAGCGTGCTGCAGGAGACCATTGCGAAGGCGAGCCGTGGCGAAGGCGGCGAAACCTGCGTCGCGCTGCTCGATATCGATCGCTTCAAGCAGATCAATGACCGTTTCGGCCATCAGTTCGGCGACGCGGTGCTGATCGATTTCGGCAAGAGCGTGCAGAGGAATCTGCGTCCTGCCGACAGCTTCGGCCGCGTCGGTGGGGAAGAGTTCTTGCTGATCCTGCCGCAGCTTGGGCCGGCGGCAGCCGAGCTTCTGATCGAGCGTCTGTTCAGAGCGGTCGGCCGGCTTGGATCGCTACCGTCGCAGCCTGGCTTCCACTATTCATTCTCGGCGGGCCTGACGCAGATCCGGCCCGGCGATACGCTCGCAGACGTCTATCACCGCGCTGACGCTGCCCTCTACGATGCCAAGATCGGCGGTCGTGGCCGGCAGATGTCGGCTTGAGGACAGGCGCCATCACAGCGCCCGCGCCATCTCCCTGAGCTTGAACTTCTGGATCTTCCCGGTCGAGGTCTTGGGCACCTCGGTGAAGACCACCGTCTTCGGGCATTTGAACGAGGCGAGCAGCGTCTTGCACCAGGCGATAATCTCGTCCTGCGTCGCGCTCTGGCCGGGCTTCAATTCGACAAAGGCGCAGGGTGTCTCGCCCCATTTCTCGTCGGGGCGGGCGACGACGGCTGCGGCTTGCACGGACGGGTGCTTGTAGAGCGCGTCCTCGACCTCGATCGAGGAGATGTTCTCGCCGCCGGAGATGATGATGTCCTTGGAGCGGTCCTTGAGCTGGATATAGCCGTCGGGATGCATCACGCCGAGGTCGCCGGAATGGAACCAGCCGCCTTCGAAGGCGGCTGCCGTCGATTTCGGGTTCTTGAGATAGCCTTTCATCACGACATTGCCGCGGAACATCACCTCGCCCAACGTTTGCCCATCGTGCGGCACTGGCTCCAGTGTCTCCGGATCGCGGACATCGAGCCCTTCGAGCGCCGGATAGCGCACGCCCTGGCGTGCCTTGAGCGCCGCCTGCTCGCCGCTTGGCAGCGCGTCCCAGGCGCCGTTCCATTCGTTGACCACAGCGGGGCCGTAGACTTCGGTTAGCCCATAGAGGTGGACGACGTTGAAGCCGGCCTGCGCCATGCCGGCGAGCACGGCCTCGGGTGGCGGAGCGGCGGCGGTGAAGAAGTTGACCTTCTGGGCAAAGCTGCGGCGCTCGGCATCGGGGGCGTTCAGCAGCGCCGACATCACGATCGGCGCGCCGCACATATGGGTGACGCCATGGTCGGCGAGGGCGTCGTACATCGCCTTGGCCCGGACCTGGCGCAGGCAGACATGGGTGCCGGCGAGCAGCGAGATCGTCCAGGGGAAGCACCAGCCATTGCAGTGGAACATCGGCAGGGTCCAGAGATAGACCGGGTGCCGGCCCATGCCGCCGGTGAGCACGTTCGAGGTCGCCAGGAGATTGGCGCCGCGATGGTGGTAGACCACGCCCTTGGGATCGCCTGTCGTGCCGGAGGTGTAGTTCAGCGCGATCGCGTCCCACTCGTCCGATGGCATAATCCAGTCGAAATCGGGGTCGCCCTGCGCGAGGAAGTCCTCATATTCGACGCTGCCGAGGCGCTCGCCCGGCCCGTCATAGACGGGGTCGTCATAGTCGATGACCAGCGGCTTCACCGTGCAGAGCGCCAGCGCCTCCTTGACCGTCTTCGAGAACTCGCGGTCGGCGATCAGCACCCTGGCTTCGCCATGGTCGAGCGAGAAGGCGATGATCGCGGCGTCGAGACGGGTGTTCAGGGTGTTGAGCACCGCACCGCACATCGGCACGCCGTAATGGCATTCGAGCATGGCCGGGGTGTTCGGCAGCATCGCCGCCACCGTGTCATTCTTGCCGATGCCGTGCTGCTTCAGTGCCGAGGCGAGGCGGCGGGTGCGGGCGTAGAGCTCGGCGTAAGGTCGCTTCAGCGGGCCATGGATGACGGCGACATGGTTCGGGAAGACGCTCGCCGCGCGCTCGAGGAAGGGCAGCGGCGAGAGCGGCTGGAAGTTCGCCGGGTTGCGATCGAGATCGGTGTCGTAAGGCGAAATCGGCATGGCGTTCGGCGTTCCCGGCTGTTGTTGCCGACAAGCCTAGAAGCGCTGCCCGCTGCGGGCAATCAGCTGAAGAGCGGACGCAGGCCGTCGAAGACGAGTTTCACGCCGACCGCGACGAGCAGCCAGTAGATGATGGTGTAGAAGCGCTCGGCCGGGACACGTCGGACCAGCCAGACGCCGGCGATGGTCGAAAGGATCGCGACCGGCGCGAGCGCGGCCGAGGCCAGCAGGTTCTGCGAGCTGAACTGGCCGAGGACGAAATAGGGCAGCACCTTGATCCAGTTCATCAGCGCGAAGAACAGCGCGCCGGTGCCGACGAAGACGGCCGGCGGCAGGCGCTGCGGCATCACATAGATCTGGAAGGGCGGGCCTCCGGCATGGGCGATCATGCTGGTGAAGCCACAGATCACGCCCCAGACCGTCCCGGCCGCATAGTTCGCCTGCGTAACCGGCTGGGCCGCGGTCTTGCCGGCGAGGAGCCGGCGCAGCGCGAAGCCGATCGAGATCACTCCGACTGCGAGGCCGACGACGGCATCGGAAACCTTCGCCGCCAGCAGATAGCCGGCGAGCACGCCGAGCAGCATGCCCGGCAGTAGCGTCGCGAGATTCCGGCGGTCGAACTCGCGGCGATAGGACCAGACGGTGACGACGTCCTGGATGATCAGGATCGGCAGCATGATCGCCGCTGCCTGCACCGGCGAGACGAGCAGCGCCATCAGCGGCAGCGAGAGCAGGCCGAGGCCCGAGAAGCCGCCCTTGGACAGCCCCATCAGGACGACGGCGGGAACCATGACGGCGAAGAAGGTGAGGTCGAAGGTCATCGTCCCGCGCGGCTGCCGGCTGAGCCGGTTGTGCAGCACAGCCCATGCGGTTGCGCTGAAAGTCTGACGGACAGACGCTTGCACGCAAGCGACGGACATGGGCACGATCCCGCGCCAAATCCGGCCCGCAGACGGCCAGCCCAGAGTGCAGCTCTAGGCCGATAGCAGGCGAAGAGGAACGCTTTTGATGACTGCCAGCCATACAAGCCGCTATGCGCAGACCTATGCCGCCTGGCAGCGGGACCCGAAAGCCTATTGGGCCGAGATCGCGGAAGGTGTCGAGTGGATCAAGCCGCCGCAGGCGATCTTCGATGCAAGCGCTGGCATCTATGGCCGCTGGTTCCCCGATGCGAGCTGCAACACCTGCTTCAATGCGCTCGATCGGCATGTCCGCGACGGCCGTGCCGAGCAGACCGCGCTGATCTACGACAGCCCGGTCACCGGCACCAAGGCGAGCTTCACCTACGCGCAGATGCTCGACGAGGTTTCGACCCTCGCGGCCGTGCTGCAGGATCAGGGCGTCGGCAAGGGCGATCGCGTCATCCTCTACATGCCGATGATCCCGGAAGCTGCCATCGCCATGCTGGCCTGCGCCCGGATCGGTGCTGTCCATTCGGTAGTGTTCGGCGGCTTTGCGGCCAAGGAACTGGCGACGCGGATCGACGACGCCACGCCGAAGCTGATCATGACCGCGACCTGCGGCATCGAGCCGACGCGGGTGGTCGAATACAAGCCGCTGCTCGATGCGGCGATCGATCTTGCGACGCACAAGCCCGATGCCTGCATCGTGCTGCAGCGGCCGCAGGTTGACGCCTCGATGCACGTGACGCGCGACAAGAACTGGCGGACCCTGCTCGCCGCCGCTCGCGCCAATGGCCGCAAGGCCGATTGCGTCGAGGTTGCCGCGACCGACCCGCTCTATGTGCTCTATACCTCCGGCACGACCGGAAGGCCCAAGGGCGTGGTGCGCGACAATGGCGGGCACATGGTCGCGCTGCTGGCGACGATGACGCAGCTCTACGACGTCAAGCCGGGCGAGGTGATGTTCACCGCTTCCGATGTCGGCTGGGTCGTCGGCCACAGCTACATCGTCTATGGGCCGCTGCTGCTGGGGGCGACCTCGATCCTCTATGAGGGCAAGCCGGTCGGCACGCCCGATCCCGGCGCCTATTGGCGGGTCATCGCCGAGCACAAGGCGGTGGCGATGTTCACCGCGCCGACCGCCTTCCGGGCGATCCGCAAGGAGGACCCGCAGGCGACCTATCTCAAGAATTACGACCTCTCACAGTTCCGCACGCTCTTCCTCGCCGGCGAGCGGGCCGATCCCGACACGCTGAAATGGGCCGAGGACGTGCTCGGAGTGCCGGTGGTCGACCATTGGTGGCAGACCGAGACCGGCTCCTGCATGGTCGGCAATCCCGTTGGCCTCGGTTTGCTGCCGATCAAGCATGGGTCGCCGAGCGTGCCGCTGCCGGGCTACGATATCCAGTGCCTCGACGAGGGCGGCAAGCCGGTTCCGGCCGGCACGATGGGCGCGATCGTCGCCAAATTGCCGCTGCCGCCCGGCGCGCTGCCGACGCTCTGGCATGACGATGCCCGCTTCCGCAGCGCCTATCTCGAGACCTATCCCGGCTTCTACAACACCTCGGATGCCGGCTTCATCGACGCGGACGGCTATGTCTTCATCATGGGCCGCACCGACGACATCATCAATGTCGCCGGCCACCGGCTCTCGACCGGCGGCATGGAGGAGGTGCTGGCCTCGCATCCGGCCGTGGCGGAATGCGCCGTGGTCGGCATCAGGGACGTGCTCAAGGGCGAGCAGCCCTGCGGCTTCGTCGTGATGAAGGCGGGCGTCACGCAGTCGCCGGCCGAGGTCGAGAAGGAACTGGTCGGCCTGGTGCGCGACAAGATCGGCCCCGTCGCCGCCTTCAAGCTCGCGATCACCGTGGCGCGCCTGCCGAAAACGCGCTCCGGCAAGATCCTGCGCGCGACGATGAAGAAGATCGCCGATGGCGAGGAGTACGCCATGCCGGCGACGATCGAGGATCCGGCGGTGCTGGCTGAGATCGGCGTGGTGCTGAAGGGCAGGGGGCTGGGCTGAAGGCGCCGCCGCGCAGTTCGACGAAAGTACAACTTTACGTTGCTTTAAATAGAATCGTTCAGGATCGCAGGCGCTTATCCCGCCGGATTTAAACGATGGCGTTTCGCCCACGCATCGGACTGCTGGCCCTGGCGATCGGTGCGCTGCTCGCGCCGATCGGCGTCGTCCTTGCGCCGCGCGACGGCGCGACCGTTCTCGTCCTCGCCGCAAGCTCTGCCGCAGCCGCGGAGGCGGTGAGCCTTGCTGACGGTGTCATCCTCGCACCGGTTGGCCGTTTCGGACTGCTGGCGCGTTCGCAATCTCCCGGCTTTTCGACGCGCCTCTACAGCTCCGGCGCCGCGCTCGTCCTGGCAGGGCTGGGCGGTGGCTGTTCCGGCCAAGCGCGCGATCCCCTCATCTCAGCGAGACGGTCCCCATGAGCCAGAGCCTCGAGACGTTCCGCCGGGCGTTCGCCGCACCGCTGATGACAGGGCAGTGGCTGCTGGTGCCGGCGACCTGCGCCGTCGCCTGGTTTGCCGGTCATCCGGCGCTCATCGCGATCGGGCTGGTCTCGACCCTGCTGGCTGCAGCGACGATGCTGGCCTGGCGCTCTGATGGGATCGGCCTTGCGACCCGCGTGATCTCGACCATCGCGATCAACGGGCAGGTGGCGCTACTGGTCTTTGCCGCCGAGGGCACGCGCTACCAGATCGACCTGCACATGGCCTTCTTCGCCGCGCTCGCGGTGATGACGGCCTGGTGCTGCTGGCGCTCGATCCTGGCGGCGACGGTGGTGGTGGCGGTGCATCACCTCGTGCTCAATTTCGCCTATCCGGCGGCGGTGTTTCCCGATGGCAGCGAGTTCGCCCGCGTCGTCGTCCATGCGGTCATCCTGCTGGCCGAGGCGGGCGCGTTGATCTGGATCGCGCACCGGCTCGCCGCTGCGCTCGTCCAAGCCGATGATGCTGCCTCGACGGCGCTGCTCAACCAGGAGCGGGCGGAAACGCTGCGGCACGACAGTGAAGCGAGCGAGACCGAGCGAGCCGCGATCGAAGCGCATTTGCTCGAAGCCGTCGCTGGCGTCGTCGATGCGGCCAAGCGCGGCGATTTCTCGGCCCGGACCATCCGCACCGACGATCTCGGCCGCTTCAGTACATTGGTGAGCGGCATCGATGAACTGACGCAGGCCTGCGAATCCTTCCTGGACGAGGCCGACCGTGCGCTCTCGGCGCTGGCCGACGGCGATCTCGGCACACGGATGTCGACCGGCTTCGAGGGGCGGCTGGCGGCCGTTGCCGGCAATTTCAACCGCTCGGCCGAGGCTCTCGCCGGAGCGCTGTCGGCGGTGGCGAGCAATGCTGTGCAGACGCGCAGCGCCGCCGAGGACATCCTCTCGGCGACGCTCGACCTGTCGCAGCGCGGGCAGAGCCAGGCCAATGCGATCCAGGACACCTCCAGCGTGATCGAGGAGATCGCTGCGACGGTGCGCCAGACCTCCGACATCGTCCAGACGGCGGCGCGCAAGGCTCGCGCCACCGCCGATGATGCCGGCGCCGGCGTCGCTGTCGCGGGCCGCGCGGTCGAGGCGATCGACAGGATCGACCAGCAGGCGCGCCGGATCGTCGATATCGTCGAGGTCATGGACGGGCTCGCCTTCCAGACCAATCTCCTGGCGCTGAACGCCTCGGTCGAGGCGGCGCGGGCGGGCGAGGGCGGGCGCGGCTTTGCGGTGGTCGCGACCGAGGTGCGACGGCTTGCCCAGCAATCCGCGGATGCGGCGCGCGATGTCCGGGCGCTGATCAGCGAAACCAAGGTCCATGTCGACGAGGGCGTGAAGCTGGTCCGCGAGGCAGGCGCCAGCCTCACCACCATTTCCAGCGAGGTCGAGGAGGTCGCTCAGGCCTTCGGCGAGATCAGCCAGGCGACGGCGGAGCAATCGCAGGGCGTTGGCGCAATCGAGCGAGCGCTCGTCGAGATCGATGCCGCCACCCAGGACAATGCCCAAGCGGCGGCGCGCACCGCTGCGGCCGGACGCGGCATGGCCGAGGCGGCCGAGGCGGTCGCAAAACTGGCGGGGGGCTTCAGGCTCGGCGGCGCGCAGGATCACGCAAGAGTGCGCCGGGCCGCCTGAGCGGCGCGTCCGCGATCAGAACCCCAGCGCGGCGCCGTTCCAGCGCAGCAGCCGCGCCGGCAACTCCAGCCGCATCAGGTCTTCGCCGACGATCAGCGGCCCGGCATAGCCGCCAGCGCGAACCTCGGCGAAGAGTGCCGCCGTATCGGCTCCCGGCGGGACGATATGGGTCAGCGCCAGCGCCTTGACGCCGGCGCGCTCGGCAAGGCCAGCCACAACCGCCGGCGTCATGTGATAGCTCTGGACCGAAGCGACGGTCTCGGCCGAGCGGACACCGGCGGTGACGGGCATCTGGCTGTCGATGAAGACCTCGCAGACGAGGAGGTCGCAATCCCGGGCGGCCTGCTTCAGCGAGGGCGTCAGGCGGGTGTCGCCGGAGAAGACGATGCGGCTGCCGTTCGCCGACAATGACAATCCGAAGGCTGGCTCGACCGGCTTGTGATCGACGAGGAAGGCCTCGATCGCAAGAGCGCCCAGTCCCGCGATCGGGCCTTCGCGCAATTCCTCGAAGACGACCTCGAGGCCGGTCGCATCCGGACGTTTCTCGAAGGCGATGCGCAAGGCGCGCTCGCGGGCGAAGGCTTGGTATTGGCCGCGCATATTGGCGAGCGCCGGCTCCGGCGCGATCACCCGCCAGGGTCGGTTCCGACCCTGGTGCCAGGACGAGATGACGAGCTGGTAGAAATCGACCAGATGGTCGGAATGCTCATGCGTGACGATGAGCGCATCGATCTGCGCCCCGGCATGGCCGGCGGCGACGAGGCGCTGGCTGACGCCGGAACCGCAATCGATCAGAACCTTGACACCACCCGCCTCGACGAGATGAGCCGGGCCGGCGCGGCGCAGGCTGACCGGCGGTGCTCCGGTGCCAAGGAAGGTGAAGGCGAGATCAGTGGTCACAGTCACTCGCCTTCAGCTCTGGTCCGGTCAGCAGAACTCAGTAGCCGCCGTCGTCGTCCTCGTCGGCCGGGCGCTTGAGCTGCTTCAGCTTGGCGAAGACGGAGTCGACGTCGATCTTCTCCTCCTCCTCGCGCTTCGGCCGGCTCATATCGGCGAAGGGCTGCGAGGCGGGCGCCGGCTCCGGCGCGGTCGTGACCTCGGCGGGGAGCAGGGTCGAGCCGGTGTCCTGCACGACCATGGCCGGACGATCCTTGGCGGCGCGTCCCACCTCGAAATCGAGATCGATCTGCGAGGCCAGGCCGAGGCTGACCGGGTCGATAGGCTGCAGCTGCTGGGCGTTCCAGTGCGTGCGGTCGCGAATCTGGGCGATGGTCGTCTTGGTCGTGCCGATCAGGCGGATGATCTGCGCGTCTTTGAGCTCGGGATGGTTGCGCAGCAGCCAGAGGATCGCGTTCGGCCGATCCTGGCGCTTCGAGACGGGGGTATAGCGCGGCCCCTTGGTGCGCTTGATCTCCGGCACCTTGACCTTGCGCTCGGCGAGTTTGAGCTGATGCGCCGGGTTCTTGGCGGCGCGCTCGAGCTCCTCGCGGGTGAGCTGGCCGGAGGTGATCGGGTCGAGGCCCTTGATGCCGGCTGCGACTTCGCCGTCGGCGATGCCGCGCACCTCGAGCGGGTGCAGTTTGCAGAACTCGGCGATCTGCTCGAAGGTCAGCGAGGTGTTCTCGACCAGCCAGACCGCAGTGGCTTTCGGCATCAGCGGCGTTTGTGACACGGGCCGTCTCCTGGAATGTCGCGGGCAATAGCTCTCAGGCGCCGACCGGCCGCCCCGGCCGGTCATCCAAATCATCGACGATGAGGAGGATGGCGCGCCTTATAGGCAAAGCCGTGATCGCTGTCCATGGAAAGCAGAAGGGCTGTTATCACACAGTCAGCACGATCTTGCCGATATGGGCGTTGCTCTCCATCAGCGCGTGCGCCTGTGCGGCCTGTTCCAGCGGGAAGCGGGCGTGGATCACCGGCTTGCAGCGCCCTTCCGTCAGCAGCGGCCAGACCTTCTCCTCGAGCTCACGCGCGATCGCAGCTTTTTCGGCGATCGTGCGCGGTCGCAGGGTCGAACCGGTATGGGTCAGGCGTTTCATCATCAGGCGGCTGAAATTGACCTCGGCCTTCGGCCCGTTGAGGAAGGCGATCTGGACGATGCGGCCGCTTTCGGCGGCGGCATCGTAGTTGCGGTTGATGTAGTCGCCGCCGACCATGTCGAGGATCAGGTTGACGCCGCGCCCGCCGGTCGCGGCCTTCGCTGCGGCGACGAAATCCTCAGTGCGGTAATTGATGGCGTGGTCGGCGCCGAGGTCGCGGCAGGCGGTGCATTTTTCGTCCGATCCGGCGGTGGCCAGCACGGTCGCGCCGAAGGCCTTGGCGAGCTGGATCGCCGTGGTGCCGATGCCCGAGGTGCCGCCATGCACCATGAAGCTCTCGCCCTTCTTCAAGCCGCCGCGCTGGAAAACATTGGTCCAGACAGTGAAATAGGTCTCCGGGATCGCGCCGGCTTCCTCCAGCGACAGCCCGGCGGGAATCGGCAGGGCATTGTCCTCATGGACCACGGCATATTGGGCATAGCCGCCGCCGGCGACGAGCGCGCAGACCTGATCGCCGACCTCGTAGCGCGACACGCCTTCGCCGAGGGCGACGATCCGGCCGGCGATCTCAAGGCCCGGAATGTCGGAGGCGCCGGGGGGCGGAGCATAGCCGCCCATGCGCTGCAGCACGTCGGGCCGGTTGACGCCGGCGACCGCGACATGGACCAGGATCTGGCCGGGACCCGGCTGCGGCACCGGGCGCTGCTGGGCTTTAAGGACCTCCGGGCCGCCGGGGGCATCGAAGCCGATGGCGGTCATCATCGCGGGCAGGGTGGCGGTCGATTGGGTGGTCATGGGCATCTCCTCGCCTGTGGTGCTGGCGTTCGCCTCCGATTAAGCTCGCGTATCCGGAGGATGCAAGGCGAGGCTACGATGGCTGGATTTCTCGACGACGACCGCCCGGTGCCGAAGCGGGCTCACGAGATCGGGCAGGACCTGTCGCAGCTCGCCGTCGCCGAGCTCGACGAGCGTATCGCGATCCTTGAAGCGGAGGTCGCGCGGCTGCACGAAGCGCGGGAGAAGAAGGCGGCGTCACGCTCCGCTGCCGATGCCTTCTTCAAGGCGAAGGCCTGAGGCGAAACCGCGGCCGTCAACCGCGAAGGCAGGGCCGGCAGCACTTGGCGGGCGGTTGAGTCTTTCATGCCACGCGACAAGATGCGCCAGCCGATGAACGGATATTCATCTTCGCGTCGAGAGCCGAAGCGCCTATCCTGAGGACGTGGACAGAAGGCGGCGAGGTGCTGCTCCCCAGTGTCGATGCGAATGCCTCGGCCGGGCCACTTCCGACAATGACAGCAGGTGGAGGATGCCGACGCGACAGCTTGCGCTGCCCGGGTGGCGCGCCTGCCTTTCGACAGGAGAGAGACGATGCGCTTCGTCGCGCTCGCCATTGCCTTGCTCGCCGCCGCTCCAGCTTTCGCTGACGAAGACATCGCCAATCTCGGCTTGCGCGAGGACGGCGGAAAGCCGCTGGCCGCCCTGCAGCTGCGCTGGCCGCAGACCGTCGTGGTCATGCAGGTGCCGGTCGCGGTGCTTGGCGGTCACAGCATCGAGATCCGGCGTGAGCTCGCGCCCAGCATCAGCCTTGGCGGGACCTATCGCTACTCGCTCGGCGAGCGCTTCGTGAGCGAGCGTTTCGGCCTGAGGCTGACGGTCACGCGCTAGCATCCAAATTCGGGTCAGGATCGTTCGAATTTGTCGCATTTTCGGGCGGTGTTAACGGTCGCTTAACGATTCCAAAGTATGAATCGCATCATCCAGTTTGTCTGGATGTCGAGTGGCTCCTGCCCACTCTGTTTGACGCCTCCCTGTTGACCTTCGAGCCGCCTTCGGGGCGGCTCTTTTTTTTGCCTCAGCCCGGATTTCCGGGCGAGGCGAGGGCGTCACCGGGCCGGACCATGGCACCGTTAACCTTAACGACACGTTACCGCGGCGCAGACAACGCTGTGGCGTTATCCTTGCGATGTCCCGGCAGGAGTCGGCGTCGCGTCTTTCGATCGCGCGCCATTGTGCCGATTGGAGACAGGGTATGACCGATTTGACCATGCTGAGGCCCGAGGCCGAGGACGGCGCGATCTCGTTTGCGCGCGGCTTCGTCAAATCGGACGCGTTCATGCAGCTGTTCCGCGAGGGGATGGGGCTGGTCGAGGCAACCGCTTCCTATCTCGATGGCGACGGGCGGGCCGAGTCGGCGGCGCTGCCGCGCGAGGTCTCGCTGACTTATGCGACCGAGAGCATGCGCCTGACGACGCGTCTGATGCAGATCGCATCCTGGCTTCTGGTGCAGCGCGCCGTTGCCGAGGGCGAGATGAGCGCCGATCAGGCGCGCAACGAGCACAATAAGGTGCGCATCGCCGAGTCGATGCTGCAGCCGACCAGCGCCGAGGCCGAACGCCTGCCGCAGCGCCTGCGCGACCTCGTCGCCCGTTCGGTCCGCTTGCAGGAGCGCATCCGCAATCTCGATGAGCAGATGTCCGGCACGGGCCGACCCGTCGCGGCGAATCCGGTGCGCGGCCAGCTCGAAAGCCTGCAGGCGCGGCTCGGCCTGCTGCGCTGAGAGCCGCCTTGGCCGCCATTCAGGTGGCCGGCTGCGCCAAGCTTGCCCCGGATATCCACTGCGCAGACCGCTGCGCGGGGCGCAAAGCGCCCAAAGCGCTTTCCACGGTCATATTTGTTAAACTAGGCTTCCGAATCGGATGAGCCGGCTCCAGCCGGCCTGCAGAGGAAGAAGCGTGGCGTCTCCAGGACTGGATCACGCCCTGTCGCGCCTCGAAAGCGCGCTCGGCCAACTCGAAGCAGCCGCTCGCAGGCGGCTAGAGGTCGAGCGTGGCCGGGCCAATCTCGAAACAGAACTCACCTTGATGCAGGACGATCGTGCCCGCCTCGCTGTCGAGCTTGACGGCGCGATGGCCCGAGTCGGACAGGTCCAGGGTGTCGCGGAAGAGGTCGACCGCAAGCTCGATCGCGCCATGACGGCGCTCACCGAGCTGATCGCGCGTGTCGAAGTCCGCCCTGACGAAGAAGCCGAACAGGACGCCTGATGCCCCAGGTCAACGTCACCATCTCCGGCAAGGCCTACCGCATGGCGTGCGGCGAGGGCGAGGAGCCGCATCTGGAGGCGCTCGCGCAGCTCTATGACGGCAAGATCGAGGAGATGCGCCAGGCCTTCGGCGAGATCGGCGACATGCGCCTGCATGTCATGGCGGCGCTGATGGTCGCCGACGAGGTCAGCGAGCTGAAGAAGAAGGTCGAGACGCTCGAAGGCCGGCTGCAATCGATCGAGGGCGATGCGGGTACCGCCGACCAACGCGCTGGCGAGGTCGAAGAGAAGGCGGCAGCCGCTCTCGTCGCTGCCGCCGAGCGCATCGAGGGGGTGGCACGGAGCCTGCTGCCGGGGCAGACGGGGTAAGCGGGGGCGCCGAACAAGCGCGGGGAACCCTCCGCGGTCGTTTCGCGCTACAACTTCTCCCCAGCCCGCCTTTGCAATTCCTCAATCATGCCTGACTGACGCTCGCAGCTGTGATGAGTCGATGAAGGCAGGGACGATGAGCGACAGGGTGCGGGTGGCGGTTCTCCTCGGTGGCAAGTCGGCCGAGCACGAGGTTTCGCTGATGTCTGCCACCAATGTGGTCAAGGCAATCGACAAGGCGAAGTACGACGTCGTGCCGATCCTGATCACCAAGGCCGGGCAATGGCGCGAGCTCGAATTGCAAAACGGCGTCCTGCCCGATCCGATTCCGCAGGATGGTGCTGAGATCTGCCTGCTGCCCGGCGGAGGCGGACGCCTGCTGCGCCTGCAGGACGGGGCGGCGCCGCAGACGCTCCAGAAGATCGACGTGCTCTTCCCGGTGCTGCACGGTCTTGATGGCGAGGATGGCTCGGTCCAGGGTCTGGCCGCGGTCGCCGGCATCCCGCTGGCGGGCTGCGGCATCGTCGGCTCGGCCAATGCGCTCGACAAGGACATCGCCAAGCGGCTGCTGCGCGAGGCCGGCCTCGGCGTTGCCCGTTCGCTCACCATTCGCCAGGGCGAGACGCTGAGCTTCGAGCAAGCCAGCGCCGCGCTCGGCCTGCCGCTCTTCGTCAAGCCGGCCCGGCAGGGTTCCTCGGTCGGCGTCAGCAAGGCGACGACCGCCGAGGCTTTCACGGCCGCCCTCGCCGAGGCCTTCCGGCATGATCGCGTGGTTCTGGTCGAGGAGCTCATCGAAGGCCGCGAGATCGAACTCAGCGTGCTGGAGCAGGCCAATGGCGAGACGATTGTCTCGCTGCCGGGCGAGATTGTCGCTGCTGCGAGCCATGGCTTCTATACCTACGAGGCCAAATATCTCGACGAGGACGGCGCCCGCGTCGAGGTTCCAGCCGATCTGCCCGAGGAGACAATCGCCAACCTGCAGGTGCTGGCCAAGCGCGCCTTCTACGCGCTCGGCTGCGACGGTATGGCCCGCGTCGACTTCTTCCTGCGGCCGGATGGCAGCGCGCTGATCAACGAGATCAACACCATCCCCGGCTTCACCGACATCAGCATGTTTCCGAAGGCGCTCGCGGCCAGCGGCATCGCCTATCCCGACCTGATCGACCGGGTGATCCGGCACGGCATCGCGCGTGGTGCCTGACGGCACGAAATTCCCACACCTTCCACTAAACGCCTCTGGCGCTTTGCCGGCATGCATCCTACCTTGTCGCGGCGGGGCTGCCTGGTGCGTGCGAGTCATGTATTCCCGGGCCCATACGACTCCCTAGGGAGCTGTCCCTGACTGGGTCCCTGGACCCGGACACACGGCGCCCACCTACTTTGTAGGTGTCCCGGGATCGAAATCTCCACGGCCAAGGTGGCTCCGCACTGCCCATGACTGATGCCGTCTCTCGCGTCCCCTCTCCTCGCAAGGCGGCGCTGCGCACCGAAGCACTCGCCCGGCGCGACGCCCTTGAACTCGACGACCGCCTGATCTGGGACGAGGCCATTGTCGCGCGCGCCCTGGCCCTGCCGGTGTTCGCGCTGGGGCCGGTCTCGGCCTATTGGCCGATGCGCTCGGAGGCCGATCCACGCCCGATCCTGGAAGCTCTGCACGAGCGCGGCCTGCCACTCTGCCTGCCGGCGATCGTCGAGAAACGCATGCTCTTCCGGCGCTGGGCTCCCTGGGAGCCGATCGTGCCAGGCGGCTTCGGGACGCTGGTGCCGAGCCCTGAGGAGCCGGAGGTCAGGCCTACGATCCTGATCGTCCCGCTTGCCGCCTTCGACCGGCGCGGCTACCGCATCGGCTATGGCAAGGGCTATTACGACCGCGCCATCGCCGAGCTCGAACCGGTCGCGACAGTCGGCATCGCCTATGCGGCACAAGAGATCGAGGCCGTGCCCGCCGAGGCGCATGACCGCCGCCTCGACTGGGTCGTCACGCAGGGCGAGACGATCCGCTGCGGTTGATTTCGCTGCGGTGATCACGTCATTAGCAGGCGCGCCTTTCATTCAAGACGCAGTTGTCCTGCCGTGTTTTCCTCCAAGCTGCGACGTCGTACCGTGCGGCCCGAGGCGGGCCGGGGACGACCGCATTTTGCGTGAAAGCGCGACGGAACGGGCTGCAATGTGGCAGCCCAATCACTGGATAGTGTCATGCGTCTACTCTTCCTCGGCGACATCGTCGGGCGCGCCGGCCGCCTCGCCGTGCAGGATCGCCTCCCTGGCCTGCGCGAGCGCTGGAAGCTCGATTGCGTCGTCATCAATGGCGAGAACTCCGCCGGCGGCTTCGGCATCACCGAAGCGATCTGCGACGAGACGCTTGCCGCTGGCGCCGATGTCATCACGCTCGGCAATCATTCCTGGGACCAGCGCGAGGCGATGGTCTTCATCGAGCGCCAGCCACGCCTGATCCGGCCCGCGAACTACCCGCCCGGCACGCCCGGCCGCGGCGCGACCGTGATCGAAGCCCGCAACGGCGCGCGCGTCCTCGTCGTCAACGTCATGGGCCGGCTGTTCATGGACGCGCTCGACGACCCCTTCGCGGCGCTGGAGCGAGAGCTCGCTGCCTGCCCGCTGCGCGAGGCCGCCGACGCCGTCATCGTCGACGTTCATGCCGAGGCGACCAGCGAGAAGCTCGCCATGGCCTATTATCTCGATGGCCGCGCCAGCCTCGTCGTCGGCACCCATACCCATGTCCCGACCTCGGATACGCGCGTGCTGCCGGCCGGCACTGCCTACCAGACCGATGCCGGCATGTGCGGCGACTACGAGTCGATCCTCGGCATGCAGAAGGAGGAGGCGATCCGCCGCTTCCTGCAGAAGACGCCGGGCTCGCGGCTGGAGCCGGCGCTCGGCGAGGGCACGTTGTCGGGTATCGCCGTCGAGACCGATGACCGCACGGGCCTCGCCAAGGCAGCCTGGCCGGTGCGTCTTGGCTCAACGCTCGCCGAGACCTGGCCGACAGCCTGGGATCAGCAGGGCGGCTGATGTCGCAGCTCTTCTCCGCTGTCGTTGCCGTCTTTGTCGGTTACGCGGCTTCGGTCGCGGTGATCCTCGCTGCTGCGCAGGCACTTGGAGCGACGCCCGGACAGACCGTCTCCTGGCTCGCCGGGCTCGCCATCGCCAAGGGGCTCGCCAGCCTTATCCTGTCCTGGCGGCACCGCATGCCGATCATCTGCGCCTGGTCGACGCCGGGCGCTGCGCTGATCGCGGCCGCGAGCGGCGTCGACATGGCTTCGGCTGTCGGCGCCTTCCTCGCGGCGGCAGCGCTGATGATGGCGACCGCCGCCTTCCGCCCGCTCGGTGCGCTGGTCGAGCGCATTCCGATGAGCATCGCCGCGGCCATGCTCGCCGGCGTGATCTTCCGTTTCGTCGTCGCCGTCTTCGACGAGATGAAGCTGCAGCCGGCGTTGGTGCTGACGCTGCTCGTCGTCTTCCTGCTGGCGAGGTTGTGGAATCCCTTCCTCGGCGTCATCGCGGCGCTTGCTGCCGGCCTCGCGCTCGCCTTCGCCACCGGTACGGCGACACTGCCGGCCGGGCCGGTCGCGCTGACCCATATCGAGCTGATCGTCCCGCATCTGGACCTGACTGCGATCGTCGGCGTCGGCATCCCGCTCTATCTCGTCACCATGGCGGCGCAGAACCTGCCGGGCTTCGCCGTGTTGCGCGCCTCCGGCTATCAGCCGCCGACGGCGTCCTGCCTGTTCGTCACCGGGCTGATGTCCTTCCTGACCGCCCCGACCGGCGCGCATATGGTCAACATGGCGGCGATCAGCGCCTCGATCTGCACCGGTGCCGACACGCATCCTGATCCGAAAGAGCGCTGGAAGGCCGGGATTTGGTACGGCTTCTTCTGGCTCGCGATTGCGGCGACTGCCGGCCTGCTGCTGGCGCTGATCCTCGCCATGCCCAAGGCGCTGATCGTCGCGGTCGCCGGTCTTGGCCTCGTCGGCTCGCTGACAGGGGCGCTCGGCCAGGCGATGGGCAGCGACAAGAATCGCTTCGCGGCGGTCGTCACCTTCGCCGTCGCGGCTTCCAGCCTGTCGCTATTCGGCGTCGGTTCCGCTTTCTGGAGCTTGGTCGCCGGGCTTATGGTCTTGACATTGGATCACGCCGCAGGCCGTTTGCGCGCAAGATCATGACTATGAACCTGCCCCGCACCCGCCTGATGCTCGTCACGCCGCCGATCCTGGATCCCGGCGCGATCACCTTTCGCTTGATGCAGGCCTTCGCCGGCGGCGATGTCGCCGCCGTGCTGCTTCGGCTCGCGCCCGGCGACGAGCGCAGCCTGACCGAACGGGTCAAGGCGCTGGCCTCGCCGGTGCAGGCGCAGAACGTCGCTCTGGTGGTCGAGGCGTCGGCCCAGGTCGCCAGCCGCGGCGGCGCCGACGGAGTCCATTTGACTCAAGGGGCCGAAGCCATCGCCGATGCCCGCTCCAGCCTGAAGCAGGAGCGCATCATCGGGGCAGGGGGACTGCGCTCGCGCCATGACGCCATGGATATGGGCGAGGCCGGCGTCGACTATGTCATGTTCGGCGAGCCGCGGCCGGACGGCTCGCTCCCGCCGCTGCCGGCGGTGATCGAGCGCGCCTCCTGGTGGGCCGAAATCTTCGAGACGCCCTGCATCGCCTATTGTCCGGACGCCGATTCCGTTCCGACCCTGATCGAGACTGGCGCCGAATTCGTCGCCCTCGGCGAATGGGTGTTCGCCGAGGGCGTCGACATCCGTGCCGCGGTCGCCGAGGCCGATGCTGCGATCACGGCCCAGCACGCCCGCAGGACGGCGCGATGAGGCTTGCGCTCGCCGCGCTCGCCTTGACGCTTGCCCTACCGGCCGCCGCGGCGGGGTCGGTGCCCGACCTCGCTTACGGCGCCTATCAGGCCGGACATTACCGGCGGGCGCAGGCGGAGGCCCTGAAGCGGCTCGAGGCCGATCCGAACGATGCAGCGGCGATGACGCTGCTCGGCGAGATCTATCGCCAGGGCCTCGGTGTCCGTGGCGACGCCAAGGCCGCAGCCGACTGGTACCGGTTCGCAGCCGACAAGGGCGATGTCAGCGCCATGTTTGCGCTCGCCATGGCGATGCTGGAAGGACGCGGCCTGCCGCGCGACCCGAAGACGGCCGGCGTCCTGCTTGAGAAGGCCGCCGCCGCCAGCCACCCGGCCGCCAACTACAATCTCGCCATCGCGCTGCTTGCGACCGGTAAGCCGCAGGATGATCAGCGGGCCATAGGTTGTCTCAGGGTTGCAGCCGCGGCCGATCTCGGCGACGCCCAGCATGCGCTCTCCATCCTCTACAAGATGGGCCGCGGTGTGCCGCAGGATGACGGGATGGCAGCCGAGTGGATGGGCAAGGCGGCGGCCAACGGGCTGATCGCCGGCGAGGTCGAGTACGCGATCATGCTGTTCAACGGCGATGGCGTCGCCAAGGACGAGCGCGCCGCGGTGAAGCTTTTCATCCGCGCCGCCAACAAGGGCAACGCCATCGCCCAGAACCGATTGGCCAAGCTCTACCAGTTCGGCCGCGCTATCTCGCCAGACCTCTCGGAAGCTGCCGCCTGGCACCTCGCAGCGCGCGCGCAGGGCCTCTCCGATGCCACGCTCGACCAGGTTCTGGAGCGGCTTTCGCCGGAGCAACGCGCCCGCGCCGCCCGCCTTGCTGCCGACCGGATCGAGGCCACGGCCTTGACGACGCCGAGCCAACCGAGCAAGTGACGGCGCGAATTCGCGCCGCGCAGCCGGCGCTGCCCGACGACTGCCGCTCTTTGATAGTCCGTTCCATTCTGCCGCGCTTCGAGCGCCGGAGGTTTTGATAATGATCCGCTCGCCCCTGATGACCGTGATGACCGATGCCGTGATGAAGGCGTCACGTTCGCTGAAGCGCGATTTCGGCGAGGTCGAGAACCTGCAGGTCCTGGCCAAGGGACCCGGCGATTTCGTCTCCAAGGCCGACCACAAGGCCGAGGAGATTCTGCACGCGGCGCTGGAGAAGGCGCGGCCGGGCTACGGCTTCGTCATGGAAGAGAGCGGCGTCGTCGTTGGCACCGACGAGAGCAATCGCTGGCATGTCGACCCGCTCGACGGCACCCACAACTTCCTGCGGGGCATCCCGCACTGGAACATCTCGGTGGCGCTGGAGCGCGACAACCAGTTCATCGCCGGCGTGGTCTACGACGCCGCCAAGGACGAGCTCTTCATCGCCGAGAAGGGCAAGGGCGCCTATGTCAACAACCGCCGCATGCGCGTCTCCGGCCGCCGCGAATCGCCGGACATGCTGATCGGCATGGGCGTGCCGCATATCGGCAAGGGCGGGCACCCGCTCTTCCTCAAGGAGCTCGGCGCTGTGATGAGCCGCTTCGCCAATGTCCGACGCATGGGCTCGGCCGCGCTCGACATCGCCTATGTCGCCGCCGGCCGCATGGATGCCTATTGGGAACGCGGCCTCAACACCTGGGATTTCGGCGCCGCTGCGGTGATGGTGCGCGAGGCGGGCGGCACTTTCGGCACACTTGACGGCAAGCAGCCGACATCGGCCAAGGACGTGATCTGCGGCAACGAGGCCGGCGAGCCGGCGTTGCGCGCAGTCCTCAAGACCGTGGTTTGATTGCGAGAAGCCTGTTTTCGGCTTGATCCCGGCGTGGCGGGAGGCGACAGTCGCCGCCGCGACGAAACCGGATCGGATGAGCAGGCATGGCCAATGACGAGGCGGCCCCGGAGGTCCCGCCGCTGGAGAATCCGGCGCAGGGAATCTTGGCGACGGCAACGCACAGGCCGCAGACCTTCCGATTTTCCCGCCCGCTGCGCTACGTCCTACGCGCGCTGATCTTCCTCGCGCTGATCGGCTTCCTCGTCTACATCCTGCACGCCAACCTCGTCACCGCGGTCATGGCCAATCCCGGCCTCAACGGCCTGATCCTCGGCGCGCTCGCTGTCGGCGTGCTGATCACGCTGCGCGAGCTCTGGCGTATCGATAGCGAGGCGCGCGCCGCCACCCGTCTCACCGCCAACCCGGCGGGCGTGGCGATCCGGCGCAATCAGGTGATCAGCCCGCTCGGCGCCGTGCTGCCGGCGCTGGAGCGTCGCACGCTCGCCCCGGCCCAGGCTGCGACGCTGCTCGAATCGATTGCGGTCCGGCTCGACGATGGGCGCGAGGTACTGCGCTATATCGCCGGACTTCTGGTCTTTCTCGGCCTGCTCGGTACGTTCTGGGGCCTGCTCGACACCATCTCGTCGATCGGCACCGTCATCAAGAGCCTGCGCACTGGCGCGGAGGCTGGCGTGCTCTTCGACGAGCTCAAGACGGGTCTCGCCGCGCCGCTCGCCGGTATGGCCCTGTCCTTCTCCGCCTCGCTGTTCGGCATTGCGGGCGCGGTCCTGCTCGGCTTTCTCGATCTTCAGCTCGGCCAGGCGCAGCGCCGCTTCCGCAATGAACTCGAGGACTATCTCGGCTCCGCCACAGCGAACTCCGCGACGATCCCGCTGGCGATGCCGGCCGCCGGTCCCACCTCCGGCGATGTCGTGGTCGAGCGCCTCGACAAGCTCCAGGCGGCGATGCAGGACGGGACCAACAACCGCGCTGCGACACAGGCGCTCGCCAATCTCGCCGAGGGCATCCAGGGCCTGGTCCAGCATATGCGCTCCGAGCAGCAATTGATCCGCGACTGGGTCGAGGCGCAGGCGGCACGCGAGAAGGATTTGAAGCGCCTGATCGAGCGTCTCGCCGCCGAACGCGTCGGTGAGTCATGAGCCTGCCATGGTGCTGCGGCATCGCAGGTGCTGATCGCCAGGACGGCTGAGAGGAAAGCTGAGCATGGCCCTGTCGCGCGCGCATCGCCGGGAAGAGGTGAATTTCTGGCCAGGCTTCGTCGACGCGCTTTCGACGATGCTGATCGGCATCGTCTTCCTGCTCTCGGTCTTCGTCCTCGGCCAGTTCTTCCTGTCGCAGGAAATCAGCGGCCGGGACACGGTGCTCGACCGACTGAACCGCCAAATCTCCGAGCTTAGCGACCTGCTCGCCCTCGAGCGGTCGACCGGCAAGGAGGCCAAGGATTCGCTCGCTTTGCTGCAATCCTCGCTGACGAGCGAACAGGCTGAGCGCATACGCGTGCAGGGCCTGCTCGATTCCTCGAACAAGAATGCGCCGGCCCAGCTGGCCGACACGCAGAAGGCGCTCGATACCGAAAAACAGCTCTCCGCCAAGGCTCAGGCGACCGTCGAGATGGTCAACCAGCAGATCGTCGCCATGCGCCGCCAGCTTGCGGCGCTGGAGGAGGCGATCGGCGCGGCCGAGGCCAAGGACAAGGAATCGCAGACGCGCATCTCCGAGCTCGGCTCGCGCCTCAACGTCGCGCTGGCCCAGCGCGTGCAGGAGTTGGCGCGCTATCGCTCCGACTTCTTCGGCCGCCTGCGCCAGGTGCTCGGCACCCGCCCCGATATTCGCGTCGTCGGCGACCGCTTCGTCTTCCAGTCCGAGGTCTTCTTCGACGCCGGCCAGGCCGTGCTGAAGCCGGAAGGGCGCGGCGAGCTCGACAAGCTCGGGGCCATCATCGTCGATCTCGGCCGAGAAATGCCGCCGGACCTGCCCTGGATCCTGCGGGTCGACGGCCATACCGACAACCGGCCGATCCGTTCGGCACAGTTCCCCTCGAACTGGAACCTGTCGACCGCGCGCGCCGTCGCCGTGGTCGAGTATCTGGTCAGCAAGGGCATCCCGGCGGACCGCATCGCCGCGACCGGCTTCGGCGAGTTCCAGCCCCTCGACGTCGCGAACAACGATGAGGCGTACCGCCGCAACCGCAGGATCGAGTTCAAGATCACCGAGCGGTGAGGGGCCGCTTCAGCGGCCGGCCCTCAATGCCGCTGGGCGATCTGGATCAGGTTGCCGCAGGTGTCATCGAAGACTGCGGTAGTGACCGGGCCGAGATGGACCGGCGGCTGGGTGAAGGCGACGCCGAGCGCCGAAAGTCTCGCATGCTCGGCATGGACGTCCTCGATCCCGAACGAGGTCGCCGGGATGCCGTCGGTGACCAGTGCGGTTTTCCAAGGCTGGGCCGCCGGATGCTCGTCCGGCTCGAGCAGGAGCTCGACGCCATCGGGATCGCCAGGTGAGGTCAGGGTCAGCCAGCGATGCTGGCCCATCGGGATGTCGTGCTTCAGCTCGAAGCCGAGAATGTCGCGGTAGAAGCGCAGTGCCTTGTCCTGGTCATCGACCAGCAGGCTCGTCACGACGATCTTGATCGGCATTCGTCTTCTCCCTCTCCGGCGGCTCGGCCAGAGGCCGCATCCACACATCCCACATCTGCCGCAGCGGCGAGCGTTCGAGGAAATGGTGCTTGCTGCGCCAGCGCCATTCGGTGCGGACCAGGCCGGCCTCCTCCAGCAGCTGCAGATGCTTCGACAGGGCTTGCCGGGAGAGGCCTGCCCCATGCCAGCTGACCAGGCGGACATGCAATTCGAACAGCGTCTGGCCGTCCCGCTCCCTGAGCTCGCCCAGCATTCGGCGGCGCGTCGGATCGGCCAGCGCCCGGAAGAGGCGGTCGAGGTCCATGGGCTGTTGCTAACATGCTGGCTCCTGTCATGCAATAATCTGGTTGCATGACGGGAGCATGGGCGCGACGGGTGCGGATCGTGCCTCCTGTCACGTCCACCGGACGTTTGCGCTATCCTGAAGCTGCAATGGAGGTCTTGCAGCATGGCGAAGCTCGTCTTCGGAATGAACCAGTCCCTGGACGGTTATGTCGATCACCAGGAAATGCAAACCGGCCCCCAGCTCTTTCGTCACTGGATCGAGCACGTGCGCGACCTGGCTGGCAGTGTGTACGGTCGCCGCATGTACGAGATCATGCGCTATTGGGATGACGACGATCCTGAGTGGGACGCGGAGCGACGCGACTTCGCGACGGCATGGCGGAGCCAACCAAAATGGGTCGTGTCGCGCTCGTTGAAGTCTGTCGGCCCCAACGCCACGCTTGTCGAGGACGACCTCGAGGCGGTGGTCCGTGGGCTGAAGGCTCGACTTGCTGGAGAAATCGCGGTCTCCGGACCTGCCCTGGCGCAAAGCCTGACCAACCTTGGCCTCATCGATGAGTATCGACTCTATCTGCACCCCGTCGCGCTGGGGCGCGGCACACCATTCTTCGCCGGCCCGCGGCCGCCGCTTCGCCTTGTGGCCAGCGATCGAGTTGGCGAGGACGTGATCAGGTTGACATACGTTCCTGCGTGATCGCGCGACTCGCATCGCCGCCGCTCATAGGCAAACGCCCGTAGGATGAGCCTGAGCGGCCGCGCAAACCTATGCGCGTAAATCCCGCGAAAAGCGGTGGCGTGCCATGCCTTTGCGAGGGGGGCAACGCCTCATGTCCGTGCTAGCATGATGACTGGTATGGTAGTATACCACGCAAAAATAGCCGCACATTTGGCGGACAGGGAGCAGCATGATCGATATCCGCATCACCCCTGATAAGAACGAGCTCGGCCGGCAGGCGGCAGCGCTAGGCGCCGAGACGATCCGTGCTGCGATTGCCCGCCATGGCGAGGCGACGATCATCGTCGCCACCGGCGCGAGCCAGTTCGAGATGCTGCAGAACCTCGTCGCGGCCGAGGGCATCGACTGGTCGAAGGTCACCGCCTTCCATCTCGACGAATATGTCGGCCTGCCGGAAAGCCACCCGGCGAGCTTCCGCGGTTATCTGAAAGAGCGCTTCCTAGCGCCGCTCGCGGTCAAGCCGGCCTTCGTTCCGGTCAATGGTGAGGGCGATCCCACCGCCGAGACGAAGCGCCTCAATGCTTTGATCGCCGGGCGGCGCATCGATCTTTGCTTCGCCGGTTTCGGCGAGAACTGCCATCTCGCCTTCAATGATCCGCCTGCCGATTTCGAGACGAACGAGCCTTATATCGTCGTCACCCTCGACGAGGCCTGCCGGAACCAGCAATTCGGCGAGGGCTGGTTCGAGAGCCTCAAGGCGGTGCCGGAGCAGGCGATCTCGATGAGTATCCGCCAGATCCTGAAGAGCGAGCTGATCATCCTGTCGGTACCGGACACCCGCAAGGCGCAGGCGGTGAAGGATGCCCTCGAAGGCGAGATCACGCCGCTGCACCCGGCCTCGATCCTTCAGCGCCATCCCAACACGGTGCTGTTCCTCGATCCGCCGGCCGCCTCGCTGCTGAAAAAGGGTTGAGGGCAGATGCCCGTCTCGCCCGGCCTCGTCGACCTCCAGATCAACGGCTTCGCCGGTGTCGATTTCAATGATCCGGCGATCACGGCGGCCGATCTCGACCGAGCGCTGGAGGCGATGCTGGCGACCGGCGTCACGCACTGTCTGCCGACGATCATTACCGCCCATCCGCATGAGCTCATCGAGCGGTTCTGGGCGCTGGATGAAGCCGTCGCTGGGAGCCGGCTCGGGCCATTGATGTGCCCGGGCTATCATCTCGAAGGCCCGTTCCTGAACCCGGCGCCCGGCTATCACGGCTGCCACCCGCCCCAGGCAATGACGGCGGCACGGCCGGAGCTGATCGCTGAGGTCGAGCGCGGCCTGTCGCGGCCGATCCTGATGGTGACGCTCGCCGCCGAGCGCGAAGGCGCGGTCGCCCTGACGAAGGTGCTGGCGGACGCCGGCAAGATCGTCGCCATCGGGCATTCGGCGGCCGATTTCGATCAGGTCTCGGCCGCGGCCGATGCGGGCTTGTCGCTCTCGACCCATCTCGGCAATGGCCTGCCGCAGACGCTGCACAAGCTCGCCAATCCGATCTTCGCCCAGCTCGCCGAGGACCGGCTGATGGCCGGCTTCATCGCCGACGGCATCCATGTCCACCCCAGGGCACTCGCCGCGCTGATCCGGGCCAAGGGCTTCGAGCGCTCGATCCTGGTGACCGATGCGGTGGTGGCCGCCGCCGCGCCGGTCGGTCGCTATCATTTCGCCGGCATGGCCGTCGATCGCATGCCGGATGGCTCGGTCCGGCAGGAAGCGGGCCTGCTCGCCGGCTCGGCGCTCTGCCTGGATGAGGCGGTGCGCAATGTCGTCGCCTGGTGCATCGCGACGCCGGAGCAGGCCTTTGCCATGGCGGGAAGCCACGCGCTCGCCGCGATCCGGCCGGCGCTCGAGACGCATGGCATCGCGCTTGCGGAGGGCGAGGTCGAGTGGTCGGATGATCTTTTCGTCCGGCGGGTTCGCCTCGCCGATCAGGAACGTCGCTACGACGCATGAGTGCCGCTGGAACGGCGCAATAACAAGAGGGGAAGGCAATGACCAAGCATCTTCATGGCATCGACCGCCGCACCGTGCTCGGCGGCCTCGGCGCGCTTGCCGCCGGCGGCCCGGCGCTTGCCGCTTCGCCGCCGCTGCCGACCAGCCCGGTCGTGATCAGCGTCATGGATGTCGGCGGCGCGCTCGCGCTGATGCAGAAGGCCTTCGAGGACTACCGCGCTGCCAATCCCAAGCTGGTCTCGCGCATCGCCTTCGTGAAGGCGCCGGCGCCCGAGCTCGCCAGCAAGCTCAAGGCGCAGCAGGATGCCGGCAAGGTCGATCTCGACCTGATCCTGACCGGCAGTGACGGCCTTGCCGCCGGCCTCGACCAGAAGCTCTGGCAGAAGATCCTGCCCGACTTTGCTGACAAGTTCCCGAACATCGAGGCCAATTACGAGCCGGCGGCGCTCAACCTGCACAAGGTGCAGGGCGATGGCTTCGGCGTCGTCGTCAACTACTATCCCTCCGGCCCGTTGCTCGAATACATGCCGGACCGGGTCAAGAGCCCGCCGACCACGGCCGAGGAGCTCCTCGCCTGGGCCAAGGCCAACCCGAACAAGTTCATGTATGCCCGCCCGACCAATTCCGGCCCGGGCCGCACCTTCATGATGGGGCTGCCCTACATCCTCGGCGACAAGGACCCGCAGGACCCAGTCGGCGGCTGGGACAAGACCTGGGCTTATCTGCAGGAGCTTGGCCAGTACATCGAGTACTATCCGGCCGGCACTGGCGCGACGATGAAGGAGTTCGGCGACGGCTCGCGCGACATCATCATCTCGACCACTGGCTGGGACATCAATCCGCGGGCGCTCGGCATCGTGCCGAAGGAAGCCAAGATCCAGACGCTGAAGGGCTTCCACTGGGTCTCGGACGCCTTCTTCATGTGCGTGCCCAAGGGCCTGCCCAATGACCGGCTCGCCGTGGTGCTCGACATCATGGCGCATGTGCTGACGCCGAAGATGCAGGCCTATTCCTATGACGAGGGCTATCTTTATCCGGGCCCGGCGGTGAAGAACGTGCCGCTCTCGCTGGCGCCGGAGGCGAGCCAGAAGGTCATCGCCGAATTCGGCCGACCGGAATATGCCGACCTGATCGCCAACAACCCGATCGAGCTGCCGCTGAAGCCCGACAAGATGGTCGTCGCCTTCAGGAAGTGGGACGAGCTGGTGGGGGCGAAGCGGGCGAAGTGAGGCAAGTCGTCATTCTCGGGCGGCGCATCGCGCCGACCCGAGAACCTCAGGACGAGAGGGCGCCAATGGGAGGCTCTTCCGGCATGAGATGCTCGGGTCAAGCCCGAGCATGACGTCGAGATAGATGCCAGCGATTGACTCCACCGCCACCATGCGCTTTTCATCGCCGCAGAGCGCATGGGGCGCCACCAGTCCGCGGCAAGGGAGCCTGCTCCCACCCATATCTGAGCGACGACATCGCATCATCGCTTTCTTCCGGCCTGTCGAGCGGACATCAGGCTTTCCTCGGAAGGAAGACCCATGTCTGATCCCACCCGCGAACTCACGTCCCGTTCGACCCTCGAGACCATCCGCCGCCAGGCCAAGCGCTGGCTGAAAGAGATCGAGGCCGGCGATGGCGAAGCGATCGCCCGTTTCCGCAAGCTGATCCCGAACCATGCCGGCGCGGCCAAGCTGCGCGAGGTCCAGTATGCGCTCGCCCGCGACTATGGGCTGGCGAACTGGGCGGCGCTGAAGCAGGAGCTCGCCGCGCGCGAGGCTGCGGCGCGCGGCCATGCCGCGCTCGTCGCGCTGTTCCTGGAGAAATCGGCGCTGCGCTACGGCGTCAGGCCCGGCACGCAAAGCTGGGGCGAGTACGAGGCCGACCGCCCGGCGCGCGGCGCGCTGGCGCAGCACCTGCTCGAACGCCATCCGGAGATCGCCGGCGACAGCATCCACACCGCCGTCGCTGCGCACGATCTCGAAGCCGTTCGTGCCTTCCTCGGCAGGGATGGGGCGCTCGCTGACAAGCCGAGCGATTTCGACGGCTGGACACCTCTGGTTCGTCTCGCCTTCAGCCGCCTGCCGAACGAGGCGCTGTCACGCAACGCCGTCGCGATCGCGCAGCTCCTGCTCGACCATGACGCCGACCCGAACGCTCTGTTCAGCGACGGCAGCAACCACTTCACCCCTTTGACCGGCGTCATCGGCGGCGGCGAGGGCAACCAGCCACCGCATCCGCAGGCCAAAGCGCTGGCGCGGCTGCTGATCGCCTGCGGCGCCGATCCGCTCAACGGCCAGGCGCTCTACAACTCGTCGCTCGGTGCCGACGATGTCTCCTGGCTCGACCTGCTCTGGAGCGAGACGGAGAAGCGCGGGGAGGGCGCGCGCTGGCACGAGCCCGTGCGCGAATTGCCTGCGCCGCCGCTCGACTATCTGCTCGGCAACGCCGTGCCGCGCCAGCCGAAACGTGCCGCCTGGCTCCTCGCCCATGGCGCCCGGGCCCAGACGGTCAACGCCTATTCGAAGCAGAGCCTGGTCAAACAGGCCATGCTCGATGGCCGGAGCGATCTCGTTCGCCTGCTGGTCGAGAATGGCGCGAGCCCGGTCGAACTCGGCGGACAGGAAGCGTTCACCGCGGCGGTCGCGCGTGGCGACGAGACCGAGGCGCGCCGGCTGCTCGACGGTAATCCGGATTTCCGGCTCGCCCCGGCTCCGCTGCTCGTCGCGATCCGGCAAGGCAAGCCGGAGATCGCGACGCTGGCGCTGCGTCTTGGCGTCTCGCCGGATGCAGGGACCCGCGACGGCGTCCGCGCCTTGCACGAGGCGGCGGGCAGTGATGCGATCGAGATCGTCGCGCTGCTAGTCGATGCGGGTGCCGAGATTGATCCGATCGAGCGTCGCTATGGCTCGACCCCGCTCGGCTGGGCCCGCCATCAGGGTGCAAGCGCCGCGCAGATCTATCTCGCCTCGCGCAGCCGCGACATCGAAGCCCTGTGCGAGGCCGGCGAGATCGAGCGGCTGGAGATTCTGTTCGCCAGGGAGCCGGCGCTCGCCAATGCGCCCGCCCGCTCGGGCGAGCCGCCGCTGTTCTGCCTGCCGGACGACGACACCAGCGCCTGCGATCTCGTCGAATTCCTGCTGGCGGCAGGGGCCGACCCGGCTGCGCGGAACAAGCAGGAACTGACGCCCGCGCAGGCGGCGCGCAAGCGAGGCCTGCTGGATGCCGCTACGCTGCTGGAAGCGGCTCTCCAGCCGGTAGGCTGACTAGGCCGCCTCCAGCCCGAACTGGAGTGCGGCGAGGCGCGCATAGAGCCCGCCCTTGGCGACGAGGGCGGCATGCGTGCCTTCCTCGACCACCCGCCCGTCCTCCATCACCAGGATACGATCGGCGGAGAGGATGGTGGCGAGCCGGTGGGCGACGACCAGCGTGGTCCGCCCCTGCATCAGCCGGTCGAGCGCGTCCTGCACGGCGCGCTCGCTTTCCGAATCGAGCGCCGAGGTCGCCTCGTCGAGCAGCAGGATCGGCGCGTCCTTCAGCACGGCGCGCGCAATGGCAAGCCGCTGGCGCTGGCCGCCTGATAAAGTGACGCCGCGCTCGCCGATGACGGTGTCGTAACCATCGGGCAAAGCGCGGATGAAGCCGTCGGCGGCGGCGAGCTGCGCGGCTTCCTCGATTTGTGCGCGGGTCGCGCCGGGACGGCCATAGGCGATGTTGTCGGCGACCGAGACGCCGAACACGGTCGGCTCTTGCGGCACCAGCGCAAAGCGGCTGCGCCACTCGGTCGGATCGGCCTCCGGCCCGGCGACGCCGTCGACAACGACGCGGCCGGCGAAGGGGTCGTAGAAGCGCAGCGCCAATTGCAGCACCGTGCTCTTGCCGGCGCCGGATGGGCCAACCAGCGCGACCCGCTCGCCCGGCTTGATCGTGAGGTCGAGATCGGCGAGCGCGAGGTTGCTGCGGCCGGGATAGCGGAACGAGACGCCGTCGAAGGCGAGGGCGCCGACCGGCGGTGTGGGCAATGCCTTGGGATGGGGCGGGGCTGAAATCGCCGGCTTGGTCGCGAGGATCTCGCCGAGCCGTCCGGCAGCGCCGGCTGCAGCCGAGATGTCGCCATAGACTTCCGAGAGCTGGCCGAGCGAGCTCGCCGCCAGCACGGCGTAGAGCACGAACTGCGACAGGCGCCCGCCGCTCATCCGTCCGGCGAAGACCTCGGTCGCGCCCACCCAGAGCACCAGCACGACGCTGGCCGAGACCAGGAAGATCGCGATGCCGGAGAGCCAGGCGCGCGAGGCCGTTGCATCGCGCGAGGCGGCATAGGCGCCGTCCGATGCGCCCTGGAAGCGCTGCGTCGTCTCGCGCTCGGCGCCGAAGGATTGCATCGTCCGGATCGCGCCGATCGCCTCGGCGGCGAAGGCAGAGGCGTCGGCGAGCCGGTCCTGCGCGGCGCGGGCGCGCTTGCGCACGCTGCGACCGGAGAAGACCAGCGGCAGCACGATCAGCGGGATCGCTCCGATGACGATCGCCGAGAGCTGCGGGCTGGTGAAAATCATCATCGCCAGCGCGCCGAGGAACATGATCCCGTTGCGCAGCGCGATCGAGGCGGTCGAGGCGAAGGTCGACTTGATCTGCGTGGTGTCGGCGGTCAGGCGCGAGACCAGATCGCCGGCCCGGCTGGCATCAAAGAAGGCCGGCTCGAGCCGGGTCAGGTGCCGGAAGACGTCGGCGCGCAGCTCCGAGACGACGCGCTCGCCGACCGTCATCACAAGATAGAATCGGGCCGAGCTCGCCAGCGCCAGGATAGCGACGACCCCGATCAGGATTGCGAAATAGGAATTCGCCAGCTGCTGCTCGCCACCGGAGAAGCCGACATCGATGACGCGTCTCACCGCCATGGGCAGTGCCAGCGTCGCCACCGAGGCGACGATCAGCGCGACGAGCGCGATGGCGATCCGTTGCTTCTGCGCCAGCGCGTAGGGCCAGAACGAGCGCAGCGCGCTGAAATCCGGCCGCGCCTTTTGGTCTTCCTTGGTCTCGTTCGCCACGCTTACCTATCCCGAAAAGCTTGCACCGTCGCTGCGGCTGCGCTATGGGCACCCGACTTCACGACAGGCTCATACGAATTGTTCGAAGAGCCGGCGATGTGCGCCGAGTTCCGGCCACCCGCTTTTCGACAATTGAGGATTTCGCCATGAAGACCGGCATTCATCCCGACTACCACACCATCAAGGTCGTCATGACCGATGGCACCGAATACTTCACCCGTTCGACGCTGGGCAAGGAGGGCGACACCCTCAACCTCGACATCGACCCGAAGACCCACCCGGCCTGGACCGGCGGCACCCAGCATATGCTGGACCGTGGCGGCCGCGTCTCGCGCTTCAACTCGCGTTTCGGCGCGCTGGGCGCCCTCGGCAAGAAGTAATCCGCGTTTTCGCAGCCCTTTCGGGCTTGCGACCGCAACAGGAAAGCCCGGCCTCGCGGCCGGGCTTTTTGCGTGGATGGCGACGATCGGCCGCGGCCCGTTCCTCCATCATTCCGGCTTGGCGGTACGGCGCGGGCAAATCCACCGCGGCGCAATGCACTCCAAGACGGTCCGTAGGCCGCTTCAGGCGAATTGACTCAGCTTGAGCCGGCAGCCTATCGAACGCGCGACCTTTTTCACAAGTTCGCTGCTCGCCCCCGGCCAGCTCCGGCGCGCGAGTCTCGTTCCCGCCTCGCCGGAGAGACTTCATGACGACGCCCGCGATCGACCGCGCTTTGCACGAGCGGCTCGCCAACGCCATCCGCTCCCTCACCATGGATGGCGTCGAGCAGGCGAAGTCCGGCCATCCTGGCCTGCCGATGGGCGCGGCCGATGTCGCGACCGTGCTGTTCACCCGCATCCTGAAATATGATGCGGCCGAGCCGCGCTGGCCCGACCGCGATCGCTTCGTGCTCTCGGCCGGCCATGGCTCGATGCTGATCTACGCGCTGCTCTATCTCACCGGCACGCCGGGCCTGGAGCTCGACGACCTCAAGAAGTTCCGCCAGCTCGAATCGAAGACGCCGGGCCATCCCGAGAACTTCATGACCCCCGGCGTCGAGACCACGACCGGCCCGCTCGGCCAGGGGCTCGCCACCGCCGTCGGCATGGCGATGGCCGAGCGCATGCTCGCCGCCGAGTTCGGCAAGAAGCTGGTTGACCACAAGACCTATGTGCTCGCCTCCGACGGCGACCTGATGGAGGGCATCAGCCAGGAGGCGATCGCGCTCGCCGGCCATCAGAAGCTGAACAAGCTGATCGTGCTCTGGGACGACAATGGCATCTCGATCGACGGGCCGCTCTCCATCTCCGACTCGGTCGACCAGCTCGCCCGCTTCAAGGCCTGCGGCTGGAAGGCCGAGCGCGTCGACGGGCATGATCCCGATGCGATCGAGGCGGCAATCCGCCGCGCCCAGAAGTCGAACAAGCCGACCCTGATCGCCTGCAAGACCGTGATCGGCTTCGGCGCGCCGAAGAAGGCCGGCACCTCCAAGGCGCATGGCGAGCCGCTCGGCGCCGAGGAACTCGCCGCTGCCAAGAAGGCACTCGGCATCACCGGCGGGCCGTTCGAGGTTGCCGCCGATGTGCTCAAGGCCTGGCGCGGCTTTGGCGCGACCGGCTTCGCCGAGCGCAAGGCCTGGAACGCGCGCCTTGCGGCGACCTCCGGGCGCAACCGCGGCGAGTTCGAGCGTCGCCTCGCCCACACCGTGCCGGCCAAGCTCGCCAAGACGCTGGTCGCCCACAAGAAGGCGCTGGCCGCGAGCCCTGTCACGGTCGCGACCCGCAAGGCGTCCGAACTGGCACTGGATGTGATCGTGCCGGTAATGCCGGAGCTGGTCTCGGGCTCGGCCGACCTGACGCCCTCCAACAACACCCGCGCCAAGGGCTTCGAGGACTTCACGCCGAAGACCCCCAAGGGCCGCTATGTTCGCTATGGCATCCGTGAGCACGGCATGGCCGCGGCGATGAACGGCATCACGCTGCATGGCGGCTTCCGCACCGCCGGAGGCACCTTCCTGGTCTTCGCCGATTATGCCCGCCCGTCGATGCGGCTCGCCGCGCTGATGGGGCTGCCGGTGGTCTATGTCATGACCCATGATTCGATCGGCCTCGGTGAGGACGGCCCGACCCACCAGCCGATCGAGCAGATCGCTTCGCTGCGGGCGATGCCGAACATGCGTGTGCTGCGCCCGGCCGATGCGATCGAGACGGCGGAGGCCTGGCAGATCGCGCTGGAGCGCACCGATGGACCGACCGTGCTGGCGCTCTCGCGCCAGAACCTGACGCCGGTCCGCACCGACGGCACGGCGACCAATCGCTCGGCCAAGGGCGCCTATGAGCTTTTGGCAGCCGAAGGCGGCAAGGCGCAGGTTTCGCTCTTCGCCTCGGGCTCCGAGGTCGAGATCGCGGTCGCTGCCCGCAAGCTGTTGGCCGAGAAGGGCATTCGCGCCCGCGTCGTCTCGGTGCCCTCGCTCGAAGCGCTGCTGGAGCAGGACGAGGCGACCAAGGCTGCGATCATCGGCGAGGCGCCGATCAAGATCGCGGTCGAGGCGGCCGTGCGCTTCGGCTGGGATGGCGTGATCGGCGCCGATGGCGGCTTCGTCGGCATGTCCTCCTTCGGGGCGAGCGCGCCCTACAAGGAGGTCTACAAGCATTTCGGCATCACGCCGGAGGCGGTGGCCGAGGCGGCGATCAAGCGTCACAATGGCTGAGCTTCCTTGAAATTTTTAAGGCCTGCCCTTGCGTTCCGCCATGGTTTGGCCGATTTGCCCGCGTGAATGACGCCGGCTCTGCTGGCGAATGGCGAAGGAGAGGATTGAGATGACGGTCAAGGTGGCGATCAACGGCTTCGGTCGTATCGGACGCAACGTGCTGCGCGCGATCATCGAGTCGAAGCGCAAGGACATCGAGGTCGTGGCGATCAACGATCTCGGCCCGGTCGAGACCAACGCCCATCTCTTCCGCTTCGACTCCGTGCATGGCCGCTTTCCCGGCACGGTTACCGTCTCCGGCGACACGATCGATGTCGGCCGCGGCCCGATCAAGGTGACCGCGATCCGCGATCCCAAGGACCTGCCGCACAAGGCGCTCGGCGTCGACATCGCGCTGGAATGCACCGGCATCTTCACCACCCGCGACAAGGCGGCGGCCCATCTCGCGGCTGGCGCCAAGCGCGTGCTGGTCTCGGCCCCTTGCGACGGCGCCGACCTGACGGTCGTCTTCGGCGTCAACAACGAGGCCCTGACCAAGGACCACATCGTCGTCTCGAACGCCTCCTGCACCACCAACTGCCTGGCCCCGGTGGTCAGGGTGCTGCATGACGCCGTCGGCATCGACAAGGGCTTCATGACCACGATCCATGCCTATACCGGCGACCAGCCGACGCTGGATACGATGCACAAGGATCTCTATCGTGGCCGCGCCGCGGCGATGTCGATGATTCCGACCTCGACCGGCGCCGCCAAGGCGATCGGCCTCGTCATTCCCGAACTCAAGGGCCGGCTCGACGGCACCTCGATCCGCGTGCCGACGCCGAACGTCTCGGTCGTCGACTTCAAGTTCATCGCGAAGCGCAAGACCACGGTCGAGAAGATCAATGAGGCCATCATCAAGGCGAGCAAGCGCGGCGCGCTGAAGGGCATCCTTGCCGTCACCGACCAGCCCAACGTCTCGATCGACTTTAACCATGATCCGGCCTCGTCGACCTTTGCGCTCGACCAGACCAAGGTCATGGACGAGAAGTTCGTCCGCATCCTCACCTGGTACGACAATGAGTGGGGCTTCTCGAATCGCATGAGCGACACTGCTGTCGCCATGGCGAAGCTGATCTGACCCACACTCCTGCTGCGGCCGCACCTGCCGGGTGCGGCCGCGTCAACACCGCCGAGGAACGGACCGCGCAATGAACAAGATCGAGCCGACCGTCGTCGCGTCAACCACGCCTGCCGAGGCCGTCATCGTGCCGCCCGCCCCAAGCATGGCCGAGATTGCCGCATCGCGCGTTGCCGAGGCGAAGCCGGCTGAGCCGCTCGCGGCCAGCGACCCGCGCAAGCTCGACCAGCTCTCCCGGATCGAGGACAAGGCAGCGCGGATCGAAGAGAAGTTCGCGCGCTACGAGGCGGTGCTGACCCGCGCCGAGGCCTCGCTCGATCGCAGCGCCCAGAAGGTCGAGCTCGCCGCCGGCACCATGGACTTCGCCGGCCTGCGCGAGGAACTCTCGGCGCTGCGCCAGCGCGTCAGCGCGACGCCGCGCTTCGGGGCTCTGCTGCTCACCGGCATCGTCACGGCGATCCTGACCGTCATCCTGACGGTGATCGTGCTGAAGAGCGGCGTTCCCGGCGTGTTGCCACCGATCCTGCCGCGATGAGCTTCCGCCCGACCGCCGAACTCGCGGGCGGGCGCAATGTCCGCTGGCGGGCACTGGAAGGCGACGGGCTCGAACATCTCACACTCCGGACAGATGCGAACGGTTTTCGCGCCGAGGCCGCGCTGATCGGCGAGCGCGAAGGACGGCGCTTCGGCGCGACCTATCGGATCGACTGCGATCCTGATTTCATGGTCCGCGCTTTCGAGATAACGACGACCGATGGCCGTGGTCTCGCCATGACGCGGCGCGACGGCGCCTGGCACGACAGCGCGCGCGGCCATCTGCCGGCCTTCGACGGCTGCATCGATATCGACCTCTCCGCTACGCCCTTCACCAACACGCTGCCGATCCGCCGCTGCTCCTGGCAGCCGGGCCAGCAGCGGCGCATCGCCATGCTGTTCGTGCCCTTCGACAGCTTCGAGCCCTTCGTCACCGAGCAGGTCTACACCTGCCTTGCACCGAGGCTCTTCCGGTTCGAGACGGCCGATGGCAGTTTCACCGCCGAGCTTCCGGTCGACGAGGATGGCCTCGTCATGGATTATCCCAGCCTGTTTCAACGCCTGTAAGAGAGCCCTCCATGCCCGCTTTCCGCACCCTCGACGACGCCGATCTCGCCGGCAAGCGCGTCCTCGTCCGTGTCGATCTCAACGTGCCGATGGAGGAAGGCAGGGTCAGCGATACCACTCGCATCGACCGCATCCTGCCGACGATCCGCGAGATCGCGCAGAAGGGCGGCAAGGTCATCCTGCTGGCGCATTTCGGCCGGCCGAAGGGCCGCGACGAGAAGAACAGCCTGCGGCAGGTCGTGCCGGCGCTGGCCCATGCGCTCGGCCAGCCGGTTATCTTCGTTGGCGACTGCATCGGCACGGAGGCGCCGAAGGCGATCGCCGCCGCCAAGAACGGCGAGATCCTGCTGCTCGAGAATACCCGCTTCCACGCTGGCGACGAGGCGAACGACCCTGAATTCGTCAAGGCGCTCGCCGCCAATGGCGACCTCTATGTCAACGACGCCTTCTCGGCCGCCCACCGCGCCCATGCCTCAACGGAAGGGTTGGCGCATCTGCTGCCGGCCTATGCCGGGCGCACCATGCAGGCTGAGCTTGAGGCGCTTTCGGCCGGTCTCGACAATCCGGCACGGCCGGTGATGGCGATCGTCGGCGGTGCCAAGGTCTCGACCAAGCTCGAGCTGCTCGGCAACCTCGTCAAGAAGGTCGACGTGCTCGCCATCGGCGGCGGCATGGCCAATACCTTCCTCGCCGCGCGCGGCATCAATGTCGGCAAGTCGCTCTGCGAGCACGATCTCGCCGCTACCGCCCGCGAGATCGAGGAAAAGGCCAGGGCTGCCGGCTGCGAGATCATTCTGCCGGTCGATGCGCTGGTGGCGCGCGAGTTCAGGGCCAACCCCGGCCATCGCGTCGTCTCGATCAACGAGGTCGGGCCGGATGAGATGATCCTCGATGCCGGCCCGCTCAGCATCGCCGAGGTCGTGCTCAAGCTCAACACCGTGAAGACCGTGGTCTGGAACGGGCCGTTCGGCGCCTTCGAGCTGCCGCCCTTCGACACGGCGACGGTCGCGGTGGCGCAGGCGGTGGCGGAGCGTGTCCGCGACGGCAGGCTCGTGGCGGTCGCCGGTGGCGGCGACACGGTCGCGGCGATGAACCATGCCGGTGTTGCCGAGGACCTGACCTACGTCTCGACTGCGGGTGGCGCCTTCCTCGAATGGATGGAAGGCAAGGCCCTGCCGGGCGTCGAGGCGCTGCGGAAGGGGTGAGCAGAGCCGCAGCTTACAGTTGCAGAGTGCAATGTTTATGCTATGTTCTCGTGCATGAGCGAGAACGTGCAGAGCGCGATGTACGAGATCCTGAAGTTCATTCAGGCGAAGCTCGTCGAGCACGACAAGCGCTTCGACTCTGTCGAGAAGCGCTTTGATGAGTTAGGCGATCTCGTGCGCAAGCAGCGCAGGGATACGGCCGGGCTACTTGTTATGGCGAAGTCGGTTACCGGGAACTTCGCTGAGGAATTGGCGGCGATCGAGGAGCGCGTCAGGGTCCTGGAAGCGCGCGGGCGCTGATCGCATTCACGTTTTCCGCCGGTTTCGCTTTGCGTCCGCCACAGTTCGATTCTACACCCTCCGGATAAAGCAGAGCCCAACCGGAGGATCATCGTGGCCCGCATCACGCTTCGCCAATTGCTCGACCATGCAGCCGAGAACGACTACGGCGTTCCGGCCTTCAACATCAACAACATGGAGCAGGCGCTCGCGATCATGGCCGCGGCGGACGCGACGGACGCTCCCGTGATCATCCAGGCCTCGCGCGGCGCGCGCAGCTACGCCAACGACATCATGCTCAAGCACATGATGGACGCCGTCACCGAGATCTATCCGCATATCCCGGTCTGCGTGCATCTCGACCATGGCAACGAGCCAGCGACCTGCATGACCGCGATCCAGGCCGGCTTCACCTCGGTGATGATGGACGGTTCGCTCAAGGCCGACGGCAAGACCCCGGGCGACTGGGACTACAATGTCGGCGTGACCAAGACCGTCACCGAGATGTCCCATCTCGGCGGCATCTCCGTCGAAGGCGAGCTCGGCGTTTTGGGCTCGCTTGAAAGCGGCGAAGGCGAGAAGGAAGACGGCCACGGCTTCGAGGGCAAGCTCAGCCACGACCAACTCCTGACCAACCCGGACGAGGCGGTGAAGTTCGTCGCCGAGACCAAGGTCGATGCGCTCGCCATCGCCATGGGCACCTCGCACGGCGCCTACAAGTTCACGCGCAAGCCCGACGGCGCGATCCTGGCGATGCACGTCATCGAGGAGATCCACAAGAAGCTGCCGAACATGCACCTCGTCATGCACGGCTCCTCCTCGGTGCCGCAGGACCTGCAGGACGTCATCAACCAGTACGGCGGCAAGATGCCCCAGACCTGGGGCGTGCCGGTCGAGGAGATCCAGCGCGGCATCAAGCACGGCGTGCGCAAGATCAACATCGACACCGACAACCGGATGGCGATGACCGGCCAGATCCGCAAGATCCTGTCCGAGAACCCCGGTGAGTTCGATCCGCGCAAATATCTGAAGCCGGCGATGGAGGCGATGACCGCGCTCTGCAAGAAGCGGCTGGAGGAGTTCAACACCGCCGGCCAGGCCTCGAAGATCAAGCGCGTGATCACGCTGGCCGACATGGCCAAGCGCTATGCCAAGGGCGAACTCGATCCGACCTTCGGCGCCAAGAAGGCGGCGTAATTAGCCGCTGAAACCGCCGCATCCGTCATGATCGGGCTTGTCCCGACCATCCACGTCTTCGCTGGTCGCAAGCGGTGTTCAAGACGTGGATGTTCGGGACAAGGCCGAGCATGACGGCAGTGTCGTATGGCCGCCTACAAATAAAACGCCCGGCACTCTGCCGGGCGTTCTCATTTCATGAGACGGTCGGAGATCACACGCCGATCTTGCCGCCGCCCTTCTTGGTGATCGCAACCACCGACGGCCGGACGGGCATATCGGGCTTGAAATCCGGCCAGCGCGTCGAGAGATCCTCGTAATAGGAGCGGCGGCCGAAGGCCGGCCAGTCCGGGCCGTCGTCGCCGGGATGCTGGACCGCGACGAAGGCGGTGGTGTCGTCAGGCGTGAAGCAGGGGCCGCAGAGCTCGGCGCCATGTGGCACGCGGTAGAACAGCTTCGAGGTGCGGCGCGCCTCACCTTCGGTGTCGACCGCCCAGAGCCCGTCCGTGCGCCCGGTCTCGGGAAAGCCATTGCCGTCGGTCGAGATCCAGAGGCGCCCGGCGGAATCGACCACGGCATTGTCGGGCATGCCGAACCAGCCGTTCTTGCTGGTCTCAGTCGAGAAGGTCGCTCCAACCGCCGCGACAGAAGGATCGCCGCATTTCAGCAGGATCTCCCATTTGCCCTTCGTCGCGGTGTGGTCGCCGCCGTCCTCGATGATCTCGACGATATGGCCGAAGGCGTTCTTGGCGCGCGGATTGGCGGCGTCGACCTGGGCGTCGGTGCGGTTCGTGTTGTTGGTCAGCATGACGTAGACGCGGCCGGTGACTGGATTGGGCGTGATGTCCTCGGGCCTGTCCATCTTGGTCGCGCCGAGCAGGTCGCCGGCGCGGCGCGTCTCGATCAGCACGTCGGCCTGGCTCTGGAAGCCGTTCGCCGCCGTCAGCGGCCCCTGGCCGAAGAGCAGCGGCAGCCAGGCGACGCCGCCATCAGCGTCGAAGCGGGCGACATAGAGCGTGCCGGCGTCGAAAAGGTCCATGTTGGCGGCGCGGTTGTTGGGGTCGAAGCGGCCGGCGGTCACGAACTTGTAGACGTAGTCGAAGCGCTCATCGTCGCCGAGATAGACCGCGACCTGACCGTTCTTCGCGACGATGTTGTCGGCGCCTTCATGCTTGAAGCGGCCGAGCGCCGTGCGCTTCTTCGGAACCGAATTCGGATCGAGCGGGTCAACCTCGACGATCCAGCCGAAACGATTCGCTTCGTTGGGGTCCTTGGCGAGGTCGAAGCGCTCCTCGAAACGTCCCCAGGCATAGGGCGCGGACGGAATGGCCATGCGCTTGTAGTTAGCCTCCTCGCGATGGCCGTCCGGCAGCTTGCCGGAGAAATAACCGTGCACGTTCTCCTCGCCGGTGACGAAGGTGCCCCAGGGCGTCAGCGCGCCGGCGCAGTTGTTGATCGTGCCGAAGACTTTCTTGCCGCTCGCGTCGGCGTTGGTCTTGACGCGATCGGAGCCGGCGACGGGACCTGAGAGCTGCATCTCGGTCGCCACGGTGATGCGGCGATTGTACTTCGAATCCTTCACCAGCGCCCACTTGCCGTCGGTCTTGCGGATTTCGGCGACGGTCGCGCCATGCGCCATCGCCTCGATCTCGAAACGCTCCTTGGTCGCGTTCTTCATCACCGGCTTGCCGTCCTTCATCTCGACGACGCCAGGGAACATCAGATGCGGGTTGGTGTATTCGTGGTTGACGAAGAGCAGGCCGTGGGCCGAGGGGTCGGCCGCGCCGGGCATCGGCGTGTAGCCGACGAAGTCGTTGTTGTAGCCGAACTGCCTGGACTGGGCTTCGGCCGTCTGCTTGGCCGGGTCGAATTCCGGCGCACCGGCAACGATCGGATCGCCCCAGCGTAGCAGCACGTCGGCCTGATAGCCTTCCGCGACATGGTGGTCGGCGTCGACCCCGGCCTCGACCTCCTTGAAGCTGAAGGCGGAGCCCTTCGCCTGGGCCCTGGCCTCCTCGGCGGTCGCCAGCGCGGCCGCGCCAACCGTCGCCGAGATGGCGGAGACGGCGAGCGCGCCCTTGAGCAGGCCGCGACGCGAGAAGCGCAGGCCGATCAGTTCGCCCATGGTCGGATTGGCGGACAGGTTCTGCGGCGGTGCGTCGTCATGCTCGAGCATGCTGGCGCCGAAAGTAGATTCGTACTGGGTCTCTTCGGTCATGACCGGCCCCTCCTGTCACCCAAGCTAGAATGACTCAAAGCTATGGGCCACGCTTGACAGATCGGTGACGGCCGATGTTCAGGCGGCGCGGTTCTGCCGGGTCAGGTTGTCGAAGGCTTCGGTCAGGGTTTCGGCCTGGCGCGTCAACGCCTGGGCGAGGCCGAGCATCTCGTCGACGCCCATGCCCGCAGCCTGGGCGGATTCGTTGACGCTGGCGATGGCGTACGAGACCTCCTGCGTGCCTTGGGACGCGAAACTGACGCTGCGGGCGATTTCCTGGGTGGCTGCGCGCTGCTCGTCGACGGAGCTCGCGATCGTCAGTGTCGTATGGTCCATGTCGCCGACGAAGCCGACGATGCTCTCGATCGCCTCGACGGCCTCCTGCGTCGCTGCCTGCATGGCCGGAACCTGAGCCGCGATCTCGTCGGTCGCCTTGGCGGTGCGGGCGGACAATTGTTTGACCTCTTGCGCGACCACAGCAAAGCCACGCCCTGCCTCGCCGGCGCGCGCTGCCTCGATCGTCGCGTTGAGCGCGAGCAGATTGGTCTGTGCGGCGATGTCGCGGATCAGGTCGACGATGGAGCCGATCGTCTGCGCCGACTGCGCGAGCCCCTTGACGATCGCCTCGGTCCGCAAGGCTGCCTGGCTGGCATCGTGCGCCTTGGTCGTGGCACGGGCGACTTCCTCGGAAATCTCGCTGAGCGAGATCGACAGTTCCTCGGCGGCACTGGCGACGCTGCCGACATTGTCGGACGCCTCGTCCGACGCCCGGGCGGCTGCGACAGCCTGCACGCCGGTCTCCTTCACGACGCCGTTCATCGTATGCGCCGTTGCCTCGACGACACGGGCGCTGCCGGTCACGGCACCCACCACGTCGCGGACCGTGACCTCGAAAGCCGAGATCTCGCGCTGGATGCGCTCGCGGCTCTGCCGCTGGACATGTGAATAGGTCTCGAGCAGCAATTCGAGATCCAGCTGCACCGCCTTCTGCAGGGCGGCGCGCAGCGCGATGCGGCGGTTGTACTCCTTGGCCTGCCAGAAGTGACTGAGCTTGGCGAGGCCGTCGCGCAGCAGGCCGAGCTCGGCGCCGATCGCATTGCCGACGATGGCGTGACAGATTGCGACAGCGTGGGCGGGAACGCCATTGTCGTTGAAGGCGCCGGCAAGGGCGTGCGCGGATTGCAGATAGCCGTCCTCGAGCTCGCCCGAGACCAGCCTGATCCAGTGTGCGAGCCTGAGCTCGTGCACCTCCGGCCGCTGCATCGCGCCCAAGATTTCGGGCCAGGCCTCGAAATGCTCATGCAACTCCGGCAGCAAGGTCGGCAGGCGCCGGCGCGCGAACTCCGCCTGCTGCCGCAGCAAGCCGATGTCGATGGCGTCGATCCGGAAGGTTCGCAGGCGCGCCGCGTGCTCGGCGATGGCGTTAGTCATGCGCGCTGTGTTCTATTCCGCTGGTGGGCCTGCTCACGACATTGCCGCAGGTTCGCGAACAAACGCTTAAGCATGAGCGCGCCGGAAACGCTGCCGCCGCGCTTGCCTCGCGCCGAGCCGGCTGAGTATAAGCCGGCCGGCGCATGAAAGCGGAGATTTGGGCGTATGGCCGGCCATTCACAGTTCAAGAACATCATGCACCGCAAGGGCAAGCAGGACGCGGTGCGCTCCAAGCTGTTCTCGAAACTGGCCCGTGAAATCACCGTCGCCGCCAAATTGGGCATGCCCGACCCAAACATGAATCCGCGTCTGCGCATGGCCGTGTTGGCGGCGCGGGCCGAGAACATGCCGAAGGACAATATCGAGCGCGCCATCAAGAAAGCGCTCGGTGGCGAGGGCGATAACTATGACGAGGTCCGCTACGAGGGCTATGGGCCCGGCGGCACCGCAGTGATCGTCGAGGCGCTGACCGACAACCGCAACCGCACGGCCTCGGCGGTGCGTTCCTACTTCACCAAATCCGGTGGAGCGATGGGCGAGAGCAACTCGGTCTCGTTCATGTTCAACCGCGTCGGAGAGATCAGCTATCCCGCCGAAGTCGGCGATGCCGACAAGGTGATGGAGGCGGCGATCGAGGCTGGCGCCGATGATGTGATCTCGGACGAGAACGGTCACACCATCCTGTGCGCCTTCGACGCGCTCAACGAGGTCTCCAAGGCGCTGGAAGCCGCGCTCGGTGCGCCGGCCTCGGCCAAGCCGGTTTGGCGGCCGACCACGACGGCGCCCCTCGATGAGGAGAAGGCGGCGTCGATGATGAAATTGATGGAGGCGCTCGACAATGACGACGACGTCCAGAACGTCTTCGCCAATTTCGAGATCGCCGACGAGGTGATGGCCAAGCTCGGCAACTGAGTTCAGCGCCCGATCAGCCCATCCCAGAATGGCAGGCTGACCAGCGCGCTCAGGAAGATCGTCAGATAGGCGATGCGGCGGAAGGTCTGTTCGGATGCCAGGCCGAAGGCATGGGTTCCGAGCCAGAGGCCCGCGCCATAGACGGCAAAGAGCGGCAGCGCCATCACCAGCGAGGTGAAAGTGATGATCGCCTTCGCCCAGAGGACCGCGCCGCTGACCACAGTACTCAGCCCGAAATAGGTCTGCAAATTGGCACGGGTCTTGTGCCGGTCGTTGCGCTGGGCGCCGAGCCAGAAAACGGCGAGCGGCATGCCGCCGATGCTGGCGAGACCGTTGCAGAGGCCAGATGCCGCCCCGACACCGAGCGAGAGCGGGATGCCAGGCTTGCCGTGATAGCGCCAGCCCGAGGCCATCAGCGCGACGGCGGCGAGCACGAGCAGCGCCAGCAGCCAGCGCATCGTCTCGCGATCGAGCCAGGTGAGCAGTGCGATGCCGAGGGGCAGGGTCAGCGTCGCGGCGATCAGGAGCGGGACGACCTCGCTCCACTCCGCGCGCTTTGCCGAACGCGCCGCCAGCGGCAGGGCAAAGGGCAGGTCGATCACCCAGATCAGCCCGAGCGCCGCGACCGGCCCGAGCACGATCGAGGCCAGCGGCATGAACACCATGGCGAAGCCAAAGCCGGTGAAGCCGCGGACCAGACCGCCGAGCAAGGTCGCGCCGATCAGGACGGCGATGCCGTCGAGCGAGACACCGGGAAAGAGCGAGGTCAGGAGAGCTGTCATCGGAACTGCCGGAGAAGGATTTTCTTTCCTTCACGCAAGGCGCGAGACGATCAACCCCTGTTGCAGTGATGGCGGCGATGAGTATTGCTCATCGATGGTGCGAGCCGCATCCCTGCCTTCCGTCCTGTTCCTGGGCCAGCGGGTGTTTCGCGCCGGCCAGGACCGCGACAAGTCGCTGGGTCAGATACCTTACAAAACTTTAATACAACCCGTCATTGCGCGTTCATCTTGGCGGTCCTAGCGTCCTTCAGCCGCGAGGCCTCCCGGAATGTTTCGCCTGGTCGCCGCTGCCTCAACCTGACCCCACAGGGGGATAGCGATCATGACACGCACCAGATTTGCACTTGCCGCCGGGCTCTTCGCGCTGGCCGGCAATTTCATGCTGCAGACATCGTCGCCAGCACTGGCGCTGACGATGAAGGAGTGCAGCACCAAGTACAACGCCGCCAAGGCCGGCAATACACTGGGTGGACAGTCGTGGAATGACTTCCGTAAGGCACAGTGCAGCGACGCAGCGGCTCCCGCTGCCGCGACTACTCCGGCGACCCCGGCCAAGCCGGTTGCCAGCGCCCCTGCCACCGCGGCCAAGCCGGCCGCCGCCGCGCCTGCCGCAGCCGGCAATGCCATGTTTCCGAGCAAGGTCGATCCGAAATACTCGACCCTCTCGGCCGGCAAGCAGCGCTTCAAGACCTGCAACGACCAGTACAACGCCAACAAGGCGAATGGTGGCAATGGCGACCTGAAGTGGATCCAGAAGGGTGGCGGCTACTACAGCCAATGCAACACCCGCCTGAAGGGCGCCTGAGCGAAGCGTTCTCAGTTCGCATCACTAAAATGGGGCCGAGGCTCCTGTCTCGGCCCTGCTTTGCGCAGCGCTGGGTGCGCCGGAGCCCGATCGGGCATAGCGTTCGCGCATGTCCGATCCGATTCGCATTCTCGGCCTCGATCCCGGTCTCAGGAAGACCGGCTGGGGCATCGTCATCAGCGAAGGAACGAAGCTGTCCTTCGTCGCCTGCGGCGTGGTCGAGAGCGACGAGAAGCAGCCGCTCGCCGAACGCTTGCGGCAACTGCATGATGGCATCGCCGGCGTGATCGCGCGGCATGCGCCGCAGGAGGTCGCGGTCGAGGAGACCTTCGTCAACCGCGACCCGCAATCGGCGCTGAAGCTCGGACAGGCGCGCGGCATCGCGCTGGTCGTGCCGGCACTGGCCGGGCTCGACGTGGCCGAATACGCCGCCAATCTGGTGAAGAAGACGGTGGTCGGCGTCGGCCATGCCGACAAGAAGCAGGTGCAGGCGATGATCCGCGTGCTGCTGCCCAAGGCCGAGACCCGCAGCGCCGACGCGGCGGACGCACTCGCCGTTGCGATCTGCCATTCGCAGCATCGCAGCGCGCGCGCGTTGCTGGCGCGGTATCAGCTGCGGAAAGCGTAGAGCTCGGCGTCCGGGTCTGCCTTGCCAAGGAGGCCGGCGCGGACGATCTCGGCGCCGATGCGGCTATAGGTGATGCCGTTGCCGCCGAAGCCCATCACCGTCCAGCAGTTCTTGAGATCCGGCATCGGGCCGATGGTCGGCAGGCCAGTCGTCGAGGCTCCGAACGTGCCGGTCCAGGTATAATCGGCGTCGGTCGAGATCCCGGGCAGGAGCTTGCCGAGCTTGCGCTGGATGGCTTTCGTCTTCTGGCCGATCAGCGCGTCGCGCTTGTCCTCGTCGACAAAATCCTCGTCCTCGCCGCCGCAGATGATACGGCCGTCGCGGGTCGTGCGCATGTAGAGATAGGGGTCGGACGCCTCCCAGATGAAGCAGCGATCAGGCCAGAGCCGGCGCTTTTGCGGTGCGGTCGCCAGCGCCCAGGTCGAAAGAACCGCGTGGCCCTTCGGCATTTTGCCGAAGGGCAGTTCATAGCCCGTGCAGAAGATGAGATGGCGGCAGCGGATATGGTGGCCGTCCCTGGTGCGTAGGCTGACCGAGCGTGGTTTTGCATCGAGGTCGACGATCTCGACCGGCCAGGCGAGGCGGGCGCCGCGGGAGATTGCGGCACGGAGGAAGCCGGTAGCGAGCATGACCGGATCGGCCTCGAGATTGTCGTAGCCCAACAGGGCCGCTTCGCGATCGATGCCGAAGCGCTCCTTCAGTGTCGCGGCATCGAGCAAGGTGTTTTCCAGCCCGGCGTGGCGGCGGGCTTCCCCCTCGCGGGCGAGGCCATCGGCATCGAGCACGTCACCCGCGAGATAAAGCGAATCGCGGCGTATGACAGGGGCGATCGATAGCGCCCTGATCCGCGACCCGAGCCCGTCGACGGCGAGGCGCGAGCGGCGCCAGGCACGGATGGCGGCCTCCTCGCCGATCTGCCGCTTCAGCTTGGTCAGGGGTTGGTCGATTTCGTATTGCAGCAGGGCGGTGCTCGCCGGCGTCGAGCCGCGCACCGGCCCGCGGCGGTCGACCACCAGCACGCTGAAACCCGCCTCGCTTAGCGCGTCGGCCTGCATCGTACCTGAGATGCCGGCGCCGATGATGACGACGTCGCTCTCAGTATCCTCGGTGATGCCTTGCCTCGGAAAGCGCGGTGGCCGCTTGCCCTGCCAGACCGAGCGCCCGGTCCGCAGGTTCCTCGCTTTCGTCAGCACGTGCTCACACCCTCCATATCGCCGGTGGAGAACGCATGATCGCCACGAATGATCCGGTCTGGCGGCAGGCTGCCGCCATGCTAACAGGAGGCATGATCGGAAAGCTCAAGGGCCTCATCGATTCGTATGGCGAGGACTTCGTCATCGTCGACGTGCAGGGCGTCGGCTATGTCGTGCAATGTTCCTCGCGCACGCTGCAGCGTCTGCCCGTGGTCGGCGAGGCGGCGGCGCTGTCGATCGAGACGCATGTCCGCGAGGACGCGATCCGGCTCTACGGCTTCCTCTCGGATACCGAACGCGACTGGTTCCGGCTGATGCAGATGGTGCAGGGTGTCGGCGCCAAGGTCGCGCTCGCCATCCTGTCCACGCTTGAGCCCGGCGCGCTCGCGACCGCGATCGCCAGCAACGACAAGGCGGCGGTGGCGCGTGCGCCCGGCGTCGGTCCCAAGCTCGCCCAGCGCATCTGCGCCGAACTCAAGGACAAGGCGCCGGCCTTCGGCCATGTCGACCCGGCCATCGCGCAGCTCTCCGGCGCGCTCGAGGACAAGAGGCTGCCGCAGCCGGTGGCGGATGCCGTCTCGGCGCTCACCAATCTCGGCTACCAGCAGGCGCAGGCAGTCGCGGCAGTCGCGGCTGCATCGCGTGCGGCAGGCGAGGGGGCCGGCACGGCGCAACTGATCCGGCTCGGACTGAAGGAGCTTGCCAAGTGACGAACGGACCGACGGTGATCTTCCGGGAGATCGCCGACAAGTCGGCGTTCCTTGCGCTGATGATGCGGCACTGGGGCTCGCATCGCATGGTGATCGGCCTGAAGCTCTACGATTGCGCCGAATTGCCCCTGCTCGGCATGTTCACGGCCGAGGGCGAGCTTCTGGCGGTGGCAAGCTGGGCGCATGATGGCGAGATCGCAGTACTGTGCGCCTTGCATTCCCTGAAAGAGGGGGAAGGAGCCGCGTCGCGCATGCTCGAGGCGGTGAAGGCAGCGGCACGAGCCGCCGGCGCGCTCAAGCTCAGGGCGATGCTGACCAATGATAACATGCCTGCCCTGACCTTCTACCAGAAGCACGGCTTCCGCTTCTCCGGGCTCTATGTCGAGGCGATCGACGCCTATCGCTCGGTGATTCCGACGATCATCAAGACCGGCTACCAGGACATTCCGGTGCATGACGCGCTGGAGCTGGAGATCGAATTGTGAGCGAACCGAAGCGGCCCGGCCTGATGACGTCGGACAAGCGCGACGACGACAGCGAGACCTCGCTGCGGCCGCTCTCGCTCGCCGGATTCACCGGGCAGGCGGCGGCGCGGGCGAATCTCCAGGTCTTCATCAATGCGGCACGTGCCCGCGGCGACGCGCTCGATCATGTGCTGTTCGTCGGGCCGCCGGGCCTCGGCAAGACGACGCTGGCGCAGATCGTGGCGCGTGAGCTCGGCGTCAGTTTCCGCTCGACCTCGGGGCCGGTGATCGCCAAGGCCGGCGATCTTGCGGCGCAGCTGACCAATCTCGAAGAGCGCGACGTGCTCTTCATCGACGAGATCCACCGCCTCAATCCGGCGGTTGAGGAGATCCTCTATCCGGCGATGGAGGATTACCAGCTCGACCTGATCATCGGCGAGGGGCCGGCAGCGCGCTCGGTCAAGATCGACCTGCCGAAGTTCACCCTGGTCGGCGCCACCACCCGCGCCGGTCTTTTGACCACGCCGTTGCGCGACCGCTTCGGCATCCCGATCCGGCTGCAGTTCTACACGGTCGAGGAATTGCAGAGCATCGTCGCGCGCGGCGCCCGGGTGCTCGGCGTGCCGATGTCGGATGACGGCGCCAACGAGATTGCCCGCCGTGCGCGTGGCACGCCGCGCATCGCCGGCCGGCTGCTGAGGCGGGTGCGCGACTTCGCCATCGTCGACGGCGACGCTATCGTCACCCGCAAGGTCGCCGACAAGGCGCTCGGCCTGCTCGATGTCGACGCGATCGGCCTCGACCAGATGGACCGGCGCTATCTCACCACCGTCGCGATCAATTTCGGCGGTGGCCCGGTCGGGATCGAGACCATCGCCGCCTCGCTTTCCGAGCCGCGCGATGCGATCGAGGAAATCATCGAGCCCTTCCTGCTGCAGCAGGGCTTCATCCAGCGCACCCCGCGAGGCCGCCTGCTGACGCCACATGCCTTCCGGCATCTGGGCATGCCGGAGCCGAGCCGGGAAGGGGCGCAGTTCGGCCTGTTCGGGGACGAGGACGAAGATTGAGCGCCTCCCATTGAGCGCTCACGCATTTGGATGATGCGTTGCGACCGCCGGCATGATGTCATCGGGCCGGATCAGGCGATCAGGGGAGAAGCGATATGCGATCTGTGCTTGCCGCTTCCGGCCTTATGCTGGCTTCCACGTTTGGCCATGCCGCCGAGCCCACGCCCGATGCGACGGTGCGCAAGGCCTATGAGGTCACGCAAAAGACCTTGGACGGCAGCGGCCAGCCGCCCTGGCGGCCGCTGCATCGCGACGCGCTGATGAGCAAGAATCTGGCGGCGCTGTTTGCCCGCGACGACCGCTACCAGGATGAAAGCGGTGATATCGGCCATGTCGGGGCCGATCCGTTCATCAACGGCCAGGATGGCGAACTCAAGGATCTGCAGGTCGGCCTCGCCGGCAAGCCCTCGCGCGGACGGGCCCGGGTCGTCGCTTCCTTCCGCAGCTTCGGGCAGAAGATGGCTGTCCGGTTCCTGATGGTCGAAGAAGGCGGCGGCTGGCGTATCGACGACATCGTAAACAGGGTCGAAGGCAAAGCCTATTCGATCCGCGCCGCGCTGGCGCAGCCCTATGATTGCGGCTCGTTCATGGGCAAGCCCTGCAAGCGCTGACGTCTGCTCAATGAAGCGTGGTTTTCTGGCTTCGCCCCGCGCTCGCTGCCCGTCCTGACGGCGTCGAGTGACCGTTCCGAACGTTCGTTTTTGCGGCCTTGAGCAATTGCCGGTCAACCTGGCCGGTCTCCGCCCGCTCCTTTTTCTCCTTCAGCTCCCGGCGCGCCTTCGCGCGCTGGGTGGCCTGCTTCAGCTTACGCATCGCGGTCTCCGTCTCGCTCTCAAGCTGGAACGAGGGGAGCCGCATACGGTTCCGATGGCTGCGTCGCGGTTGTTCCTGTGGGGCAGGCCGGTCTAAGGATCGTGCGCCAATCTGCAGAAGGACTGTCATGGCCGGCGCCCACAGTATCTCCGTCCGCGTCTATTACGAGGACACCGACTTCTCCGGCGTCGTCTACCACGCCTCCTATCTGCGCTTCATGGAGCGTGGTCGCACCGAGTTGATCCGGGCGCTCGGCATCGAGCAGCGCGAGCTCTTCGACGGCGATGCAGCGCTTGGCTTTGCAGTCCGGCGCATGCTGATCGATTTCGTGCGGCCTGCCGTAATGGACGATCTGCTCACGGTCGAGACCAAGCCGACGGTGGCGCGCGGCGCCACCATGGAACTCGACCAACGCATCCTTCGCGGCGAAGAGGTGCTGATCACGGCGCAGGTCAAGGTCGCCTGCGTTGGCGGCGGCAAGGCGCGGCGCATCCCCGACGTGCTCAGGCATCGGCTGGGCCTGGAAATCATCTGATCGCGCCGGCGCGGCTGGCATCGACGCTGGCCAGCCACCATGTTAGGGCCCGTAACATGAGCTGGAAACGCAACGAGCCCGAGCAGCCGCGTGGCTATCACCACGGCAACCTCAAGGAGGCGCTGGTGCGCGCCGCCCTGGGGCTGATCGGCGAGAAGGGCCCGAACGGCTTCACCTTCGCCGAAGCCGCGCGCATGGCCGGCGTCAGCCCAGCCGCGCCCTATCGGCATTATCGCGACCGTGATGAATTGCTGGCTGATGTCGCGGTGCGGGGGTTCACCGCCTTCGAGGCAGCCCTGGCCAAGGCCTGGAACGGCGGCAAGCCGGATGCCGAGACGGCCTTCCATCGGCTCGGTCCGGCCTATCTCGCCTTCGCCCATGACGAGCCGGCCTTCTATTCGGCGATGTTCGAAGCCGGTGTCCCGCTTGACGCGAGCCCGGAGCTGCGCGCTGCCGCCGATCGCGCCTTCCAGCAATTGCGCCAGGCCGCGGAGACACTGATCGCGGTATTACCGCAAGGAAAGCGGCCACCGGCGCTGATGATGGCGCTGCATATCTGGGCGATGTCGCATGGCGTCGCGGCGCTGTTCGGCCGCGCCGATGCCGGCCGGCGACCGCTGCCGATGTCGGCCGCCGACCTGCTCGAGGCTGGAATGCTGGTCTATCTCAAAGGCTTGGGCCTGCCCCCCGATCAAGCAGTCTGACGCTCCGCAGAAAATTTTGACCCGGCTGTCTTGAAAGCCTTGGCAGGTGCGTCCAGATATGTGAATGTGATTTACATTCACACGGTCGGCGAGCGCCGATCGGGAGGTTGGCCGGCAGCGGCATCCGCCGCTGCCATTCAGGTTCGAGAGGAATCGATGCCGATCGTCGCAAAGCTTGATGAATACGGAAAAGGGGCCTGGATCGCCTTTGCGGTGCTCGGCTTCATCATTTTCTGGCCGCTGGGTCTGGCGACCCTGGTCTTTCTGTTCTGGAGTGGACGCATGGGACATGGTTGTGGACCGGCACGTTACGAGCACCGGATGAATCGCCTGCAGGATAAGATGGAGCGCCTACGCGAGCGCATGGGCGGGGCTCAGCCCTTCGGTCGTGGCGGTTTCGGCGGCGGTTGGGGCCGCGGCGCGTCGAGCGGCAACCGCGCCTTCGACGAGTATCGCGACGAGACGCTGCGCCGTCTCGAGGATGAGCAGCGTGAGTTCCATGATTTCCTCGGCCGGCTGCGCATGGCCAAGGACAAGGCGGAGTTCGACCAGTTCATGAACACGCGCCGTCCCAGCACTGGCACGGATACTGTCGAAAGCGCCTGATCGCCTCTTTTCAGAGCTGACGACCGTCGGCGGCCCGCTTCCTCACGGAAGCGGGCCGTTGGCTTTTTCCCGGGGTTGCTGCTGCAGCTGGTGGCGGCTCCGGTTTGCCCCTGCTCGTGGTCACGAAGAAGATCACGATGGTCAGGGCCGAGGTCAATGAGGCGAGGATCGCGGTGATCTGGGCTTTCAGGCTCTCGATCTTGCCGATGCGTCCCGTGACGATGTTGTGACGCAGCTGGAGCGCGGTCAGCCGCTCGCCTGCTTCAATCACCATCGCGTTCTCGATCTCCTGGATGTTTCGGACCGTTCCCGCGTCGCTGTAGTCCTGATCGACCAGCGCGTCATAAGGCGCCATCCGGTTCTGCCAGTCCAGCGGATGGACGATGGCCGCCATGCGGCGCACCACCTGCTTGGCGTTTTGTCGGAACAGCCGGTCGAGCAGGTATTTGTACTGCATGTCGGCCTGCGAGCCGTTCAGCACCAGCAGCAGGGCGCCGCGGCCGAGCTGCAAGGTCTCGAAGCCCTTCACATGGCCGTCGAGCCCGGCGAGGTCGCGCGTCAGGGTGTCGCGCTCGTCGGTGAAACGCGCGATGCGCCGGTCGAGCGAATTCGACAGCGCGAAGGTCGCGATGGAGGAAACGATCGCCGGCGAGACGATCAGGAGCGCGCTGAGCGTCGTCCGGTTCCAGACATAGTGCCGGGCATGGCCCGCGATCCGCTCGCTAAACCGCATCGACCCAGCCCCCGCCGTGCCCGCGTCGTGACCGGCCGCATGGCCGTCATAACGCGATATTAACCATGACGGTCCTTAACCTCGACGGGGATTTAACGGGACACAAGGCCTCTGGCGCACGCGAGCACCGCCGTTTGGCCCATCTTTCGCCGAATTCAGCGGCAATTGGTGTCAATGGCATATCCCCGGAGCGCAGATCGGGCGGCGGCGCGACCTTCGCGGCGCAAGCTACAGGCTGTGCGGGACAGAACTTAGTTTCGCGCCCGCCAGGCAGAAGGATGACAGGATGAACCCCGCCGTGGAGATCGCGCAGGCCGCGCCGCAGATCGACATGTCTTTCTGGTCGCTGTTCTGGCACGCGCACATCGTCGTCAAGCTCGTGATGATGGGCCTGCTCGGCGCGTCGGTGTGGTGCTGGTCGATCATCGTCGACAAAACCCTGCTCTATCGCCGTACCCGCCGCGATATGGATGCCTTCGAGGAGGTGTTCTGGTCCGGCCGTTCGCTCGAGGAACTCTATCGCGACCTCGCCAATCGGCCGGTCAACGACATGGCGGCGGTCTTCGTCGCGGCGATGCGCGAATGGAAGCGTTCTTTCGAGAATGGCGGACGTTCGGTTGCGAGCCTCTCCGCGCGCATCGACAAGGTGCTCGACGTCACCATCCAGCGCGAAGCCGAACGTCTCGAATCGAAGCTGCTCGTGCTCTCGACCATCGCCTCGGCCGCCCCGTTCATCGGCCTGTTCGGCACGGTCTGGGGCATTATGAATTCCTTCACCGCGATCGCGGTCTCGAAGAACTCCTCGCTCGCCGTCGTCGCGCCCGGCATCGCCGAGGCGCTGTTTGCCACCGCGATCGGCCTGTTCGCCGCGATCCCAGCGCTGATGGCCTACAACAAGCTGCAGGCCGAGGTCGCCAAGGCCCAGAACCGGCTGGAGGCGTTCGCCGACGAGTTCTCCGCGATCCTGTCGCGGCAGATCGACGAACGTCTGGCGGCGTGAGGGCCTGAATCATGGGCATGTCAGCCGCAGCCGGGGGTAAGGCCGGAGGACGCCGCGGGCGTCGCCCGCGCCGCCATGGCGCCATCGCTGAGATCAACATGACGCCGTTCATCGACGTCATGCTGGTGTTGCTGATCATCTTCATGGTCGCTGCGCCGCTGATCGCGACGGGTGTGCCGATCGACCTGCCGCAGACCGGCGCCAAGCCGATCAATGTCGATCAGAAGCCGATCACCATCGCCATCGACGACAAGGGCCAGATTTTCCTGCAGGACCAGCCGACGCTCGAGCCCGATCTGGTGCAGAAGCTGCAAAGCATCGCCAAGCAGGGCTTCGAGGACCGGATCTATGTGCGCGGTCACAAGCAGGTGGACTATGGCCGCGTCGCCTCGGTGATGGCGACGATCACCAGCGCCGGCTTCAGGCGGGTGGCGCTGGTCACCGAACCGAATTCGCGTTGAACGAGAAGGTGCCGTCGCGTTGATGGTCTCGCGTTCCGAGCCGGGCTTGGCGATTTCCGCCCTGGGCCACGCGACCGTTCTGGTCGCGGGGCTGCTGGCGTTTGCCGGCGCGACGCCGCTGCCCGAGCATCAGGAAGCGATCGCGGTCGAGGTGGTCGATCCCTCGGCGCTGAACCAGGTGACGCGCGGCGAGCGCCAGGCCGAAAAGGTCCAGGAGCAGCCGCAGCAGCGGGCCGAGCGCCAGTCCGAGGTCGTCGAACGCAAGGAAGCGGGCGAGGCCAAGCTGGACACGCCTGCGCCACCATCGCGCCCGCCGGAGCTCAAGGTCGCCGACGACAATGCCGCGGCGCCGCTGCCGCCTGCCCGTCCGACCCCCAAGCCGACCCCGCCGGCCGAACCGGTGAAGCAGCCGCCGCAGAAATCCGAGCAGGCCGCGGCCCAAGAAGCCGAGCAGCGCCGCGAAGAGCTGGCGAAACTGGCCGAGGAAGCCGACCGCGAGAGCAAGGCGAAACAGGCCGAGCAGGAGGCCAAGGCCGCCGCCAAGGCGAAGGCCGAAGCGGAGGCGCAGGCGCGCGCCGAAGCGGCCAAGGCTGCCAAGCAGAAGGCCGAAGCGGAGGCGAAGGCGAAGGCGGAAGCCGAGCAGAAGGCCAAGATCGCCGCCGAGGCCAAGGCCAAGCGCGAGGCGGAAGCAAAGGCCAAGCGCGAAGCCGAGATCGCCAAGAACTTCAACCCGAACGACATCGCCAAGCTGCTGCAATCGAAGGAGCAGGCGCAATCCTCCGGATCGAGCGCGCCGCAGATCAATCGCACCGCTTCGCTCGGCACCCAGACCGGTTCCTCGCAGAAGCTCTCCCCGTCGCTGCGGGCGCAATTGATGGGCATCATTCAGGATCAGCTGCAGAAGTGCTGGAACGTGCCGATCGCGCTGCAGAGCGCGCCGAAGCCGGTGGTGCCGCAGGTGCGCATGAAGCTCAACACCGACGGTTCGCTGATCGGCCAGGCGAGCGTGACCAATTCCTCGCCCGACCCGCTCTTCAGGGTCGCGGCGGATTCGGCGCTGACGGCGACGCGTCGCTGCTCGCCGCTGCGTATTCCCGCGCAATTTGCTTCCTATTATGACGATTGGCGCGACGTCATCGTCAACTTCGACGCCAGGGACGTGCTGTGACCGCCATGGACCGCATCCATCATCTTGCCCTTCATCCAGCTGGCCGTGCTGCCGGGCCGACCCGCCGGCACGCGCTCGCGCTGGCCGGCTCGACGCTGGTCCTGCCGGCACTGATCGCACCGGCACGAGCCGAACTGGTGATCGACCTGCGCAAGGGCACTTTCCAGCCGATGCCGATCGCGGTCGCCGACTTCGCCGGCGAGGGCGGCGCGTTGGTCTCCGGCATCATCTCCAACAACCTGAAGCGCTGCGGTTACTTCCTGCCGATCGAGAAGGCGCGCCACCCCGAGAAGAATCCGCCCTTCGACGCGGCGCCCCAGTTCGAGGCCTGGAAGGCAGCCGGCGTGCAGGCGCTGGTGATCGGCCGGGTCTCGCGCGATGGCGGCCGTCTCAAGGCCGAGTTCCGCCTTTGGGATGTGGTTGCGGGTCAGCAGATCGACGGCCAGCAATACTTCACCGACCCGAACAATTCCCGCCGGGTCGGCCACATCATCTCGGATGCGGTCTTCACCAAGATCACCGGTGTCGGCGGCTTCTTCGACACCCGTGTCGTCTTCGTCGACGAATCCGGGTCGAAGGAGGCAAGGCGCAAGCGGCTCGCGATCATGGACCAGGACGGCGCCAATGTGCGCTATCTGACCGATGGCGCGACCTCGGTGGTGACGCCGCGCTATTCGCCGGTGGCGCAGGAGGTCACCTATATGGCGCAGCGCACCGGCGAGCAGCCGCGCGTGCATGTGCTCAACATCGAGACTGGCCAGCGCCAGGTTGTCGGCAACTTCCCCGACATGACGACGAGCCCGCGCTTCTCGCCCAATGGCGCGCGCATCGCACTCAGCCTGCAGCAGGGCGGCAACGCCAATCTCTATGCGATCGATATCGGCTCGCGCACGACGCAGCGGCTGACCTCGACGGCGGCGATCGACACTTCGCCCTCCTTCGCGCCGGATGGCACGCAGATCGTCTTTGAGAGCGACCGCGGCGGTTCGCAGCAACTCTACCTCATGGGCGCCGGGGGCGGGGAGGGCAAGCGCATCTCCTTCGGCCAGGGCTCCTATTCGCAGCCGTCATGGTCGCCGCGCGGCGACCTCATCGCCTTCACCCGCCAGGGCGGCGGCGCCTTCTCGATCGGCGTGATGAAGCCGGACGGCTCGGGCGAGCGCATCCTGACCGAAGGCTTCCACAACGAAGCGCCGAACTGGGCTCCGAACGGCCAGTACATCATGTTCTTCCGCGACCCGGGCGGGCAGTCCGGCGGCAAGCTCTACATGGTCGACATCACTGGCCGCGTCGAGGTGCCGGTGCCGACGCCGGCCTTCGCCTCGGATCCGACCTGGTCGCCGCTGCTGACCGCCGCGCGCTGATGCGGAAATGCAACAATGATACGCAGACCGCGTCCGGCCACATTTGGTTAACCATACGCCGCAATGCCGCCACTTCGCCTTGTTCTGGCAAGGTCTCGTTTAGGTTGACACATCATTGATGGGGAACGCGTGACGCCGCCCAGCGCGCTCCGCGTCCGACATTCGGAGAGAATTGCCATGCTCGCCACTTTCCGCTGCCAGCGCCCGCACCGTACGCCTCGCCGCTGCCCTGATGGGCGCGCTTGCCCTCGGTGCCTGCGCCAAGGATCAGAATGCCGACGGTTTCGGCGCCGGCGGCGCCGCCACCCCCGGCAGCGCACAGGACTTCGTCGTGAATGTCGGCGACCGCGTCTTCTTCGAGACTGACTCGACCGATCTGACCACGACAGCGGTCGCAACTCTCGACAAGCAGTCGGCCTGGCTGCAGCGCTATCCGCGCTACACCTTCACCATCGAAGGCCATGCCGACGAGCGCGGCACTCGCGAATACAACTACTCGCTTGGCGCCCGCCGCGCCCAGACCGTGCGCGACTATCTCGCCTCGCGCGGCATTCCGGGCAACCGCATCCGCACCATCTCCTACGGCAAGGAGCGTCCGGTCGCGGTCTGCAACGACATTTCCTGCTGGTCGCAGACCGCCGCGCCGTGACGGTGCTCGACGCCGGCGGCGGCGTCTGATCCAGGCGCCCGACAAGACTTGACGCAGCCGGCGCTTACCGCAAGGAAAGCGCCGGCTTTTCCATATTTTGGCCGCGGTATTCGCGTGTGATAGTTCTGACCCCTGGGGCGATGCGGTTTGCCTGACATGAACTTTGCGACGATTTCGACTTTGGGCCTCAAGCGGCTCCCGCTGCGGCGCGGTTTGCTTGCGGGCCTGTCGCTGCTGGCGATCGGCCTGATCCAGCCTGCCGCCGCGCAGGATGCCGCCGACCTCGTGGTGCGGACGGGCCGCCTCGAGAACCAGCTGCGCCAGCTCTCCGGACAGATCGAGCAACTGCAGTTCGAGAACCGGCGCCTGACCGAGCAGCTGCGGAAGTTCCAGGAGGATGTCGATTCCGCCTTTCGGAGCGCGGTGGGCAGCGCAATACCGCTGCGCCGGCGCCGCAGGGCACCCGTCCGACCAACCCCCCGCCACCGCCCGGGCGTGAGCGTCGCGGCGACGCTTTCGATCCGGCCGCTCAGCCGGGAGCCGCGGGCGGGCCGCGTCAACTCGGCCAGATCATCGACGAAGAATTCGCCGGCAATCAGGGGCAGGGTCCGATGGACCTTTCCAATGTCGGCCGCCCGGTGCCGGAAGGCGCGCTGCCGCCGACGGCGCCGCGTGGCCCGAGCGTTGCTGCGACCGGGCAGGCGGGGACTCCGCGCGAACTCTACGACCTCGCCTATGCGCATGTGCTGCGCAAGGAATACGAGCGCGCCGAGATGAGCTTCCGCGAGTTCCTGCAGAGCTATCCGCGCGACCGACTGGCGCCTGATGCGACGTTCTGGCTCGGTGAGAGCTATTTTCAGCGCCAGCGCTATCGTGAAGCGGCCGAGCAGTTCCTGAAGATCTCGCGCGATTATCCGAAGGCTGGCAAGGGCCCCGACAGCCTGCTCAAGCTCGGCATGTCCTTGAACGGGCTCGGCGCGCGCGACCAGGCCTGCGCCACCTTCGCCAAGGTCGGCGTCGATTATCCGGCCGCCTCGAATAGCGTGCGTCAGGGCGTAGAGCGCGAGCAGCGGCGCGCCCGCTGCGCTTGACCGCGGCGCCTCCAGAGACTGCTGGATACGAACCCCTGACGGCGGCGGACGCCCGCTGTCCTGTTTGCTCCGCTCGCGGGCGAGGACGCACTGGTCATCGCGGTGTCCGGCGGGCCGGATTCCGTTGCTCTCCTTGCGCTTCTCGCCGAATGGGCCGCCCGCGGCCGCCCGCGGCTCCTGGCTGTCACCGTCGATCACGGCCTGCGCCCCGAGGCGGCAGAGGAAGCGCTGATGGTCGCCCTGCTCTGCGCCGGACTTGGTGTCGAGCATCGCACAAAGCGCTGGCTGGGCCATAAGCCGCAGACCGGCTTGCAGGAGAAGGCACGGGCCGCCCGCTACGCCCTGCTTACGGAGGAAGCGCAGGCGTTTGGCGCTGCCGCTATCGTCACCCGCCCATACCCTCGACGACCAGGCCGAGACCTTGCTGATCCGTATGCCGCGGGCTCTGGCCTTGCCGGTCTCGCGGGGATGGCTGCCCGCAGCTCGGTGAACGGAGTCGTCCTCGCAAGACCGCTGCTCGGCGTCGAGAAAGCCCGGCTCGTCGCGACCTGCGAAGCGCGCGGGCTCTCCTTCGTACGCGATCCGTCCAACGACGATCCGCGCTTCGCACGTATCCGCTGGCGCGGGCTGTTGCCGGAGCTGGCGCAAGACGGGTTGACCGCCGAGCGGCTCGGTCAGCTCGCCCGCCGGCTGGCACGGGCTGACGAGGCTCTGGATGCCTTCGCAGTCCGTGCCTTGGGCGACCTTGCCTGCCGGCGAGGAGGCTGGAGAGCGCTGGTTCGATTTTCGCGCGGCTTTGCCACGAGCCTGAGGAGATCGTCATTCGGGGCCTGGCTCTCGCACTCGCCGCGGCGCAGGACAGTGACGATGAGGCCGACGTGCCGCTGGCGTCTGGCACGGCTCGAGGATTGCGCGCAGGCGCTGATTGCCGCCACACGCGAGGGCAGGGCGCTGCGCCGCACGCTCGGCGGCTTCCGCCTCTCGCTCACCGACGACGGGGTGCTGACGCTGATGCGCGAAGGCGAAAGGCGCCGAGGCGTTCACCCTGCGACGGTATAACGAGAAGAAGAGCCAGCCTTCCCTTGGCAAGGGGGCATGACAGCCCTAGATTAAGCAGCGAAAACCACAGGCTCGCGCGGCAATTCCGCCGGCGAGCGGATCGGAACCCTGATGAATCCGAACTTCCGCAATTTCGCCCTCTGGGTGGTGATCTTCCTGCTGGTCCTGGCGCTGGTCACCTTGTTCCAGAGCCCGAGCCAGCGCGCCAGCACCAACGAAATTCCCTACAGCCAGCTGATCAACGAATCCGAGGCCGGCCGCATCGCGAACGTCGTGGTCGCCAGGACAGATCACCGGCACCTTCTCGGATGGGCGCAGCTTCGTCACCTATGCGCCCTATGGCGATCCGGCTCTGCTGAAGACGCTGGCGCAGAAGGGCGTGCAGGTCTCGGCCCGCGCTCCCTCCGAGGGCACGCCCTGGTTCATGGCGCTTCTGGTCAATTCGCTGCCCTTCGTGATCTTCATCGGCCTGTGGATCTTCATGTCCCGCCAGATGCAGAACGGCGCCGGCCGGGCGATGGGCTTCGGCAAGTCCAAGGCCAAGCTCCTGACCGAGGCGCATGGCCGCGTCACCTTCGAGGATGTCGCCGGCATCGACGAGGCCAAGGAAGACCTGCAGGAGATCGTCGAGTTCCTGCGCGATCCGCAGAAGTTCCAGCGCCTTGGCGGCCGGATTCCGCGTGGCGTGCTGCTGGTCGGCCCTCCCGGCACCGGCAAGACCTTGACCGCGCGCGCCGTCGCCGGCGAGGCGAACGTGCCTTTCTTCACCATTTCGGGCTCGGACTTCGTCGAGATGTTCGTCGGCGTCGGCGCCAGCCGCGTGCGTGACATGTTCGAGCAGGCCAAGAAGAATGCGCCCTGCATCATCTTCATCGACGAGATCGACGCGGTCGGCCGCCATCGCGGCGCCCGGCCTCGGCGGTGGCAATGACGAGCGCGAGCAGACCCTGAACCAGCTCTTGGTCGAAATGGACGGCTTCGAGCCGAACGAGGGCGTGATCATCATCGCCGCGACCAACCGGCCCGACGTGCTCGACCCGGCGCTGCTGCGTCCCGGCCGCTTCGACCGCCAGATCGTCGTGCCGAACCCGGACGTCGCCGGTCGCGAGAAAGATCCTGCGTGTCCATGTGCGCAAGGTCCCGCTCGCTCCCGACGTTGACCTCAAGGTTTTGGCCCGTGGCACGCCCGGCTTCTCCGGCGCGGACCTGATGAACCTCGTCAACGAGGGCGCCCTGCTTGCCGCGCGCCCGTGGCAAGCGCATGGTCACCCATGCCGAGTTCGAGGACGCCAAGGACAAGGTCATGATGGGCGCCGAGCGCAAATCGATGGCGATGTCCGAAGAGGAGAAGAAGCTAACCGCCTATCACGAGGCCGGCCATGCCATCGTCGGCCTTTACGTGCCGGCCGGCATCCCGGTGCACAAGGCGACGATCATCCCGCGCGGTCGCGCGCTCGGCATGGTCAAGTTCCTGCCGGAGGGCGACCGCTATTCGATGAAGTTCAAGGAGTTCACCTCGCAGCTCGCGGTCGCCATGGGCGGGCGTGTCGCCGAGGAGATCACCTTCGGCAAGGAGAACATCACCTCCGGCGCCACCGGCGATATCCAGCAGGCCACCAAGATGGCGAA